>NZ_CP126116.1:0-255000 GCF_030127205.1 Metabacillus hrfriensis
ATGGAGAATATTGATGAATTATGGAGCAAAGCTTTATCAGAAATTGAAAAAAAGCTGAGCAAGCCAAGTTTTGAAACATGGCTTAAATCCACTAAAGCCCATGCTCTTAAGGGAGATACATTAACAATCACTGCACCAAATGAATTTGCGCGTGACTGGCTTGAATCCAGGTATCTGCATTTAATTGCCAATACCATTTATGAGCTGACCGGCGAGGAACTGCTGATTAAGTTTATTATTCCCCAAAATCAGAATGACGTTGATTTTATGCCGAAGTCACCCATAAGGCCGATGAATAAAGAGGAAGAACAGATCGAGCTTCCGCAAAATATGCTTAATCCGAAATATACGTTTGACACATTCGTAATCGGATCCGGGAACCGTTTTGCCCATGCAGCTTCTCTTGCTGTAGCCGAAGCACCCGCCAAAGCTTATAACCCGCTGTTTATTTATGGGGGAGTCGGACTTGGAAAAACGCATTTAATGCACGCGATTGGCCACTATGTGATTGACCATAAGCCTAACGCTAAAGTCGTTTATTTATCATCAGAAAAGTTTACAAATGAATTTATCAATAGCATTCGCGACAACAAAGCGAAAGACTTCCGCAACAAATACCGCAGTGTCGACGTGCTGCTTATAGATGATATTCAATTTCTTGCGGGTAAAGAACAAACTCAAGAGGAGTTTTTCCATACGTTTAATACGCTCCATGAAGAAAGCAAGCAAATTGTTATCTCAAGCGACCGTCCTCCAAAAGAAATTCCAACCTTGGAAGACCGTCTTCGTTCAAGGTTTGAATGGGGTTTAATCACAGATATTACACCGCCTGATTTAGAAACAAGGATCGCCATCCTCAGAAAGAAAGCAAAAGCTGAAGGGCTTGATATTCCGAATGAGGTTATGCTTTACATTGCGAATCAAATCGATTCAAATATTCGTGAGCTAGAAGGAGCACTTATTCGAGTTGTAGCTTATTCATCTTTAATTAATAAGGATATAAATGCGGATCTGGCAGCTGAGGCTCTAAAGGATATTATTCCAAGTTCTAAGCCGAGAATGATTACGATTGCTGATATCCAGCGCATGGTCGGCCAGCACTTCAGTGTAAAATTAGAAGACTTCAAAGCAAAAAAACGCACAAAATCAGTGGCGTTCCCAAGACAAATCGCCATGTATCTTTCCAGAGAATTAACGGATTCCTCATTGCCTAAAATTGGCGAAGAATTCGGAGGCCGTGATCATACGACAGTTATTCATGCCCACGAAAAAATTTCTAAGCTGCTTCAGGCCGATGATCAGCTTGTTAAACAGCTAAAAGAGATCGAAAGCATGCTAAAGGGCTCATAAAAAAGCTTGCACTTATAAAAATTAATATGGATAATGTGAATAACCAAGCACGATTCATACACAGTCTGTCCACAGGTGGATAGGCTGTGTTTCCTTTCGTCAACAGAGTTATACACATTTCCACAGGCCCTACTAGTACTTCTACTATTTTTTCTTTAAATAATATATATATTAAGTGGCTCAATGAAATATGCTCCCATACGAAAAAAAAGGAGGATTTCCCTAAATGAAATTTATCATCCAAAAAGATCGGTTAGTTCAAAGTGTTCAAGATGTTATGAAGGCTGTATCTTCAAGAACAACGATCCCGATTTTGACAGGAATTAAAATTGTTGCAACAGAAGAAGGTGTCACACTTACAGGAAGTGATTCAGACATCTCCATTGAATCTTTTATTCCTACAGAAGAAAACGGCAAAGAAATTGCTGAAATCAAACAAACTGGAAGCATCGTTCTTCAAGCACGCTTTTTTAGTGAAATCGTTAAAAAACTTCCGAAAGAATCGGTAGAAATAGAAGTTCTTGGCCATCATATGACCGTCATCCGTTCAGGCAAAGCAGAATTTAATCTGAACGGTCTAGATGCAGAAGAATATCCTCATCTGCCGCAAGTAGAAGAACATAATAGTTTTAAAGTACCGACAGATCTATTAAAAACGATGATCCGTCAAACGGTTTTCTCCGTCTCAACTTCAGAAACTCGTCCCATTTTGACAGGGGTCAACTGGAAGCTTGAAAATAGAGAATTAACCTGTATTGCAACAGACAGTCACCGTCTGGCGCTCCGCAAAGCAAAAATTGAAACAGAGACAGACAGCTCTTATAATGTCGTTATTCCTGGAAAAAGCTTAAATGAATTAAGCAAAATTCTTGCAGACACAAGTGATGAAATTGAAATTGTCATTACTGAGAGCCAAGTCCTTTTTAAAGCTGAAAATTTACTTTTCTTCTCAAGGCTATTGGATGGCAACTATCCAGATACAACGAGACTTATTCCTGCTGAGAGCAAAACGGACATGGTACTGAATACAAAAGAATTCCTTCAAGCCATCGACCGTGCATCCCTTCTTGCGAAAGAAGGAAGAAATAACGTGGTTAAGTTTTCAACCCTTGAAGAAGGCATTGTAGAAGTTTCTTCAAACACACCGGAAATCGGAAAAGTAATTGAGGAAGTTCAGACTCAGGAAATAACAGGAGAAGAATTAAAAATCTCGTTCAGTGCAAAATATATGATGGATGCATTAAAAGCACTTGAAGGAACGGAAATTAAAATCAGCTTTACGGGTGCAATGAGACCATTTTTGATCCGCACTCCAGAAGACGATTCCATTCTCCAGTTAATTCTTCCTGTCAGAACGTATTAATTAAACAAGCTGCTGGCACAAGCTGGCAGCTTTTCTTTTCCATTCACGGGACCTTATACCTGCTTTCTGTTCACCTGAGACGGACACTGCAATTCTTGATAACGAACAGATATAAAGCAAAGTTTTTAAAGGTTTAATTATGTATTGTTAAAGTATAAAGAAGTTTAGTAAAATTAACTGTTGGAGACTTAAAGAAAGAAGGCGATCCGTAGTGGCAATAAAACCAGTAAAAATTGAGACAGAATACATTACGCTTGGACAGTTCTTAAAGCTTGCTGAAGTCATTCAGACAGGCGGTATGGCCAAATGGTTTTTGCAGGAATATGCGATTTTTGTAAATGGCGAGCCTGAAAACCGCCGCGGAAAAAAACTGGTTGCTGATGATACGGTTGATATTCCAGATTTTGGCTCTTTCATCGTGAAAAACTAAGGCTCTTTTCTAAAAAGTCCGCCATTTTAAATAAGATAATCTGAATGAACACTCTCTTTAAAAAAGAGCAAAAACTAAAGTTGGTGAACGGATTTGTTTATCAAAGAATTAACGCTGCGGAATTACAGGAACTATGAAGAGCTTACCGTGGAGTTTGAAAATAAGGTCAATGTTATTTTAGGGGAGAATGCCCAAGGCAAGACAAATGTGATGGAAGCGATCTACGTTTTAGCCATGGCGAAGTCTCATCGCACCTCAAATGACAAAGATCTTATCTATTGGGACAAGGAATATGCTAAAATAGAAGGCAGAGTAGAAAAGTACAGCGGCTCTGTCGCTATGCAGCTCGTTGTCTCGAAAAAAGGAAAAAAAGCGAAGCTGAATCATATTGAACAGCAGAAATTGAGCCAGTATGTAGGGGCAATGAATGTCATTATGTTTGCACCCGAGGATCTCAATCTCGTGAAGGGAAGCCCCCAAATCCGAAGACGTTTTATTGATATGGAAATTGGACAGGTTTCTCCTATCTATCTGCATGATTTAAATAGATTTCAAAAAATAATGCTGCAGCGGAATCAGTATTTAAAGCAGATGCAGATGCGCAAACAAACCGATCGCACTATGCTTGACGTACTAACTTCACAGCTATCAGAGTCTGCCGCAAAAGTCATTTTAAAACGGATTGAGTTCATAGAGAAGCTGCAAAAGTGGGCCCAGCCGATTCACACAGGCATCAGCAGAGGACTTGAAACGTTAACAATTGAGTATAAAGCATCTGTGGATGTATCAGAAGAGGCAAGTTTGTCGAAAATGATAGAAGCATATGAAGAGAAGTTTGATAAAATAAAAGATAGAGAAATCGAGCGCGGTGCAACACTAGCTGGTCCCCACAGAGATGATCTCTTATTTTTTGTGAATGGGCGCGATGTGCAGACATTCGGTTCTCAGGGACAGCAGCGGACAACCGCACTATCGCTGAAGCTTGCAGAAATCGAATTGATCCATGAGGAAATTGGAGAATACCCGATTTTGCTTCTCGATGATGTTTTATCAGAACTCGACGATTACAGACAATCGCATTTATTAAATACGATTCAGGGGAAAGTGCAGACATTTGTTACTACAACAAGTGTTGAAGGCATTGACCATCAGACGCTGAAAGAAGCAACGACATACCGTGTTGCAAAAGGCAGGCTGACACGCTGAAAAGAGGTGGTTTTTCTTGTATATTCACCTGGGAGACAATTTTGTGATTCCCTCAAAAGAAGTTGTCATGATTGTTGATCATCAATCTTCAAAAACATCCGGCATAGTCAGTGAGTTTTTAGAAAAACATCAGAATCATACAGTCAAGCTTGCGAGCGGCGAGACAAAGTCTATTGTTGTAACCACAGATAAAATCTATTTTTCCCCTCTTGCTTCAGGCACGTTGAAAAAACGCGCGAAATTCACATTTGACATAGAAATGGTTGCGGATGAACCATTCAAAAATCATTCCCAATAATTTTTATAAGCCCTTAAGAAAAGTGTAGGTGATCATAGTGGCGATGGAACAAAAACAAGTCGAACAGCAAACTTATGATGAAAACCAAATACAAGTATTAGAAGGCTTAGAAGCTGTCCGGAAACGTCCTGGGATGTATATTGGATCAACAGCAGCGAAAGGTCTTCACCATCTCGTTTGGGAAATTGTTGATAACAGTATTGACGAAGCGCTTGCTGGTTACTGTGACGAAATTAACATTATTGTTGAAGAAGATAACAGCATTACCGTAAAAGACAATGGCCGCGGTATTCCGGTCGGGATTCATGAAAAGATGGGACGCCCTGCGGTTGAAGTCATCATGACCGTTCTCCATGCCGGAGGTAAGTTCGGCGGCGGAGGCTACAAAGTATCAGGCGGACTGCATGGCGTTGGTGCATCTGTAGTTAACGCGCTTTCGACAGTCCTTGAGGTAACTGTTTACCGTGAAGGCAAAATTCATTATCAAAAATTCGAGCGCGGTGTTCCTGCTGGTGATTTGGAAGTCATAGGAGAAAGTGAACTAACAGGGACGACCACTCACTTTTGCCCTGATCCGGAAATTTTCACGGAAACGGTTGAATATGACTTTGACACCCTTGCAAATCGCTTAAGAGAATTAGCTTTCTTAAACCGTAATATTAAAATTACGATCGAAGATAAACGCGAAAATAAACGCAAAAAGGAATACTTATACGAGGGCGGAATTAAGTCATATGTCGAGCATTTAAACCGTACACGTGAAGTCATACATGAAGAGCCTGTCTATATGGAAGGCGCAAAGGATGGCATTACAGTTGAGGTTGCCTTGCAATACAATGATTCTTACACAAGCAATATTTATTCTTTTGCCAACAATATTCATACGTATGAAGGCGGAACTCATGAAGCTGGATTTAAAACAGCTCTTACTCGAGTAATTAATGACTATGCCCGTAAAAATGGCGCATTTAAAGAAAATGATGCCAATCTGACGGGTGATGATGTCCGTGAAGGAATAACTGCGATTATCTCTGTTAAGCATCCTGACCCGCAGTTTGAAGGACAAACCAAAACAAAATTAGGCAACTCGGAAACACGAACGGTTACTGATAATCTTTTTGCAGAAGGTTTTGAGAAGTTTTTATTGGAAAACCCTTCAACAGCCAAGAAAATCCTGGAAAAAGGATTAATGGCATCGAGAGCCCGCCTTGCAGCAAAAAAAGCACGTGAATTAACACGCCGCAAAAGCGCACTTGAAATTTCGAACTTGCCGGGTAAACTTGCAGACTGTTCTTCTAAAGACCCTGCTATTTCTGAATTATATGTCGTTGAGGGTGATTCTGCGGGAGGTTCTGCAAAACAAGGCCGTGACCGTCATTTCCAGGCAATCCTTCCGCTTAGAGGGAAAATTATAAATGTTGAAAAAGCACGGCTGGATAAAATTCTTTCCAATAACGAGATCCGTACGATTATCACTGCTCTCGGAACAGGTATTGCAGAGGATTTCGATATATCAAAGGCGCGTTATCATAAAATAGTTATCATGACTGATGCTGACGTGGATGGCGCCCATATCCGGACGCTTCTGCTCACATTCTTCTACCGCTACATGCGTCAAATCATTGAAAATGGATTTGTCTACATTGCGCAGCCGCCTTTATATAAAGTGCAGCAGGGTAAACGAATTGAGTATGCATACAACGACAGAGAAATGGAGAAGCTGATGGCAGAACTGCCGGCTAATCCAAAACCGGGCATCCAGCGCTACAAAGGTCTTGGGGAAATGAACCCTGAGCAGCTTTGGGAAACAACGATGGACCCCAACACAAGAACATTCCTTCAAGTTACTTTAGAAGATGCGATGGAAGCAGACGAAACATTTGACATCCTAATGGGTGACAAAGTAGAGCCCCGCCGAAATTTCATTGAAGGCAATGCTCAATACGTAAAAAATCTGGATATCTAGCAAGAAATTCAGATTCGGAAATACAGCTTAATCAAAAAGAACAGGAAAGCAGAATTCGTGCTTTGCCTGTTCTTTTTTTTCTCCTGCTTATGAATTCGCAAAGAGCCCACTACTTTTAAAGTTGTCCCGCATATCTTTTTATAGTAAGTAGGCAATTTATCTAAGCAGGAGGCGTAATGATGAATAATCAGCCATTTTATAATCAAGGAGACTTACGGCGTCCATTTGGTTTTGGAAGACCTGGATTTGGATTCGGCAGACCCGGGTTTGGTTTTGGAAGACCGGGTTTTGGATTTCCGTTTGCAACTGGGTTTATTGGAGGGCTTGCAGCAGGAGCATTATTAACTCCTGGATTTGGTTATAGCTATCCGTATTATCCGTACTATCCGCCGTATCCATATCCGTACTACCCTTATTACTGGTAACAGCCGAAAAACATCCGGTAAGGATGTTTTTTTCTTTTTGTGAAAACAAGTTTTGAAATATGATCCAGAGGGACGCTTAAAAGCGGCTGACCTTGAGGCGGGCCTCAAAGAGCATATTGAATAATTGCTGAATGCATTCAAAAGCTATACCGGCAAAAAATATCCTGCAGCTTATGAAAATATTCATGTTGCATACACGCATATGTTTAGAGTAGGCCAAGCAATGTCTGACGCGATTGTTGATCAGTTCCCTGAAAAATTCGAAGGCAAAAAACCATCTGATATGCCTAAAACAGGTATGGGCGGAATATGCGAAACAAACAGCAGTGCAATTTTATGGAGCTTTTTTGGATTTATCCTGGCTTCCACTGTGATTGCAATAATTGCTCGCAGGAAATCTGTAAATAACTAAGCAGGATGAAGCAAGGGGGCAGAGATGTCCTCTTTTTTCTATCCAAACAAGGGTGAGAAAAGAGAATATCATCTGATGAAATTGCTGGTAAACCTTCTTATATTCCTCCTTATGCATTCCGGCTGTGCAAGTTCAGAGCAGCATGCAAAAAAAGGGGGATAAGACGGATCTCAGTACAGATGAGGCAGACGACACAAAGGATAATTCTGATAAATAAATAAATTCTATCGTCCCCGGAAAGTATGAAATTAAAAGAAGATAGAGAAGGAATTGTACCCTTTTTGGTAGAGATATCAGTCCTTAAGGTAACTCAAGCAAACTCAGGTTTAATTACATGCACAGGTATATTTAATCAAGAAGTTCGTGCGCATGAAGAAAGAATGGTTATCTATACTGAATTAAAAGAATCACAAAACTAGAATCCTTGCCTCAACAGGCAGGGATTCTTTGATTGAATCGCATTTTTATCTGAATTTGACGTGTAATGTCATAGGTTTATTGATATAATGGAGAGTAGGCTATTATTTAATTTTATTCAGCCATACATAATCAGTTTGATATATTGTCAACAAGATTTGAAAGATCAAAAGTTTCCGGAGACCTTTAGCTCCCGTTTTTTTTTGAGATAAGAAAGTATAAAAAATTGCGCATCTTTGTCAAGCTCCAGCGCCTGGATTCTCGGTTAAACAAGGCGCTTCCGCTTTTCTGGCTGGAGCTATATAGCTATATAGATTAGGGAGGTTCAAACATGGAAGAAAATAAAACCCCTCAAGTAAAAGAGATTAATATTAGTCATGAAATGCGCTCATCTTTTTTGGATTATGCGATGAGTGTTATTGTTTCGCGTGCGCTTCCCGATGTTCGTGACGGGTTAAAGCCTGTTCACCGCCGTATTTTATATGCGATGAATGATTTAGGGATGACATCTGATAAACCGTTTAAGAAATCTGCCCGTATCGTCGGGGAAGTTATCGGTAAGTATCACCCTCATGGTGACAGTGCTGTTTATGATTCAATGGTCCGCATGGCACAAAATTTCAACTTCCGATATATGCTTGTAGATGGACATGGCAACTTCGGTTCAGTCGATGGCGACGGAGCCGCGGCTATGCGTTATACAGAGGCGCGCATGTCCAAAATTGCGATGGAACTTATTCGCGATATCAATAAAGATACAATCGACTATCAGGACAACTATGACGGTTCAGAACGAGAGCCGGTTGTCCTTCCGTCCCGATACCCTAATTTGCTCGTAAACGGCGCAGCGGGTATCGCAGTCGGCATGGCAACAAATATCCCTCCACATCAGCTGGGAGAAGTCATCGACGGTGTACTTGCTGTAAGTAAAGATCCGGATGTGAGCATTCCTGAGCTGATGGAAATCATTCCGGGGCCGGATTTCCCGACAGCTGGTCAGATTATTGGCCGAAGCGGAATTCGCAAAGCTTATGAAACAGGCCGCGGATCTATTACAATCCGGGCTAAAGTGGAAATAGAGGAAAAGGCATCAGGTAAAGAAGTCATTATCGTAAGAGAACTTCCTTATCAGGTAAATAAAGCGAAGTTAATTGAAAAAATTGCTGAGCTTGTGCGTGACAAGAAAATTGAAGGTATCACCGATCTGCGCGATGAATCAGACCGCAACGGAATGCGCATCGTTATTGAAGTGCGCAAAGATGCCAATTCAAATGTTCTTTTAAATAATCTATACAAACAGACTGCCCTTCAGACAAGCTTCGGCATCAATATGCTCGCACTTGTAAATGGCCAGCCTCAAGTATTGAACCTTAAACAGTTCTTAGTATACTATCTGGATCATCAGAAGGTTATTATCCGCCGCCGTACAGCGTTTGAACTTCGCAAAGCGGAAGCACGTGCGCATATTTTAGAGGGTTTGAGAATTGCATTGGATCACCTGGATGAAGTGATCGCCCTGATCCGCAGCTCTCAGACAACTGATATTGCGCGTCAAGGCCTGATGGATAATTTCTCCCTTTCTGAAAAACAGGCACAGGCGATTCTTGATATGCGTCTGCAGCGTTTAACAGGACTTGAAAGAGAGAAAATCGAAGAAGAATACCAGGGACTTGTACAGCTGATTGCAGAATTAAAAGCAATCCTGGCAGACGAAGAAAAAGTCCTTGAAATTATCCGCGAGGAATTAGAAGAAATTAAAGATCGTTTTAACGATGTGCGCCGCACAGAAATTGTATCCGGCGGAATTGAAATGATCGAAGATGAAGATCTGATTCCTGTTGAAAATATCGTTATTACTCTTACTCATAATGGCTATATTAAGAGACTGCCTATCTCAACCTACCGCAGCCAGCGCCGCGGAGGCAGAGGGATTCAGGGTATGGGGACGAATGAGGATGATTTCGTAGAACATCTTTTAACAACATCTACTCATGACACGATTCTTTTCTTTACTAATAAAGGGAAGGTTTACCGTGCAAAAGGGTATGAAATTCCAGAGTACGGAAGAACAGCTAAAGGGCTTCCGATTATTAACCTTCTGGAAATAGAAAAAGGCGAATGGGTGAATGCCATCATTCCTGTTTCTGAATTCGTTGATGATTGGTCGTTATTCTTTACAACAAAAGAAGGAATATCTAAACGTTCACCTCTTACTCAATTTGCAAATATAAGAAAAGGCGGCTTGATCGCAGTTAACCTGCGTGAAAACGATGAACTGATTTCCGTCCGTTTAACAGATGGAACAAAGCACATCATGATCGGCACGAAAAAAGGAATGCTGATTCGTTTCCCTGAAACAGATGTGCGTTCAATGGGACGTACCGCGACTGGTGTAAAAGGGATTACACTCGACTCTGACGATGAAGTTGTCGGAATGGAAATCCTTGAAGAAGATGTCGATGTTCTTGTCGTAACCCGAAATGGATTCGGGAAACGAACGCCCGCCGCTGAATATCGGATTCAAAGCAGAGGCGGTAAAGGAATTAAAACATGTAACGTCACGGAGAAAAATGGTACAGTGATTTCTGTTAAGCCTTCTACAGGAGAAGAGGACCTCATGCTGATTACAGCAAGCGGCGTTCTTATCCGGATGGCTATCGACAGTATCTCTACAACCGGCCGTAATACACAAGGTGTTAAGCTGATTAAACTTGGTGACGAAGAGCATGTTGCAACTGTTGCTGTCGTAGAAAAAGAAGAGCTCGAACCGGAAGATGATGAGCTTTTGGAGAATGAAGAAGGGTCACTGGAAGATTCATCTGCAGAACAAAACTCAACTGAAGAAAATTCTGTCGAAGACTCCATCTCTGATGAACCAGATTCAGAAGAATAAGCAAATGAAAGACATAGCCCAAAAAGCTATGTCTTTTTTCATGCTCTTTTCGCAACTTTGTTGCTTGCATTTGTCAGTAAAAGATCGGCTTGGGAACTAATTAACTTCAGTATTTGTTTATTCCTTGATAAGAGTGCGATAGGAAACTTAGAATGCGATCGGTTTATACTACGGAAAGCAATAATCATTTCGAGCACAGCCTTTATTTATTTCCGAAAACCATTTTTTACTAAATGGAATCGTTTATAATATGGTTGGGAGGGATCCATATGAGAGTCCATATTAATCAGCTATCTGAAGGATGCATTCTGTCAAAAGACGTATTTTCCAAATCGTCCAAACCGTTAATGCGAAGACAAACAATCTTAGATCAAGATCTTCTGCAAATCCTGCAGGCTTTTTTAATAGATGAAGTTGATGTAGAGCCATACCTTGAAAATGGATATGCTTTTAAACCTGATGGGGCACTACTGGAATCTTCTCTTAGTGAAAAAACAGCAGAAATAAAACAAAGCAATGATTTTGAGGAATTGTATATAAACGCTGTACTTGCCTTTAAGCAATTGTATCTTGACTGGCAATCCGGTGCATTAGTTGATATCTCGAAAATCAGAAATCTATTAATTCCTGCTGCAGAGCAGGGACTGAAAGAGCCCCATGAAATATTTAAGACCTACAATTATACAAAACATGATGACCATCTTTACCACCATTCAGTATCAGCAGCCTTAGTAAGCGCTTATTTGGGAAAGAGTATGGGCTTTTCTTATGGTGATACGATACAGGTCGCTATGGCAGGTCTTCTCTGTGACTGCGGCATGACAAAAATAGAACAAGGATTTCTGACTAAAAAGACAGCTCTCACTGACAAAGAGTTTAAAGAAATAAAGCAGCATCCTGTTTACAGCTACAAAATGCTTAAAAATATCGTTTCTTTGAAAGAGGCTGTTAGGCTTGGAGTGCTGCAGCATCATGAACGGCTTGACGGGAGCGGGTACCCTCTGGGAGCGAAGGCTGATCAGCTTCATGTATTCGGCAAAATAGCGGCTCTTGCTCATGCGTATCAGGCAATGGTCTCCGAAAGACCGCATAGGAGCAAACAATCTCCTTTTAAAGCTCTAGAACTGCTCATGCAAGATGAGTTTGGTAAATTCGATCTGACAGCATTGAACGAATTGAAGAAAGGTCTACTAAAACTAAGTTCAGGCACAAATATCAGATTGTCAGACGGCAGAATAGCAGAGATCGTTTTTATAGAAGATCAATATCCGACCAGGCCACTTGTAAAGATAGAAGAAACAGAGGAAATTCTTTCGCTGAAAGAACAAAGACACCTTTTTATTGAAGAGATCATTTAAGAGCAAACTTTTTGCTCTTTTCTTATTGCATATTTTAATAGATGCTGATATACTTCTATAAGTCAGTAACAAACCTTCTACATAAAGCAGTTAACGAAAATTATTTCTTAAAAAAATGATTGACATTAACTCGGTAGAAATGGTATATTAAAAGGGTCGCTTCGAGAGAGTGCGACACAATAAGTTCTTTGAAAACTAAACAAAACCAAAAGCGTACCAAACGTTTTAAATTTTTGAAGTCAGCAACAAATTGAGTCACAAATTTTCTTCGGAGAGTTTGATCCTGGCTCAGGACGAACGCTGGCGGCGTGCCTAATACATGCAAGTCGAGCGGACCTCTTCGGAGGTCAGCGGCGGACGGGTGAGTAACACGTGGGCAACCTGCCTGTAAGACTGGGATAACTCCGGGAAACCGGAGCTAATACCGGATAGTATCTTGAACCGCATGGTTCAAGTTGGAAAGACGGTTTCGGCTGTCACTTACAGATGGGCCCGCGGCGCATTAGCTAGTTGGTGAGGTAATGGCTCACCAAGGCAACGATGCGTAGCCGACCTGAGAGGGTGATCGGCCACACTGGGACTGAGACACGGCCCAGACTCCTACGGGAGGCAGCAGTAGGGAATCTTCCGCAATGGACGAAAGTCTGACGGAGCAACGCCGCGTGAGTGATGAAGGTTTTCGGATCGTAAAACTCTGTTGTTAGGGAAGAACAAGTGCGAGAGTAACTGCTCGCACCTTGACGGTACCTAACCAGAAAGCCACGGCTAACTACGTGCCAGCAGCCGCGGTAATACGTAGGTGGCAAGCGTTGTCCGGAATTATTGGGCGTAAAGCGCGCGCAGGCGGTTTCTTAAGTCTGATGTGAAAGCCCCCGGCTCAACCGGGGAGGGTCATTGGAAACTGGGAAACTTGAGTGCAGAAGAGGAGAGTGGAATTCCACGTGTAGCGGTGAAATGCGTAGAGATGTGGAGGAACACCAGTGGCGAAGGCGACTCTCTGGTCTGTAACTGACGCTGAGGCGCGAAAGCGTGGGGAGCGAACAGGATTAGATACCCTGGTAGTCCACGCCGTAAACGATGAGTGCTAAGTGTTAGAGGGTTTCCGCCCTTTAGTGCTGCAGCTAACGCATTAAGCACTCCGCCTGGGGAGTACGGTCGCAAGACTGAAACTCAAAGGAATTGACGGGGGCCCGCACAAGCGGTGGAGCATGTGGTTTAATTCGAAGCAACGCGAAGAACCTTACCAGGTCTTGACATCCTTTGCCACTTCTAGAGATAGAAGGTTCCCCTTCGGGGGACAAAGTGACAGGTGGTGCATGGTTGTCGTCAGCTCGTGTCGTGAGATGTTGGGTTAAGTCCCGCAACGAGCGCAACCCTTGATCTTAGTTGCCAGCATTCAGTTGGGCACTCTAAGGTGACTGCCGGTGACAAACCGGAGGAAGGTGGGGATGACGTCAAATCATCATGCCCCTTATGACCTGGGCTACACACGTGCTACAATGGATGGTACAAAGGGCTGCGAGACCGCGAGGTTTAGCCAATCCCATAAAACCATTCTCAGTTCGGATTGCAGGCTGCAACTCGCCTGCATGAAGCTGGAATCGCTAGTAATCGCGGATCAGCATGCCGCGGTGAATACGTTCCCGGGCCTTGTACACACCGCCCGTCACACCACGAGAGTTTGCAACACCCGAAGTCGGTGGGGTAACCGCAAGGAGCCAGCCGCCTAAGGTGGGGTAGATGATTGGGGTGAAGTCGTAACAAGGTAGCCGTATCGGAAGGTGCGGCTGGATCACCTCCTTTCTAAGGAAGATATGAGGACGCTTTTGGTTTTTGTTTAGTTTTGAGAGAACTTTGTTCCCTCTAAGTGAATAGCGAGTTTACTTTAGAAGTAAGCGAGGAATTATTTGCGCGTACTTTTTTGTACGTCAAAAATATTCTTTTATTCACACTTGTGAGATGGGCCTATAGCTCAGCTGGTTAGAGCGCACGCCTGATAAGCGTGAGGTCGATGGTTCGAGTCCATTTAGGCCCACCATCTCTTAAATTCATATGGGGCCTTAGCTCAGCTGGGAGAGCGCCTGCCTTGCACGCAGGAGGTCAGCGGTTCGATCCCGCTAGGCTCCACCAAGAAGTTGTTCTTTGAAAACTAGATAACGTAATTGATAACAAGTAATTCACTGAGATTTACGCTTACCATAATTAGTGATTTTCTAGACATTTATGTCTAAACAAACAACGAAATGCGAAACGCATCTTATGATGCGGTTGACCATTTAGGTTAAGTTATGAAGGGCGCACGGTGGATGCCTTGGCACTAGGAGCCGATGAAGGACGGGACTAACACCGATATGCTTTGGGGAGCTGTAAGTAAGCTTTGATCCAGAGATTTCCGAATGGGGAAACCCACTGTTCGTAATGGAACAGTATCTTTATCTGAATACATAGGATAATGAAGGCAGACCCGGGGAACTGAAACATCTAAGTACCCGGAGGAAGAGAAAGCAAACGCGATTTCCCAAGTAGCGGCGAGCGAAACGGAATTAGCCCAAACCAAGAGGCTTGCCTCTTGGGGTTGTAGGACACTCTATACGGAGTTACAAAGGAACGGGGTAGATGAAGCGACCTGGAAAGGTCCGTCAGAGAAGGTAATAACCCTGTAGTCGAAACTTCGTTCCCTCCAGAGTGGATCCTGAGTACGGCGGGACACGAGAAATCCCGTCGGAAGCAGGGAGGACCATCTCCCAAGGCTAAATACTCCCTAGTGACCGATAGTGAACCAGTACCGTGAGGGAAAGGTGAAAAGCACCCCGGAAGGGGAGTGAAAAGATCCTGAAACCGTGTGCTTACAAGTAGTCAGAGCCCGTTAATGGGTGATGGCGTGCCTTTTGTAGAATGAACCGGCGAGTTACGATCCCGTGCAAGGTTAAGTTGATGAGACGGAGCCGCAGCGAAAGCGAGTCTGAATAGGGCGTTTTAGTACGTGGTCGTAGACCCGAAACCAGGTGATCTACCCATGTCCAGGGTGAAGTTCAGGTAACACTGAATGGAGGCCCGAACCCACGCACGTTGAAAAGTGCGGGGATGAGGTGTGGGTAGCGGAGAAATTCCAATCGAACCTGGAGATAGCTGGTTCTCTCCGAAATAGCTTTAGGGCTAGCCTCAAGTATGAGAGTCTTGGAGGTAGAGCACTGATTGGACTAGGGGCCCTCATCGGGTTACCGAATTCAGTCAAACTCCGAATGCCAAAGACTTGCTCCTTGGGAGTCAGACTGCGAGTGATAAGATCCGTAGTCAAGAGGGAAACAGCCCAGACCACCAGCTAAGGTCCCAAAGTATACGTTAAGTGGAAAAGGATGTGGAGTTGCTTAGACAACCAGGATGTTGGCTTAGAAGCAGCCACCATTTAAAGAGTGCGTAATAGCTCACTGGTCGAGTGACTCTGCGCCGAAAATGTACCGGGGCTAAACGTATCACCGAAGCTGTGGACTGTTCTTACGAACAGTGGTAGGAGAGCGTTCTAAGGGCGTTGAAGCTAGACCGTAAGGACTGGTGGAGCGCTTAGAAGTGAGAATGCCGGTATGAGTAGCGAAAGAGGGGTGAGAATCCCCTCCACCGAATGCCTAAGGTTTCCTGAGGAAGGCTCGTCCGCTCAGGGTTAGTCGGGACCTAAGCCGAGGCCGAAAGGCGTAGGCGATGGACAACAGGTTGATATTCCTGTACCACCTCCTCACCATTTGAGCAATGGGGGGACGCAGGAGGATAGGGCAAGCGCGCTGTTGGATATGCGCGTCCAAGCAGTTAGGCTGAGAAGTAGGCAAATCCGCTTCTCATATAAGGCTGAGCTGTGATGGCGAGGGAAATTTAGTACCGAAGTTCCTGATTCCACACTGCCAAGAAAAGCCTCTAGCGAGGTGAGAGGTGCCCGTACCGCAAACCGACACAGGTAGGCGAGGAGAGAATCCTAAGGTGAGCGAGAGAACTCTCGTTAAGGAACTCGGCAAAATGACCCCGTAACTTCGGGAGAAGGGGTGCTTTTTAGGGTTCATAGCCCTGAAAAGCCGCAGTGAATAGGCCCAGGCGACTGTTTAGCAAAAACACAGGTCTCTGCGAAGCCGCAAGGCGAAGTATAGGGGCTGACGCCTGCCCGGTGCTGGAAGGTTAAGAGGAGAGGTTAGCGCAAGCGAAGCTTTGAATTGAAGCCCCAGTAAACGGCGGCCGTAACTATAACGGTCCTAAGGTAGCGAAATTCCTTGTCGGGTAAGTTCCGACCCGCACGAAAGGCGTAACGATCTGGGCACTGTCTCAACGAGAGACTCGGTGAAATTATAGTACCTGTGAAGATGCAGGTTACCCGCGACAGGACGGAAAGACCCCGTGGAGCTTTACTGTAGCCTGATATTGAATTTTGGTACAGCTTGTACAGGATAGGTAGGAGCCTTGGAAGCCGGAGCGCCAGCTTCGGTGGAGGCATTGGTGGGATACTACCCTTGCTGTATTGAAATTCTAACCCACAGCCCTGATCGGGCTGGGAGACAGTGTCAGGTGGGCAGTTTGACTGGGGCGGTCGCCTCCTAAAATGTAACGGAGGCGCCCAAAGGTTCCCTCAGAATGGTTGGAAATCATTCGCAGAGTGTAAAGGCACAAGGGAGCTTGACTGCGAGACCTACAAGTCGAGCAGGGACGAAAGTCGGGCTTAGTGATCCGGTGGTTCCGCATGGAAGGGCCATCGCTCAACGGATAAAAGCTACCCCGGGGATAACAGGCTTATCTCCCCCAAGAGTCCACATCGACGGGGAGGTTTGGCACCTCGATGTCGGCTCATCGCATCCTGGGGCTGTAGTCGGTCCCAAGGGTTGGGCTGTTCGCCCATTAAAGCGGTACGCGAGCTGGGTTCAGAACGTCGTGAGACAGTTCGGTCCCTATCCGTCGTGGGCGCAGGAAATTTGAGAGGAGCTGTCCTTAGTACGAGAGGACCGGGATGGACGCACCGCTGGTGTACCAGTTGTCTTGCCAAAGGCATCGCTGGGTAGCTATGTGCGGAAGGGATAAGTGCTGAAAGCATCTAAGCATGAAGCCCCCCTCAAGATGAGATTTCCCATCACATTAGTGAGTAAGAACCCTGAAAGATGATCAGGTTGATAGGTCTGAGGTGGAAGCGCGGTGACGTGTAGAGCTGACAGATACTAATCGTTCGAGGACTTAACCACAGTCTAATAAAGTGTAAAAACTGAGTGAAACTTGTTATCATACGTTATTTAGTTTTGAAAGAATAACTCTTTCTAATTGCATATTGTCTGGTGATGATGGCAAAGAGGTCACACCCGTTCCCATGCCGAACACGGAAGTTAAGCTCTTTAGCGCCGATGGTAGTTGGGGGTTTCCCCCTGTGAGAGTAGGACGTTGCCAGGCACGCAAAAAAAAGAACAGCAGAGATGCTGTTCTTTTTTGTATGGAAAAAATAAAAGGACAAAGGGCAGTTAGGAGGTTGGAAGCAGATTTTTTTGAAGAATTTACATCCATTGGAAGTTGTTGCATAGCGAACATAAAATAACGCTAAGCGCTCGTAAATGAAAAAAGTGGTTTCCCTATTTGATGGAGTGCTGTTACGATCCCGATAACCCGTTCAACTATTCATTATGGATTTTTTTTATCCAATACTTATTAGCCTGATTTTGTTATCCAATAATGCGCTGGACTATCCCTTTTCCCATAATTCATTCAAAAACATCAGTGCAAACTGAGGTATTTTTTCTTTTGTCACTTCAAGAAAACGAACAATGAATACATAATCATCCTGTGAATGGCTTAGCATTAGTTCGTACCACCACTCGGTTTCATATCTTGAGATCATGCTTAAGTTGTACAACAATAAGTAATGAGCCATGAATTCAGGCAATCCGGCAAGATCATTCATTGATGCAGGCAAGGTGTATTCGCCTGTTTGCCCATTGTACAGAAATGGAAGACTGTAAAAAGCGCTGAAGTGATCAGGCGGATAGCAAGTAATTATGTTTTCGGAGTGATTTCCTCTGCTAAGCTGAAAATGATAATCGAAATATTCAAGCAGCCTTCCCGGTGTCATGTGATAAGAGGCTGCCGCTTCAACTGGAATATGCAGCTGCTTGTTTTCATATTTGGTTCTAAAATGAACATTTTTCTGTTTATGCCTAGTAAATAAATCACTTATTTCTGGGATTCTTTTTAAAAGTTCATGCATGGTGTATTTATCATTTTCTACATGTTCCAGCTTAAATAAATGGGATGCTGTGTGAGCAAATAAACCATTTCTTTGGATCTTTACTTCATCCTGCAAAAAGCGATAATGCTGTTTTTTTCGCTTTCTTGTTGATACGCCATGTGCAAGGACGGAGGAAGTGGCCGGGTATTCTGGATCTGCTGTAAGAATGCAGGCTTTCATAAGCTGAGACATTCCGTAAAACAGGAGCATTGGCTGTACAGGAAGGGCGGCGCATGCTGATGAAAGATAAAAGTTTTCGGCATGCTTCAGATGGTAAACGAAAGGATAGCTGTTTTGATAGGATAATTCTGCAGGTGCTGTTTGCTGATTTTTTTTATAACTTTTTTCCAGAAACTTTTGGACCGTTTCCGTTGATTGATATGATTTTAACTGGTTCCAGACGCTTGTTTTCATCATCCTGCAGCTCCCCTTTCTTTTTTCGCAATTTTTAAACTCTTTTGCCTGTTCTTGACAGTAGGTTGGCTAGTTGTTAATCTACTAATAATATTTTGCCGTTAAGAGGGGGATTTAATGATGTGGGAAAGTAAATTTTTAAAAGAAGGCTTAACGTTTGATGATGTATTGCTTGTACCGGCTAAGTCGGAGGTTCTTCCAAGAGACGTAAATTTAAGTGTGAACTTAACACCAACATTAAAGCTGAATGTCCCAATCATTAGTGCTGGTATGGATACTGTAACTGAAGCGCAGCTTGCAATTGCAATGGCAAGACAAGGCGGAATGGGCATTATTCATAAGAATATGTCGATTGAACAGCAGGCAGAGCAGGTTGATAAGGTAAAACGTTCTGAAAGAGGCGTTATTACTAATCCATTCTTTTTAACTCCAGACCATCAAGTTTTTGATGCAGAGCATTTGATGGGAAAATACCGCATTTCCGGTGTTCCTGTTGTAAACAATGTGGATGAACAGAAACTCGTAGGCATTATCACGAATCGCGACATGAGATTTATTCAAGACTTCTCCATCAAGATCTCTGATGTTATGACAAAAGAAAACTTAGTAACGGCAGACGTCGGAACAACTCTTAAAGAAGCAGAAAGCATTTTGCAAAAGCATAAAATTGAAAAGCTTCCACTGGTTGATGACAATGGTGTTTTAAAAGGATTAATTACAATTAAAGATATTGAAAAAGTAATCGAGTTTCCGAATTCAGCAAAAGACGAGCATGGACGTTTGCTTGTCGGTGCTGCAGTAGGTGTTACTTCAGACACGATGCTTCGCGTGAAAAAACTGGTTGAAGCCAACGTTGATGCAATCGTGCTGGATACAGCCCATGGCCATTCAAAAGGCGTTATCGAAATGGTAAGAACCATTAGAAATGAATATCCTGATCTGAATATTATTGCAGGAAATGTTGCAACAGCAGATGCTACAAGAGAACTTGCAGAAGCTGGAGCGAACGTTGTAAAGGTAGGCATCGGACCTGGTTCTATTTGTACAACCCGTGTTGTTGCAGGTGTAGGGGTGCCTCAAATCACAGCTGTTTATGATTGTGCGACTGAAGCACGCAAGCTTGGCATTACTATTATCGCAGATGGCGGAATTAAATATTCAGGCGATATCGTAAAGGCATTAGCATCAGGCGGTCACGCAGTTATGCTGGGCAGTCTCCTGGCTGGTACTTCTGAAAGCCCTGGCGAAACGGAAATTTACCAGGGAAGACGCTTTAAAGTCTACCGCGGTATGGGTTCTGTCGGCGCAATGGAAAAAGGAAGCAAAGACCGTTACTTCCAGGAAGATAACAAAAAATTTGTTCCTGAAGGCATTGAAGGAAGAACTCCTTATAAAGGACCTCTTTCAGATACGATCTATCAGCTGGTTGGCGGTATCCGTTCCGGTATGGGATATTGCGGAACTGCAAACTTGGAAGAGCTGCGCGAGAATTCACAGTTTGTCCGCATGACGGGTGCAGGTCTTCGCGAAAGCCATCCACATGATGTTCAAATTACAAAAGAATCACCGAACTATTCGCTTTCATAAGCGTTTCTAGGTCGATTTACCTGAAATGTAATACAATGTTCAATCTTTAGGACAGAGTCTCAGACTCTGTCTATTTTTTTTGACCATAGTGTGATAAAATCGATTTTGTTGTTTGTAACTCATGTCAATAATTGAATATAAAAATAGATGAAAAACGGTGGAGGTTATGAATTTGAGCAACATGAAGTTAAAGCGTCTGCTGTCCGTTCTGTTTGCTGCTGTTCTGGCGATAACAGTTGTTTTGCCGGCATCACAGACATCTGCGGCAGAAAATGATGCAGTTGGAGTCAATGCAAAAGGTGCAATTTTAGTAGAAGCGTCTACAGGTAAAATTTTATACGGGAAAAATGCAGACGATCTGCTGCCGATTGCAAGTATGGCTAAAATTATGACAGAATACTTGGTTCTTGAAGCAGTCGATAAAGGAAAAATCAAATGGGATCAAACTTACACTCCAAGTGAGTATGTATATAAAATTTCCCAAAACCGCGGACTTTCCAACGTTCCATTACGAAAAGACGGTACATACAATGTAAAAGAGCTTTATGAAGCGATGAGCATTTATTCTGCAAACGGAGCAGCTATTGCATTAGCAGAAATCGTTTCAGGATCTGAGTCTAATTTCGTAAAATTAATGAATGAAAAGGCAAAAGATCTTGGTCTTAAAAACTTCGAATTTGTGAACTCCACAGGTTTAGAAAATGGAGATCTTGCAGGAATGCATCCGGATGGAACGACAGCAGATGCTGAAAATAAAATGTCAGCGAGGGATATGGCGCTGCTTTCTCAAAAATTAATTAACGACTACCCGGAAGTTTTGGACACAGCAAGTACTCCGAGAAAAGTATTCAGAGAAGGCACAGAAGATGCAATCAAGATGGATAACTGGAACTGGATGCTTGAAGGCCTGCTATTTGAAACCGAAGGTGTAGATGGTTTAAAAACAGGTTCTACTAAATCAGCAGGTTCTTCTTTTACAGCAACTGCTGAACGAAATGGCATGAGGGTTATAACTGTAGTATTAAACGCAGCAAGTGATGACGGCAGCCTGCACACTCCTCGTTTTAAAGAAACGAAAAAAATGATTGATTATGCATATAACAATTTCAAGATGGAAGAAATCTATCCTGAAAACTATCAAATCAAAAATAAATCTGACCTCTCTGTTGTGAAAGGGAAAGAAAAAGAAGTAGCAGTAGCAACAAAAGAACCGCTTAATCTTGTTGTTAAAAATGGTGAAAAAGAATCATATGAGCCAAGCTACGTTTTTGATCAAAAGAAGGTCAATGCAGACAATGAAGTACAAGCCCCTGTCAAAAAAGGCGAGAAAATCGGCTATATGACAGTTAAGTACACAGGAAAAGGCCAAGACCTGGGCTTCTTAGAAGAAAAAAGCGACGCCAATGTTGATATCATAACAAAAAGCGGTGTTGAAAAAGCCAATTGGTTTGTATTATCCATGAGAGGCATCGGCGGATTCTTCGGAAGTCTTTGGGGAACAGTGACAGACACTGTCACAGGCTGGTTTTAATTGAAAAAAGACTTACTCGAGATGAGTAAGTCTTTTTTACATAAATGGATATATTTAGAATTGATAGATGGCTCCGCTTTTCTTTGATTGAATTGTTTTAATTATCTCTTTAATTTTGATAGGATTTTTTTATAACTTAGGATAGAATAAGCTATATGTGCAAAATGAAATTTTACATATTACAAGGGGGATATAGAATGAATAACACAGGTACAGATCGTGTAAAACGCGGAATGGCAGAAATGCAAAAAGGCGGCGTCATTATGGACGTAGTCAATGCAGAGCAAGCAAAGATCGCTGAGGAAGCTGGAGCAGTTGCTGTTATGGCACTTGAGCGCGTTCCTGCTGACATTCGTGCAGCTGGCGGAGTTGCCCGTATGGCAGATCCTACAATTGTTGAAGAAGTGATGAAGGCTGTAACGGTTCCAGTTATGGCAAAAGCACGTATTGGCCACATTGTTGAAGCCCGCATTTTAGAAGCGATGGGTGTCGATTACATTGATGAAAGTGAAGTGCTGACTCCGGCTGATGAGGAGTACCACTTAAATAAACGTGATTATACAGTTCCATTTGTTTGCGGATGCCGTGATTTAGGCGAAGCTACTAGACGTATTGCAGAGGGCGCTTCTATGCTCCGTACAAAAGGCGAGCCTGGTACAGGAAATATCGTTGAGGCTGTTCGCCACATGCGTAAAGTAAATGGCCAAGTGCGCAGAATCATTGGAATGAGCACGGATGAACTGATGACAGAAGCGAAGCTGTTAGGCGCGCCTTATGAGCTTCTTCTTCAAATCAAGCATGAGGGACGCCTTCCGGTTGTAAACTTCGCAGCAGGCGGCGTAGCAACTCCTGCTGATGCTGCTCTAATGATGCAATTAGGCGCAGACGGAGTATTCGTAGGTTCAGGTATCTTCAAGTCTGAAAACCCGGCAAAATTTGCTCGAGCGATTGTTGAAGCAACAACTCACTATCAGGACTATGAGCTGATTGCAAGTCTTTCAAAGGGACTTGGAACAGCAATGAAAGGCATTGAGATCTCAACATTGCTTCCTGAGAACAGAATGCAAGAGCGCGGCTGGTAATCATAAAGGAGTAGAATACAATGCTTAAAATTGGTGTATTAGGCCTTCAAGGTGCTGTAAGAGAGCACATTCGATCAATAGAGGCTAGCGGTGCAGAAGGAGTCGTTGTGAAACGTCCTGAGCAGCTGGATGAACTGGATGGACTTATTATGCCAGGCGGAGAAAGCACGACAATGCGCCGCCTGATTGATAAATATGACTTCATGAATCCGCTGAAAACTTTCGCTGAACAGGGAAAACCGATGTTTGGAACCTGTGCCGGCTTAATTCTTCTTGCTAAGAACATTGTTGGATACAGTGAAGGACATCTTGGCCTAATGGATGTTACGGTTGAAAGAAATTCATTTGGGCGTCAGCGCGAAAGCTTTGAAGCAGAATTGAACATTACAGATGTTGCTGAAGATTTCGTTGGTGTGTTTATCAGGGCTCCTCATATTGTGGAAGTTGGAGAAGATGTGGAGATTTTGTCTAAGCATAACGGGAGAATTGTTGCAGCGCGTCAAGGACAGTTCCTGGGCTGCTCGTTTCATCCTGAATTAACGGATGATCACCGGATGACTGGGCTGTTTGTACGTATGGTGGAAAACACAAAAGCAAAGTTAAGTGTATAAAACCCTTGCAACCGTCCCAAACTTGTAGTAAATTATGAATTACTTAATTGAACATGCGAAACATGATGACAGGAAATAGTAGCAAGTGTTTCTTTCTTAGAGAGCCGGTGGCTGGTGTAAATCGGTGTTAGAGCCTTGTGAATCCATCCTTGAATGAGATGTTGAAATCCTCGGAGAGTATACATGTCCGGTACAGGCCGTTATCCTGCTTAAGAGGAAGGCGTTTTATTTGCCTTCAATTAGGGTGGCAACGCGGATAAACTTCCGTCCCTTTACCAGGGGACGGAAGTTTTTTTATTTGCAAAAAAACATAAAAGGAGTTTTGTCATGCTGGATATTAAATATTTGCGCGCTAACTTTGAAGAAGTAAAAGAGAAACTGTCTCATCGCGGAGAGGATTTAGGCGACTTCAGCAAGTTTGAGGAACTGGATCAAAAACGCCGTGAACTGATTTCAAAAGTAGAAGTATTTAAAAGCAAGCGAAACGAAGTTTCAGGTCAAATTGCTGTGTTAAAACGTG
Source organism: Metabacillus hrfriensis (assembly GCF_030127205.1). Taxonomy (NCBI): domain Bacteria; kingdom Bacillati; phylum Bacillota; class Bacilli; order Caryophanales; family Bacillaceae; genus Metabacillus; species Metabacillus hrfriensis. Next base: position 24,105 of record NZ_CP126116.1, read on the forward strand.
AAAAACAGGATGCTGATCATTTAATAAAAGAAATGCGTGAAGTTGGGGACCGTGTGAAAGAAATGGACGATGAGCTTCGCAAGGTTGAGGCAGAGCTTGAAACGTTAATGCTGTCTATTCCAAATATTCCCCATGAAAGTGTGCCGGTAGGCGAGACGGAAGATGACAATATTCTTCACCGCGAATGGGGAGAAGTTCCTGCATTTGCATATGAACCAAAGCCTCACTGGGATGTTGCCGATCACCTTGGGATTTTAGATTTTGAACGTGCAGGTAAAGTAACCGGCAGCCGATTTGTTTTCTACCGCGGTTTAGGTGCCCGTCTCGAGCGTGCTCTTATCAGTTTTATGCTTGATTTGCATATCGATGAGCACGGTTATACAGAAGTGCTGCCTCCGTATATCGTAAACCGTGACAGCATGACAGGAACAGGCCAGCTGCCTAAATTCGAAGAAGATGCATTTAAAATTGCGGGTGAAGATTACTTTTTAATTCCTACAGCTGAAGTGCCAGTAACCAACATGCACCGTGAAGAGATCCTCTCTATTGATCAGCTTCCGGTCAACTATGCAGCATACAGCTCTTGCTTCCGTTCTGAGGCTGGTTCTGCAGGAAGAGATACTAGAGGATTAATCCGCCAGCATCAATTTAATAAAGTAGAGCTTGTGAAATTTGTTAAGCCGGAAGATTCTTATGATGAGCTTGAAAAACTGACAGGACATGCAGAGAAAGTTCTTCAGCTGCTGGGTCTTCCTTATCGTGTGCTTAGAATGTGTACAGCTGACCTTGGATTCACTGCAGCAAAGAAATATGACATTGAAGTATGGATACCGAGCCAGGAAACGTACCGAGAAATATCTTCTTGCAGTAACTTTGAGGCTTTCCAGGCGCGCCGCGCAGGAATCCGTTTCAGACGTGAACCAAAAGGTAAACCTGAATTTGTTCATACATTGAACGGATCTGGTCTTGCGATTGGCAGAACTGTTGCCGCGATTCTTGAGAATTATCAGCAGGAAGATGGAACAGTCGTTATTCCTGAAGTCTTGCGTCCATATATGGGGAATAGAGAAGTCATTTCACGATAATAATAAGCTTTTAAGAAGGGGCCAAAATCCGTTTTGTCCCCTTCTTAAATTTTTTCGAAAAATTTTTTTAGAATTGTTGACAAGCATATTTTAGATATGCTATATTAATTCTTGTCAGTACGGAGGTATACCCAAGTCTGGCTGAAGGGATCGGTCTTGAAAACCGACAGGGGGGTCAAACCCCGCGGGGGTTCGAATCCCTCTACCTCCTCCATTTTACATATAAAATCCAATGTTTAGCGCATAAAGATTGGAGATTGATAAAACCTGCGGCAGATTCTGCTGCAGGTTTTTTGTATATCTTTTTTTGCTGGATACAAAAAAATAACCGATTAAACCGGTTATTTTTTAAGTAATCTTGTCTGCTCTATAAAATGGGCTACGCGCTCAACAATTGGTTCAATAGAACCTTCGTTTGCCATAATGTCATAATCGTTAATGTTGAGGCGCAAGACAGGACATGCATTAAAATTATTAATCCAATCCTCATAGCGGCGGTGCATCTCTTCCCAATAAGCAATTGGTGTCTGCTGCTCCATCGGACGGCCTCGTTCTTTGATGCGGGATAAAATATCCTCAAGGCTGCCTTCTAAGTAAATCAAAAGGTCAGGATGAGGGAAGTAAGGTGTCATGACCATCGCATCGAATAAATTCGTGTATGTTTCATAATCCACTTCTGTCATCGTGCCTTTTTCATAATGCATTTTGGCAAAAATCCCAGTATCTTCATAGATTGACCGATCCTGAATAAAACCTCCGCCGTATTCAAAAATCCGCTTTTGCTCTTTAAATCTTTCAGCAAGGAAGTAGATTTGCAGATGAAAGCTCCATCTTTCAAAATCTGCGTAAAATTTATCAAGATAGGGGTTTGTATCTACTTTTTCAAATGAGGTGCGGAAATTCAATGCATTTGCAAGTGCATTTGTCATTGTCGATTTTCCGACACCGACCGTTCCTGCAATGGTAATGACGGCGTTGTGAGGAATGCTGTATTTCTCTCTCAAATTCATTTATTAGTAACTCCTTCATGTAAAGATTCATCCAGGCGTTTAAATATATAGGTTAAATCTCTTTCGTTTTGTACAAAATCAAGCTCATCTCCGCTGAATCTCAGAACTGGGATGGAGGGGTGCTCTTTTTCCCACTGTGACATGGCCACTTCGTAGTCCTCCGATAACTGCTTTAAATAGCCGGGATCGATATTTTTTTCGATCTCTCTCCCGCGCATATCAATGCGGTTAAGCAAGGTATCAAGACTTGCATTCAAGTAAATGATCAAGTTTGGCTTTGGCATGTCGCTTGTTAAAATCGAATAAATATCAAGGTATTTATCGTATTGTTCTTTTTTAAGAGTGCGCTTTGCGAAAATAAGATTTTTATAAATATGATAATCTGCCACAACAGGCTGACTCTTTTTCAAAAATAACTGAGCAATATCTTCAAGCTGTTTATATCGATTACACAGGAAGAACATCTCTGTTTGAAAACTCCACTCTTCAATGTTTTCATAAAATTTGCCGAGAAACGGATTCTCATCAACGATCTCTTTAAGCAAATGAAATTGATAGTGTTCTGCTATCGCTCTTGCAAGCGAAGTTTTCCCAACACCAATCGGTCCTTCCACGGTAATAAACGGTACACCATTCATCACGGGTCCTCCTACGCAAAAAAATCTATCAAAACAGACAAATTTTATTGTATCACAGTGGCAATATGAAAAGAGTAAGGTTTTAACGAAAAAGAAAAGTTTCCAATTATCCTCTCATAGCAGCGAGAGTTTTATGCGGATGCAGCAGAGCGTGATCTAAGGTTACATCATTGCAGAAAAGCGTTATAGCTTTACTCAGCACTCTTGATTCCATCTCTTCTTTTTCCGTATGATGGATTCTGAATAGTAATAATATTCATAAAATGGAGGGATTTATATGCGTGAGGAAACAGCAGCGAAGGACAGTCAGGTTGAAGATTTTTTCCCGGTTAAAGATGTTGACTATCTGGAAATGTATTCAGGCAATGCCAAGCAGTCAGCTCACTATTTTTGTACTGCCTTCGGTTTTAAAATTGTCGCCTATTCAGGACTTGAGACAGGGAACAGGGAAACCGTATCCTATGTGCTTCAGCAGCAGAAGGTACGCTTGGTTATTACAGGTTCTTTAAATGACACCTCACGTGTAGCTGAATTCGTCAAGAAGCACGGGGACGGGGTAAGAGATATCGCTTTAGTCGTGGATAATGTTGAAAAGGCTTACAATGAAGCTGTTTTCAGAGGAGCCATTGCCATTACTCCGCCATTTGAACTGAAGGATGAACATGGTGCGGTAAAAAAAGCCGTAATCGGTACATACGGAGACACCATTCATTCTCTAATAGAGAGAAAAGAATACAAGGGCGCATTTATGCCGGGTTTTGAAGCGGCCGAAATGAAGATTCCTTATACAGAAGCAGGAATCATCGGCGTTGACCATGTTGTAGGAAATGTAGAGAGTATGCAGGAATGGGTTTCCTATTATGAGAAAGTGATGGGTTTTAAAGAAATGCGACATTTTACAGATTCGGATATCAGTACAGAATATTCATCTCTTATGTCGAAGGTTATGCATAATGGAGGCCGGATTAAATTTCCTATTAATGAGCCGGCAGAAGGAAAACGCAAATCGCAAATTCAGGAATACCTGGAGTTCTTCAATGGTCCAGGCGTGCAGCATCTTGCTATTTTAACAGAGGATATCGTCTCTACAGTTGCAATTTTAAAGAAAAATGGCGTGGAATTTCTGAATACCCCTGAGACTTATTATGAAACACTAAGTGAACGTGTCGGAGATATTGATGAAGAGATTGATAAGCTGAAAGAACTTAACATTCTGGTGGACCGTGACGATGAAGGGTATTTGCTGCAGATATTCACCAAGCCGATTGTCGATCGTCCCACAGTCTTTATAGAAGTGATTCAGAGAAAAGGAGCGAAAGGCTTCGGTGACGGAAACTTTAAAGCGCTTTTTGAATCAATCGAACGGGAGCAGGAGCGACGAGGGAATTTATAAGGACTTAATCCTGAAAGCAAGGTGATAAAGATGGATGTAAAGCCAGAGTCGCTTCACTGGAAAGACGCTTATAAATTAATGATTGGCTCGATCCTGCCAAGGCCAATCGCCTTCGTATCGACTATTGATGAAAAAGGAGCGGTAAACTTGGCTCCTTTCAGCTTTTTTACCGCAATCTCTGCTGAACCGATGATGATTTGTGTCTCTCCTATGAGAAAAGGGACGGATGGATCTAAAAAGGATACTCTCCTCAACATTGAAAAAACGAAGGAATTTGTCATCAACATTGTGAGTGAACAAATAGCGGAACAAATGAATCGCTGTGCAGGCGATTTTGATCCGGAGGTGGATGAATTTGTTCAAAGCGGGCTGACGAAGGAGAAAAGCAAGTCAGTTGTCCCGCCTCGTGTGAAAGAAAGCCTGGTTCACCTGGAATGCGAGCTGCATGATGTCTTGCATTTTGGAGAGAAAGCGGGATCAGGCAGTCTTGTCATCGGCAAGGTAAAGCACATCCATGTTGATGATGCTCTTTTCTATGAAGGGAAAATTGACTCTGAACAACTAAAGCCGATCGGACGTCTTGCCGGGCACATGTATACAAAACCGATGACTGATACGTTTGAGATCATAAGAAGGTGAAATCATTATGAAGTTTGTGACATTTCAAACCCCGTCCAGCAGACAGTCTGCGGGATGGCTTCAAGGGCATGATCTGGTGATTGATATGAACGCTGTAAGCCGGGGGTTCTTGCCTGGATCCATTCAAGAATTTTTAACAGAGCATGAACGATACCTCTCATATATTCATGAAATGAACCTGTTTGAAGAGGGGGATATGGGAGTTTATCGGCTTTCAGAGGTGAGACTGTCCTCACCTCTTCCAAGGCCGGTAAGCATTCGCGATTTTTATGCATTTGAGGAGCATGTGAAAACCGCCCGACAGAAAAGAGGGCTTGATGTCATTTCAGAATGGTATCAATTTCCTGTGTTTTATTTTACAAATCACCTGGCTGTGAAAGGTCCGGAGGAAAAGATTGAAGTTCCTCCAGGCTGTCAGGCTCTTGATTATGAACTTGAGATTGCCTGTGTTATAGGGAAGGAGGGGCGTGACATCCCTGCAAGTGAAGCAGAAGAGTACATTTTTGGGTACTGCATCATGAATGACTGGAGTGCGCGTGATCTTCAAAGAGAAGAAATGAAAGTTGGTCTTGGGCCGGCAAAAGGAAAGGATTTCGCAACATCGCTTGGACCATACCTCGTTTCAAAAGAAGAGCTTCATCCATATAAGACAGGAGATCGGTATGATTTAAAGATGACAGCTGCTGTTAATGGAAAAGTGATATCGAAAGGGAATTTAAAAGATATTTATTATCCTTTTTCGGAGATGATTGAAAGGGCTTCTTCAGGTGTCACCTTATATCCGGGAGAAGTGATTGGCTCAGGAACAGTCGGAACCGGATGTATTTTAGAGCTAGGGGAAGAGGTGCATCGTTATTTAAGGCCGGGAGATGAGGTCGAATTAACGATTGAAGGTCTGGGCTTATTGAAAAATAAAATTGCAGCCAAAAGCAGGTGAGAGAATGTATTATCGCACGTTAGGCAAAATTCCTCATAAGAGACATACGATGTTTAAAAAAGAAGACGGAAGCCTATACCGGGAGCAGGTTATGGGAACGAAGGGGTTTTCAGGTACACAATCCATTCTGTATCATCACTACATGCCTACAGAGGTAGCAAAGTCAGAGCTTCTTCATTCCTATCTCCCTGAATATGAACAGATGGATTCCTTGAGACACAGGCATTTCTTTACGGATGCTCTGCAAACTGAAGGGGATGCTATTGAGGCTAGAGAGTATATCCTGGGAAATGATGATCTCTTAATAGGCGTGGTTCTTGTGAAAAAAACGATGGAGTCCTATTACAGAAACGGTGATGGAGATGAATTGCTCTTTATTCATTTTGGCAATGGAAAGATTGAGACGATGTTCGGTGTCATCACATACCGGCCAGGAGATTACATCAACATACCGATAGGCACAATCTATCGTGTCGTGCCAAAAGCCGAAACAAAAATCCTTTTCATAGAATCGTTCAGCCAGATCACTACACCTAAACGATACCGAAATGAATACGGCCAGCTTTTAGAGCATAGCCCGTTCTGTGAAAGAGATTTCCGGGGTCCTGAACAGCTTCTGACAGTAGAATCCCGAGGCGAGTTTGAGGTTTTGACAAAATCCAGGGGATATATGCATAAGCATACCTTTAACCACCATCCCTTCGATGTAGCGGGATGGGACGGCTACTTGTATCCATGGGCTTTTAATATCGAGGATTTTGAACCGATAACAGGAAGGATTCATCAGCCGCCGCCTGTTCATCAAACATTTGAAGGCCACAATTTTGTTGTCTGCTCATTCGTGCCTAGAATGTACGATTATCATCCCGAGTCGATTCCGGCGCCGTATTATCACAGCAATGTAAACAGTGATGAGCTTCTTTACTATGTAGAAGGAAATTTTATGAGCCGAAAAGGAATCAAAAAAGGATCCATCACCCTTCATCCAAGCGGAATTCCGCATGGTCCTCATCCTGGAAAAACGGAAGCGAGCATCGGGAAAAAAGAGACGCTTGAACTCGCGGTAATGATTGATACGTTTCGTCCGCTCCGAATTGTGAAAAAGGCCAAAGAAATTGAAGATGCCAATTATATGTATACTTGGACCGAAAAATAAGAAAAGCAGCCTGATAGGGCTGCTTTTTATGTTGGCGTTTTTACTACATCAAAGTTGTCGGCAATCAATAACCAGTTTTGCGGGAAAGAGAGCCCGAGCTTCCAATAGCTCATGCCTCTCAGCTTTAATTCTTTCATTAAATCAAATTTGGCCTGAATGGAACGGGCATCCTCAAACCAGACTTCATGTTCTCTCCCTTCCTTATCGCGGTAATTGAAGTGTGGAGCTTGGGCTTTCATATCATATTGAATGGAGACATTGTACTCACTTGCTAAGCGGATTGCCTGCTGCGGGCTGATGGCTTTTGCAAATTCTCCTCCGGGCTTAAACGGCAGGGTCCAGTCGTATCCGTATAAATTCTGCCCCATCATGACTTTATTTGCCGGTATTTCTGACAGGGTGTACTCGAGGACCTCCCTAACCGGTCCAATCGGGGATACTGCCATTGGCGGTCCGCCGCTATAGCCCCACTCGTAAGTCATCACCACTACAAAATCGACAATTTCGCCATGTGCTTTATAATCATGCGCCTCGTACCATTTCCCTTTTTGATCTGCGCTTGTTTTAGGGGCCAGAGCTGTAGAAATGAGCCAGCCTTCTTTTTTAAAACGGGCTTTTGCTTTTCTTAAGAAACGATTATAGGCTTCTCTGTCGACCGGCCTTAAATACTCCATATCAAAATGGATATCGCGGAATCCATATTTTTTTGCGGTTTCAACAATGTTATTCAGAAGTTTGTTCTGAACATCCTGATTTGTTAAGATGATTCGGCCGATTTCGTCACTGAAGCCTTCATCATCTAAATTCGTCACTATCATCATTAATGTGACTCTATTGTTTTTGGCGATATTAGGAAAGTCATTTAAGAGCGGCTCATCTAGAGTGCCATCCTTTTGAATGCGGAAGCTGAACGGACCGAGGTAAGTTAAATAAGGCGCTGCTTCCCGTGCACTTTCCACCAGATTAGGACTTACCTGATTTCCGGAAGGTTCAATATAAGCGTTGAATTCTGCTTTTTGTTTTGGACGGTCGGGAATATAAAGTCTGAACCCAATTTGCAGCGGGCTATTAATCGAGATTTGATTTACTTCAGATAATTCCTTTGGAGTTGAACCGTATCTTCTGCTGATAGACCACAATGTATCTCCAGGCTGCACCCAATAAAATCGCCCTTTTATCGGAATGACGATTGTCTGGCCGATAACAAGCTGGCCTGGATTGGGAATTTCATTTGTCCGGATGATCTCTTCAGCGGTTGTACTGTAAGCTTGGGCTATCCCGTATAAAGTTTGTCCTTCTCGGACAATATGTATCTGCATATTGATTCCCCTCACTCATTCGTCATAATCTCTCTGTTACATCTTATGAAGGAACAAGCGGGAGCATGTTATATTTTTATTTGGCGGGAATCGCCTATATCTGCCTGAAGGACATTTTTCATCATGCGAAGAGCGTATTCATTGTCATGTTTATCATTTGAAGCAATGCAGTCAGATGGAACGGAGAGTTTATATCCCCGCATATAGGCATCATTAGCGGAAAAAAGAACACAGATGTTTCCGGCTATTCCCGTCAAAATTAGATGCTGCACTTGAAGATTGTCCAGAAGCATGTTTAAGGCAGTTCCATAAAAGGCAGAATGCATGGGTTTGATTAAGAAAAAATCCGTATCATCAGGATAGAGCTGTTCAATGATTGGCCTGCTCAGTTCATTTGTGCATTTTTCAGAAATCTTTTGAAAATCAGCCTGCCATAATTTATAATGATCATTTATATAAATGATGGGACGTTTTTTCTTCTGCATTTTCTTTTTTAATGAGAAAATGTTCTCAGAAACTTGTTTAGCCTCATCAGCCAAAACTTCACCATGCTTAAATTTAAAATTATTAATCATATCAATAATGAGCAGGGCACAGTTATCTTTTTTATCCAAGGCGTCATCTCTCCTTTATAAAGATTAGCTTGTGTCATAATGAAATAATCTATAAGGAGTACATTATGGATAAGGACACGTTATATATGGAACTTGCAATAAAAGAAGCTCTGAAAGCAAAGGCAATCGGCGAAGTTCCAATAGGTGCGGTCATCGTACATAACGATGAAGTAGTTGGATCCGGATACAATCTAAGAGAAAGTGAGCAAAGGTCAATTGCCCATGCAGAAATGATTGCGATTGATCAGGCGTGCGCCTCAATGGGTACTTGGAGACTTGAGGATGCGACGCTTTACGTAACCCTTGAGCCCTGTCCGATGTGTGCAGGGGCAATAGTGCTTTCAAGAGTGAAAAGAGTGGTTTACGGGGCTGCAGATCCGAAAGGCGGATGTGCAGGAACACTGATGAATCTTCTGGATGAAAAAAGATTTAACCACCAGGTTGAAGTAGCTAAAGGAATCCTTGAGGAAGAATGCGGGTTAATGCTCAGCGATTTTTTCAGGGATCTTAGAAAGCAAAAGAAAGCAGAAAAAGCTTCTTCAAAAAATTTACAGTAGTTGGATATTGCATTTTTTTCGAAAAGCTTATATACTAGGTTATGCGTCGTACTAAACGGCGCACCTTAACTAGGTATCAATTTTGCCGTGCTAAGCGGGGAGGTAGCGGTGCCCTGTACTCGCAATCCGCTCTAGCGAGGCCGAATCCCTTTCCCGAGGTTAGCTGTCTGTAGGGCCTGCCTTAAGTAAGTGGTGTTGACGTCTGGGTCCTGCGCAATGGGAATCCATGAACCATGTCAGGTCCGGAAGGAAGCAGCATTAAGTGGAACCTCTCATGTGCCGCAGGGTTGCCTGGGCCGAGCTAACTGCTTAAGTAACGCTTATGGACACTAATCGACGGAAGGTGCACGGCAGTTTAATTTATAATGAACAAACCCATCCTCTTGCAGGGTGGGTTTTTTATTTGTTTAGGAATTTATAAAATTCAAAAGGCTGCGGGGGTAAAATAAAGGTATCCTCGTCCAGATCCTGCACTTAGATCCCCGTTCAGAACGAATCAGACCAGGACGCCTGCGCTTTTGATCTTTGCAAAAAAGGCTGTCTGAAATTAGTCCTTGTCTCCTTTGTAAAATACTAATTCCTTAAGGTATAATAGAAGGGATGAATTTGAAGGAGGGCGTTATGTGAGTTACCAAGCTTTATACCGTGTTTGGCGGCCGCAGCAATTTCATGATGTCGTAGGTCAAGAACATATTACAAGAACGCTTCAAAATGCCCTGCTGCAAGAAAAATTCTCGCATGCCTATCTTTTTTCCGGACCAAGAGGAACTGGAAAAACTAGTGCTGCCAAGATTTTTGCGAAAACAGTCAATTGTGAAAAAGCTCCGGTTGCAGAACCGTGCAATGAATGTTCTGCTTGCCTTGGCATCACAGATGGTTCCATTTCCGATGTGATTGAAATAGATGCTGCTTCAAATAATGGAGTAGATGAAATACGGGATATACGTGATAAAGTAAAATATGCGCCGTCTTCGGTGAGCTATAAAGTTTATATCGTTGATGAAGTGCACATGCTCTCCATAGGAGCGTTCAATGCCTTGTTAAAAACGCTTGAAGAACCGCCTAAGCATGTCATCTTTATATTAGCCACTACAGAACCTCACAAAATACCGCTGACGATTATCTCCAGGTGCCAGAGATTCGATTTTAAACGAATAACAGCGGCAGCTATTGTCGGGAGAATGCAGGAAATCATTGAAGATCAGGAGATAGAAGCAGATACTGCTGCGCTTCAGGTCATTGCAAGTGCAGCGGACGGCGGTATGCGTGATGCCCTGAGTTTGCTCGATCAGGCTATTTCCTTCAGTGATGAAACTGTGACATTAGACAATGCACTGCTGATAACGGGATCAGTCTCACAGGCGATGATAGGTGAATTAATCCATGCTATGTTCAATAAAGACGTATCTGTAGCTCTGCAGGCTTTAGATGAGCTGATGAATCAGGGAAAGGATGCATCGAAACTTGTAGAAGACTTTATCTACTATTACAGAGATCTTCTGCTGTATCAAACGGCGCCGCAGCTTGAGGAAGTATTAGAGCGGGTTACAGTTGATGAACTGTTTGTGGAATTATCTAAACAGATGCCTCCCGATACAATCTACCATGCTATAGATGTCCTGAACAAAAGCCAGCAGGAAATGAAATGGACAAATCACCCCCGTATATTCCTTGAGGTGGCAATTGTAAAGCTATCCGAGCATGAGGCAAAAGCTGTTCAATCTGGCCAAAGTGAAAACCATGCTGAGCTTGAAGCGACAGTGAAGAAACTTGCAAATGAATTAGAACTCCTGAAAAAACAGGGAGTCACAATCAGCGGACAGCAAGCGCCGCAAAATGAACAAAAGGCGCCAAAAGCCGTCCGAAGCGGGTACAAGGTGCCTGCAGGCCGGATTCAGGAAATCCTGAAAGACGCAACGAAACAAAACCTGGCAGCCATAAAGAGCCGCTGGGGAGAGCTGCTTGATTATCTGCGCAGGCAAAACAAAGTATCTCATGCAGCGCTTCTGACAGACAGTGAACCGGTAGCTGCATCAGAAACTGCTTTTGTGTTAAAGTTTAAATATGAAATCCATTGTAAAATGGTAGCGGACAACAACAATCAGGTTCGCAGCAATATGGAAGCCATTCTTTTAGAATTAACGGGACGAAACATGGAAATGGTTGGCGTTCCAGAACAAGAATGGGGTAAAATAAGAGAAGATTACATACGTGATCAGCGTCAGAATGATGACGGCGATTCCCCTGAAGAAGACGAAGATCCGCTCATAGCTGAAGCAAAAAAACTAGTGGGTACAGATCTCATTGAAATAAAAGATTAATATTGGAGGAGATTTATTATGAACCGTGGCGGAATGGGCAACATGCAAAAAATGATGAAACAAATGCAGAAAATGCAGAAAGACATGGCCAAAGCACAAGAAGAACTGGCTGAAAAAACAATCGAAGGAACAGCTGGCGGCGGTATGGTTGTTGTTACAATTAATGGAAACAAAGAAGTGGTTGATGTAAACATTAAAGAGGAAGTTGTAGATCCGGAAGATATCGATATGCTTCAAGATTTAGTTCTTGCTGCTACAAATGACGCTCTGAAGAAAATGGATGAGCTCACAAACGATACAATGGGTAAATTTACAAAAGGCATGAACTTGCCAGGCATGTTCTAGGAGGAATGGAATGCATTATCCTGAACCGATATCAAAGCTGATTGACAGCTTTATGAAACTGCCAGGAATTGGCCCGAAGACGGCCGTTCGTCTGGCTTTTTTTGTACTGAATATGAAAGAAGACGTTGTGCTGGATTTTGCAAAGGCCTTGGTCAATGCCAAAAGAAATCTTACGTACTGTTCTGTATGCGGTCATATTACAGATCAGGATCCCTGCTATATATGTGAAGACCAAAGAAGAGATAAAACCGTCATTTGTGTCGTTCAGGACCCAAAAGACGTTATCGCAATGGAAAAAATGAAAGAGTATTCAGGGCTGTATCATGTGCTTCAAGGAGCAATCTCACCGATGGATGGTATCGGACCTGAGGATATCAAGATTCCTGAACTGCTGAAAAGGCTTCAAGACGACACAGTGCAGGAAATCATACTCGCTACCAATCCTAACATTGAAGGTGAAGCAACCGCGATGTATATCTCCAGACTTTTAAAGCCGACAGGGATCAAAATGACGCGAATAGCACATGGGCTTCCTGTAGGCGGAGATCTGGAATATGCGGATGAAGTAACTTTATCAAAAGCTCTGGAAGGAAGACGGGAGCTTTAATATCGGGATGCCGGAGAGGGGAAGTATCTTTGTTTTTTCGCAGAAAAGGCTGGCTTAGAAAAGAATATGATCAGCTGCTGGTTGATGACCTCCTTTTTATGAAAGATGAATGGAATCGGCAAAAACAGCTTGTTGATAAAAGTGTGGAGCCGTCTCCTGAAATACTGTATGAATTAAAAGTGGCTCAATCAAAATATTTCTTCTTATTAAGAGAAGCAAAAAAGAGAAATATTACGATCGGCAGAAAATAGCTTGTTCTATTTTCACCAGGCTTTCATAGATATTTAGAAAGTAATGATGAAAGTGAGTGGTGGAATGGAACCCGTCTACGTTTTTTCCATTCTCGGAGGAATCACAATCCTGCTGCTTGTTGCAGGCGCCCCGCTCAAGTCAATGCGCTGGGCTGGCCAAGTGCTTGTGAAAGTTGTAATAGGTGCATTATTTTTATTTTTCATTAATGCATTTGGTACAAGCATAGGCCTGCACATCCCCATTAATCTGACGACTGCGGGTATTTCTGGATTGCTTGGTTTGCCGGGTGTTGCTGCATTAATTATTATAAAAATGGTTATCTTATCTTAGAACAGGCGGCTTGTTTCGCTTGTTCTAATTTTTTTGTTGACACGTTTTGTAGCGGGTGGTATATTAATAGACGTCGCTGATGACGTTAAATAAAACTTTTTAAAAAAGTTGTTGACGGAACAGAGAGATAAATGGTATATTAAAGGGGTCGCTTCGAGAGAATGCGACACAATAAGTTCTTTGAAAACTAAACAAAACCAAAAGCGTACCAAACGTTTTAAATTTTTGAAGTCAGCAACAAATTGAGTCACAAATTTTCTTCGGAGAGTTTGATCCTGGCTCAGGACGAACGCTGGCGGCGTGCCTAATACATGCAAGTCGAGCGGACCTCTTCGGAGGTCAGCGGCGGACGGGTGAGTAACACGTGGGCAACCTGCCTGTAAGACTGGGATAACTCCGGGAAACCGGAGCTAATACCGGATAGTATCTTGAACCGCATGGTTCAAGTTGGAAAGACGGTTTCGGCTGTCACTTACAGATGGGCCCGCGGCGCATTAGCTAGTTGGTGAGGTAATGGCTCACCAAGGCAACGATGCGTAGCCGACCTGAGAGGGTGATCGGCCACACTGGGACTGAGACACGGCCCAGACTCCTACGGGAGGCAGCAGTAGGGAATCTTCCGCAATGGACGAAAGTCTGACGGAGCAACGCCGCGTGAGTGATGAAGGTTTTCGGATCGTAAAACTCTGTTGTTAGGGAAGAACAAGTGCGAGAGTAACTGCTCGCACCTTGACGGTACCTAACCAGAAAGCCACGGCTAACTACGTGCCAGCAGCCGCGGTAATACGTAGGTGGCAAGCGTTGTCCGGAATTATTGGGCGTAAAGCGCGCGCAGGCGGTTTCTTAAGTCTGATGTGAAAGCCCCCGGCTCAACCGGGGAGGGTCATTGGAAACTGGGAAACTTGAGTGCAGAAGAGGAGAGTGGAATTCCACGTGTAGCGGTGAAATGCGTAGAGATGTGGAGGAACACCAGTGGCGAAGGCGACTCTCTGGTCTGTAACTGACGCTGAGGCGCGAAAGCGTGGGGAGCGAACAGGATTAGATACCCTGGTAGTCCACGCCGTAAACGATGAGTGCTAAGTGTTAGAGGGTTTCCGCCCTTTAGTGCTGCAGCTAACGCATTAAGCACTCCGCCTGGGGAGTACGGTCGCAAGACTGAAACTCAAAGGAATTGACGGGGGCCCGCACAAGCGGTGGAGCATGTGGTTTAATTCGAAGCAACGCGAAGAACCTTACCAGGTCTTGACATCCTTTGCCACTTCTAGAGATAGAAGGTTCCCCTTCGGGGGACAAAGTGACAGGTGGTGCATGGTTGTCGTCAGCTCGTGTCGTGAGATGTTGGGTTAAGTCCCGCAACGAGCGCAACCCTTGATCTTAGTTGCCAGCATTCAGTTGGGCACTCTAAGGTGACTGCCGGTGACAAACCGGAGGAAGGTGGGGATGACGTCAAATCATCATGCCCCTTATGACCTGGGCTACACACGTGCTACAATGGATGGTACAAAGGGCTGCGAGACCGCGAGGTTTAGCCAATCCCATAAAACCATTCTCAGTTCGGATTGCAGGCTGCAACTCGCCTGCATGAAGCTGGAATCGCTAGTAATCGCGGATCAGCATGCCGCGGTGAATACGTTCCCGGGCCTTGTACACACCGCCCGTCACACCACGAGAGTTTGCAACACCCGAAGTCGGTGGGGTAACCGCAAGGAGCCAGCCGCCTAAGGTGGGGTAGATGATTGGGGTGAAGTCGTAACAAGGTAGCCGTATCGGAAGGTGCGGCTGGATCACCTCCTTTCTAAGGAAGATATGAGGACGCTTTTGGTTTTTGTTTAGTTTTGAGAGAACTTTGTTCCCTCTAAGTGAATAGCGAGTTTACTTTAGAAGTAAGCGAGGAATTATTTGCGCGTACTTTTTTGTACGTCAAAAATATTCTTTTATTCACACTTGTGAGATGGGCCTATAGCTCAGCTGGTTAGAGCGCACGCCTGATAAGCGTGAGGTCGATGGTTCGAGTCCATTTAGGCCCACCATCTCTTAAATTCATATGGGGCCTTAGCTCAGCTGGGAGAGCGCCTGCCTTGCACGCAGGAGGTCAGCGGTTCGATCCCGCTAGGCTCCACCAAGAAGTTGTTCTTTGAAAACTAGATAACGTAATTGATAACAAGTAATTCACTGAGATTTACGCTTACCATAATTAGTGATTTTCTAGACATTTATGTCTAAACAAACAACGAAATGCGAAACGCATCTTGTGATGCGATTGACCATTTAGGTTAAGTTATGAAGGGCGCACGGTGGATGCCTTGGCACTAGGAGCCGATGAAGGACGGGACTAACACCGATATGCTTTGGGGAGCTGTAAGTAAGCTTTGATCCAGAGATTTCCGAATGGGGAAACCCACTGTTCGTAATGGAACAGTATCTTTATCTGAATACATAGGATAATGAAGGCAGACCCGGGGAACTGAAACATCTAAGTACCCGGAGGAAGAGAAAGCAAACGCGATTTCCCAAGTAGCGGCGAGCGAAACGGAATTAGCCCAAACCAAGAGGCTTGCCTCTTGGGGTTGTAGGACACTCTATACGGAGTTACAAAGGAACGGGGTAGATGAAGCGACCTGGAAAGGTCCGTCAGAGAAGGTAATAACCCTGTAGTCGAAACTTCGTTCCCTCCAGAGTGGATCCTGAGTACGGCGGGACACGAGAAATCCCGTCGGAAGCAGGGAGGACCATCTCCCAAGGCTAAATACTCCCTAGTGACCGATAGTGAACCAGTACCGTGAGGGAAAGGTGAAAAGCACCCCGGAAGGGGAGTGAAAAGATCCTGAAACCGTGTGCTTACAAGTAGTCAGAGCCCGTTAATGGGTGATGGCGTGCCTTTTGTAGAATGAACCGGCGAGTTACGATCCCGTGCAAGGTTAAGTTGATGAGACGGAGCCGCAGCGAAAGCGAGTCTGAATAGGGCGTTTTAGTACGTGGTCGTAGACCCGAAACCAGGTGATCTACCCATGTCCAGGGTGAAGTTCAGGTAACACTGAATGGAGGCCCGAACCCACGCACGTTGAAAAGTGCGGGGATGAGGTGTGGGTAGCGGAGAAATTCCAATCGAACCTGGAGATAGCTGGTTCTCTCCGAAATAGCTTTAGGGCTAGCCTCAAGTATGAGAGTCTTGGAGGTAGAGCACTGATTGGACTAGGGGCCCTCATCGGGTTACCGAATTCAGTCAAACTCCGAATGCCAAAGACTTGCTCCTTGGGAGTCAGACTGCGAGTGATAAGATCCGTAGTCAAGAGGGAAACAGCCCAGACCACCAGCTAAGGTCCCAAAGTATACGTTAAGTGGAAAAGGATGTGGAGTTGCTTAGACAACCAGGATGTTGGCTTAGAAGCAGCCACCATTTAAAGAGTGCGTAATAGCTCACTGGTCGAGTGACTCTGCGCCGAAAATGTACCGGGGCTAAACGTATCACCGAAGCTGTGGACTGTTCTTACGAACAGTGGTAGGAGAGCGTTCTAAGGGCGTTGAAGCTAGACCGTAAGGACTGGTGGAGCGCTTAGAAGTGAGAATGCCGGTATGAGTAGCGAAAGAGGGGTGAGAATCCCCTCCACCGAATGCCTAAGGTTTCCTGAGGAAGGCTCGTCCGCTCAGGGTTAGTCGGGACCTAAGCCGAGGCCGAAAGGCGTAGGCGATGGACAACAGGTTGATATTCCTGTACCACCTCCTCACCATTTGAGCAATGGGGGGACGCAGGAGGATAGGGCAAGCGCGCTGTTGGATATGCGCGTCCAAGCAGTTAGGCTGAGAAGTAGGCAAATCCGCTTCTCATATAAGGCTGAGCTGTGATGGCGAGGGAAATTTAGTACCGAAGTTCCTGATTCCACACTGCCAAGAAAAGCCTCTAGCGAGGTGAGAGGTGCCCGTACCGCAAACCGACACAGGTAGGCGAGGAGAGAATCCTAAGGTGAGCGAGAGAACTCTCGTTAAGGAACTCGGCAAAATGACCCCGTAACTTCGGGAGAAGGGGTGCTTTTTAGGGTTCATAGCCCTGAAAAGCCGCAGTGAATAGGCCCAGGCGACTGTTTAGCAAAAACACAGGTCTCTGCGAAGCCGCAAGGCGAAGTATAGGGGCTGACGCCTGCCCGGTGCTGGAAGGTTAAGAGGAGAGGTTAGCGCAAGCGAAGCTTTGAATTGAAGCCCCAGTAAACGGCGGCCGTAACTATAACGGTCCTAAGGTAGCGAAATTCCTTGTCGGGTAAGTTCCGACCCGCACGAAAGGCGTAACGATCTGGGCACTGTCTCAACGAGAGACTCGGTGAAATTATAGTACCTGTGAAGATGCAGGTTACCCGCGACAGGACGGAAAGACCCCGTGGAGCTTTACTGTAGCCTGATATTGAATTTTGGTACAGCTTGTACAGGATAGGTAGGAGCCTTGGAAGCCGGAGCGCCAGCTTCGGTGGAGGCATTGGTGGGATACTACCCTTGCTGTATTGAAATTCTAACCCACAGCCCTGATCGGGCTGGGAGACAGTGTCAGGTGGGCAGTTTGACTGGGGCGGTCGCCTCCTAAAATGTAACGGAGGCGCCCAAAGGTTCCCTCAGAATGGTTGGAAATCATTCGCAGAGTGTAAAGGCACAAGGGAGCTTGACTGCGAGACCTACAAGTCGAGCAGGGACGAAAGTCGGGCTTAGTGATCCGGTGGTTCCGCATGGAAGGGCCATCGCTCAACGGATAAAAGCTACCCCGGGGATAACAGGCTTATCTCCCCCAAGAGTCCACATCGACGGGGAGGTTTGGCACCTCGATGTCGGCTCATCGCATCCTGGGGCTGTAGTCGGTCCCAAGGGTTGGGCTGTTCGCCCATTAAAGCGGTACGCGAGCTGGGTTCAGAACGTCGTGAGACAGTTCGGTCCCTATCCGTCGTGGGCGCAGGAAATTTGAGAGGAGCTGTCCTTAGTACGAGAGGACCGGGATGGACGCACCGCTGGTGTACCAGTTGTCTTGCCAAAGGCATCGCTGGGTAGCTATGTGCGGAAGGGATAAGTGCTGAAAGCATCTAAGCATGAAGCCCCCCTCAAGATGAGATTTCCCATCACATTAGTGAGTAAGAACCCTGAAAGATGATCAGGTTGATAGGTCTGAGGTGGAAGCGCGGTGACGTGTGGAGCTGACAGATACTAATCGTTCGAGGACTTAACCACAGTCTAATAAAGTGTAAAAACTGAGTGAAACTTGTTATCATACGTTATTTAGTTTTGAAAGAATAACTCTTTCTAATTGCATATTGTCTGGTGATGATGGCAAAGAGGTCACACCCGTTCCCATGCCGAACACGGAAGTTAAGCTCTTTAGCGCCGATGGTAGTTGGGGGTTTCCCCCTGTGAGAGTAGGACGTTGCCAGGCACGCAAAAAAAAGAACAGCAGAGATGCTGTTCTTTTTTGTATGGAAAAAGAGATAAAATGGCCTTTTTCTTGCTGCCCTTGGTAAATGAATCTTTTAAGAAGCAGACAAAGCAACAGCCAAAACATCAGCTGCAGCCATCTTTAATAAATCGTCTGCCCAGATATTTTTTTGTAGACATACACGATTTATGAACACCATCATACAATTAGAGAGGGTAAGATAATTCGAAATTTTGTATACAAAATTTGATCTGTGGCAAAACTGTTTGTATGGAGGTGGAGAGCATTGAATTCGGAAGACTTAAAGAAACCGGCTGGGGAAACGTGTATTATATGTGATACGGAAAAAGCGAAGGGAATTCATCTCTATACAAGCTTTGTTTGTACAGATTGCGAGATTGATATGATTCAGACAGAAACAGAAGACCCTAAATATAAATATTTTATTGATAAGCTGCGGAGAGTGAAAACGCCGCCGCTCTACTCTTAAGCTGCCTTGTCAGGCAGCTTTTTCTATTGACCTACTACTGATATAATAACGGTAATACATGATAAAGGACGGTTTTTGTTTAGATGGATACTCCACTGTATTCAGCCTTAAAAAGGCATGCGATGAAACGCCCGGTTTCGTTTCATGTACCCGGGCATAAATATGGAAAGATTTTTTCTCAAGAGGCAAGAGATGATTTTGAAAAGATTTTAAAGTTAGATGCGACGGAGATCACAGGATTGGATGATCTTCATGATCCAAGCGGTCCGATTGCAGAGGCTCAGGAGCTTGCTGCAGCTCTATATAAGGCAGATAAAACATTCTTTTTAGTAAACGGTTCAACTTCAGGAAATATCGCAATGATTATGGCTTGCTGTGAGAGAGATAAGCCGGTTTTAGTCCAGCGGAACAGTCATAAATCCATTATTAATGGAATCAGACTTGCAGGAGCCTGTCCAGTGTTTCTGGCGCCAAAATTTGATGAAGAATTGATGGTGCCTTCTTATGTGCCTCATGAAACCATTGCTGAAGCTATAAATGAATATCCAGATGCATCAGCTTTAATATTAACGAGTCCGAATTATTATGGTCTGGCGTGTGACCTGCAAGGTGCAATAAAGCTTGCCCATGAAAAGAACATCCCTGTTTTGGTGGATGAAGCGCATGGTGCCCATTTTATACTGGGGGATCCTTTCCCGCAATCAGCATTAGAGGCTGGTGCAGATGTTGTTGTTCACTCTGCCCATAAAACATTGCCGGCAATGACAATGGGTTCCTTTTTGCATGTGAATGGCAAATTGGCAAATGTAAACCGTATAGGACACTATCTATCCATTTTACAGAGCAGCAGTCCATCATATCCAATCATGGCCTCATTGGACTTAGCAAGAGCTTATTTACAGGGTTTAACATCTGCAGAGGCAGTTGATTCCATCGCTGAAGCAATAAACTCTTTTGAAAATACGATTATGGAAATAGATGAGCTGTGCATTGTCCGTTCCAATGACAGGAAGGCAAGTACAGATCCGCTTAAACTTACGATTAAGTCAACTGCAGGAATGACTGGTTTTGAGCTTCAGAGTCACTTAGATGCTTCTGGCATCTATACGGAGCTTGCAGACCTCCAGAATGTATTGCTCGTTTTGCCGTTAGCAAGTAAGATCGCGCCTGAATTTGGGTATACCACTATAAAGGGTAGTTTCGCTTTAAAAAACGAGCTGAATCCTCTAATGTTCCAAAATGGCACCAGTCCTATCAGTATGCCCCTATCCAATCATCAGTTAAATGGGTATAGTAGAGAGGTTGTATCTTTTAAAGATGCGGCTGGCTTATTAAGCGCAGATGCTGTTATCCCATATCCGCCGGGAATCCCTCTTTTAATGGAGGGAGAAAGAATCACGAAGGAACATATCATCCAAATACAGGTGCTGATTCAAGGCGGTGCGAGGTTTCAGGGAAGCAGGGCACTGACAGAAGAAAAGCTTGCAGTTTATATAAAGAAAAGGTGATTGTAATGAAAGGGATTTTTATCACATTCGAAGGACCTGATGGTGCAGGGAAGACAACCATCCTAAATATGCTGTCTGAGGAATTCAGGGAAAAGGGTATAGAGGCAGTATTCACACGTGAACCAGGAGGAATCCGGATTGCTGAGCAAATCCGCGAAGTGATTTTAAATAAAGAAAATACAGAAATGGATTCAAGAACAGAGGCTTTACTGTATGCAGCTGCAAGACGCCAGCATATTGTAGAGAAAGTAATTCCTGCCTTAAATGAGGGAAAACTGATTATCTGTGACCGGTTTATTGATAGTTCCTTAGCTTATCAGGGGTTTGCAAGAGAAATAGGTGTAGATGATGTTTATTCTATTAATATGTTTGCGATTGATGGTGTCATGCCTGAGGTTACTTTATACTTTGATATTGAGCCTGAACGCGGTCTGATGAGAATCAGCGGCAATGACGGCAGAGAAGTGAACAGACTGGATCTTGAAAAGATGGACTTTCATTTAAAAGTTCAGCAAGGCTATAAACATTTAATCGATAAATTCCCTGAACGGATAAAAGTTATTAATGCAGATCAGTCTCTTGATGACGTCTATCGGGATGTAAAGGAAGTTTTAATTCCTTATTTAAAGTAAACGCTGATATAATAAGTAACAACAATGTTACAATTACCATAAATGAAACAATGCTTTATCAGGATTAAGCTGTTAAACTATAAGGAGGCATACCTATGAAAATGATTATTGCGGTTGTACAGGATCAGGACAGCAATAAGCTTTCAAGCGCATTGGTTGAACATAATTTCAGAGCAACGAAACTTGCATCGACTGGCGGATTTTTGAAGTCAGGCAATACAACATTCATGATTGGTACGGAAGATGCACGTGTTGAGAAAGCATTGGCCGTTATTAAAGAGAACTGCCAATCAAGAGAACAGCTCGTAGCTCCAGTGTCACCCATGGGCGGAAATGCGGATTCGTATGTACCTTATCCTGTTGAAGTTGAAGTTGGCGGAGCGACAGTCTTTGTGCTTCCGATCGAACAATTCCACCATTTTTAAGGTGTGGGCATAAATGAAGATCAATCAAGAGCTTCGTACGGGATTAGATAAGAGAAACGCCAATCAGAAGACAAATGCCGCCGGATCCAAACCATTTTCAGAAATGGTGCTGAGACAAGAATCCAAGCTGCAGCTGCAGGAATTAAATACATTGATGGCAAATGTTGAAGAGGCTGGCCGGCGTGTTGCGAAATCCCGGAATATGCGGGATCTATCGAGATATAAATCGCTTGTCAGACGATTCGTACAGGAAGCTGTGGACTATGGGCTGAAAGTAAAGCAGTCCGGGACCTGGGACTATAGCGGAAGCACCCGGTCACTGATCACCGTAGAACAACTGGATCAGCATCTTATTGAACTGACGGAAAATCTGCTCAATGAAGATCAGTCATCCATCGACATACTGGCAAAAATAGGTGAAATTAAAGGCCTTTTAATTAACCTCTATACGTAAAGAGTGATAGATATGACGATGAGTACTTGGAATGAGCTGGCCGATTATCAGCCTAAAGTACTAAAGCTGCTGGGCAACAGTCTCGAAAAAAACCGGCTGGCCCATGCATACCTTTTTGAAGGGAAAAAAGGTACAGGAAAAAAAGAAATCAGCCTGCTTCTTGCCAGAAGCTTCTTTTGTGAAAATACCGAAGATTTTAGACCTTGTGAGACATGCAGAAACTGCAAGCGCATCCATTCCGGCAATCATCCGGATGTTCATTTAGTGGAACCGGACGGATTATCGATAAAAAAGTGGCAGATTCAAGATCTCCAGGGAGAATTCACAAAAACCGGCGTTGAATCAAGCAAAAAACTGTACATTATTTCGCATGCTGACAAAATGACGGCAAATGCTGCCAACAGTCTGCTGAAATTTTTAGAAGAACCAAATGCCAATACGATGGCTATTCTGATGACTGAACAAGTGCATCAAATTTTAAATACAATCCTATCAAGGTGCCAAACGCTCACTTTTATGCCACTGCCTACTTCAGCTATTGAGAAAGAGCTGTTAAAGCAGGAGGTATCTCCTAATTTTGCGAAGCTTGCAGCAAGAATGACCAACAATGTTGAAAAAGCACTCGAATTAAGTCGAGATGATTGGTTTGCACAGGCAAGACTTGTAGTGATAAAATTGTATGAAGTGATATCAAAGCGAAACGGACAGGCATTTGTCCAAGTTCAAACGCAATGGATGCCATTTTTCGCAGAAAAAGAACAGCAGGACATGGGCTATGACTTGCTATTATATTTATATAAAGACATTCTTTCCATCCAAATTGGCAATACGGATCATGTTATCTATCAAGATCTGCTTCCACAGTTAGAACAGCACGCCATTCAAGTATCCAGACAAAAGGTCCTTGAAAAAATCACTTCTATTTTAGAAGCAAAAAAAAGACTCCAGATGAATGTGAGTCCACAATTACTGATGGAGCAATTGGTTTTATCTTTGCAGGAGGGATAAGATTGTACGATGTAGTGGGTGTCCGCTTTAAAAAAGCGGGTAAAATATATTATTTCGACCCTAATGGGCTTCAAATAGAAAACGCCGATTATGTTATTGTCGAAACAGTAAGAGGCGTAGAGTTCGGCAAAGTAGTAATTCACAAGAAACAAGTTGGCGAGAATGATATTGTCTTGCCTCTTAAAAAGGTTCTTCGTGTGGCTGATGAGAAAGACCGCCTGATCGTAGACGAAAATCATCATGCTGCAAAGGAAGCCTACGAGGTTTGTCAGCAAAAAGTGAACGAGCACAGGCTTGATATGAAACTTGTTGATGTTGAATATACGTTTGACAGAAACAAGGTTATTTTTTACTTCACTGCTGACGGACGAGTTGATTTCAGGGAATTGGTTAAGGATCTCGCTGCCATCTTCAAGACTCGAATTGAGTTAAGACAAATCGGGGTCAGAGATGAGGCGAAAATGCTTGGCGGTATCGGACCCTGCGGAAGAATGCTGTGCTGCTCCACTTTCTTAGGGGATTTCGAACCGGTTTCCATTAAGATGGCCAAGGATCAGAATCTTTCACTGAATCCAACAAAAATCTCAGGGTTATGCGGCAGATTAATGTGCTGCTTAAAATATGAGAATGATGAGTACGAATCTGCTAAAGAACAGCTTCCGGATATTGGAGAATCGATCGGCACTCCAATCGGCATCGGAAAAGTAGTCGGGTTAAATATATTGGAACGGGTATTGCAGGTTGAACTTTCAGAAAAAGACCGCGTGGTTGAATTTACTTGGGAAGAATTAATGAAAGAAGGCGCAGTTCCAATGAAATCCACAGATTAATGAGGTGGAACAAGTGGATAAAAAAGAGATCTTTGAATCTGTAAGCAGTATGGAGGAACAAATCGGCTCTCTGTATCGACAGCTTGGAGAGCTGAAGCATCATTTAGGAGAGCTGCTTGAAGAAAATCATCATTTGCAGCTTGAAAATGATAACCTCCGCAGGCGGCTAAACTCGACTGCTGCGACAGAAAAAAAGAAGCAAAATAAACAGCATACAGATAAACAAGCACTGGATTCAAAGATTGTGGACATTGGAGAGGGATACGACAATCTGGCCCGTCTTTATCAGGAAGGCTTCCATATTTGCAATGTTCATTATGGAAGTGTCCGCAAAGATGGAGACTGCTTGTTTTGTCTTTCCTTTCTTAATAAGAAATAAACTGGCTTTCCTGCTTATGGGAAAGCTTTTTTTATGGAAGAGGAACACTTTGTCAATACTAACAAAAAAGAAAGGATTTTATGATGGTTGATTTAATAGGAGATGAACGTCTCGATTATTTATTGGCAGAAGATTTAAGGATTATTCAAAGTCCGTCTGTTTTTGCCTTTTCATTAGATGCTGTCCTTCTTTCGAAATTCGCATATATGCCGATACAAAAGGGACGGGTCCTTGATTTATGCTCGGGAAATGCAGTTGTGCCCCTGCTTCTATCTACAAGATCCAAAGCAATGATTACAGGAGTTGAAATTCAGGAGAGATTATTTCAAATGGCTGAAAAAAGTGTGGCCTACAATCAGCTTCAGGATCAGATTACCATGATTCATGGAGACTTAAAGGATATGCCGGCAGCACTCGGCCACGGGAAATTCGATGTAATTACGTGCAATCCTCCATATTTTAAAACTCCTAAGAAAGACGAAATGAATCAAAATGAACACCTTGCCATTGCCCGTCATGAAATACTCTGCACACTTGAGGATGTTATTATGGCCAGCGGCAAGCTTTCAAGAATGGGCGGCAAAATAGCGCTTGTTCATCGTCCGGGAAGATTAGTTGAAATTATAGAGCTAATGAAGAAATATAAAATTGAACCTAAGCGGATTCAGCTTGTTTACCCAAAACAGGGAAAAGAAGCGAATACCCTTTTAATAGAAGGAATTAAAGGCGGACAGCCTGATATAAAGATTCTGCCTCCGCTGTTTGTATATGACGAAAACAATGAATACACAAAAGAAGTAAAAGAGATTTTATATGGAGACAAATAGCACTCATTTCTTTTATGTGCTCGAATGCAGGGATGGGAGCTATTATGCAGGCTACACAAATGACCTTGAAGCCCGCATTCAAAAACATAATGCCGGAAAAGGCGCTAAATACACCCGTGCAAGAAAACCAGTATCTTTGCTTTATAACAAGCCGTTTGAAACAAAAAGCGAGGCTCTTAAAGCAGAATATTACTTCAAAAAGCTGTCGAGGAAAAAGAAGGACGAGTTTTTGAAAATGCCTGATGAGGAAAAGGTATGGGGATTTTCGCAGGGAGAGGATGATACAAATGCAGGAACAAAAAAGCTTTAACCAAGATACAGAGTGGGGATCTCTTTACCTGGTCCCAACTCCTATAGGGAATTTAGAAGATATGACGTTTCGCGCAATCAATATTTTAAAAGAGGTTGATGTAATTGCAGCTGAGGATACAAGGGAGTCGAAAAAGCTGTGCAATTACTTTGAAATCGATACTCATCTGATTAGTTACCATGAACATAATAAGGAATCAAGCGGCCATAAAATTCTTGAGCTGATGAAACAGGGAAAAAGCGTTGCCTTAGTTAGTGATGCCGGGATGCCGATTATTTCAGATCCAGGCAGCCAGCTTGTAAATGAAATTTTGGCTGAGAATGGAAAGGTTATACCTCTCCCGGGTGCAAATGCAGCCCTGACGGCTTTAGTAGCATCAGGAATTACCCCTCAGCCATTCTTCTTTTTCGGATTTTTGGAAAGACAGAAAAAAGAGAAGAAAAAGCAGCTGGAAGAATTATCGAAGCGCACAGAAACGATGATTTTTTATGAATCTCCCCATCGGTTAAAGGAAACTCTGGCGGTGATGAGTGAAATATTGGGCAACCGCAGAATATGCTTATCAAGAGAGCTGACCAAACGCTTCGAGGAATTTATCCGGGGAACAATAAAAGACGCTTTAATGTGGTCGGAGGAAAATCAGATTCGCGGTGAGTTTTGTTTAATCGTTGAAGGAAGAGATGAAAAGGACGTGATCGCGGAAGAAGAGTGGTGGACCCCCCTTACTCTTGAAGAACATGTCAGTCATTATGTCCGTGAAGGCCATGCTTCAAAAGAAGCAATTAAGCAAGTAGCAAAAGAACGCGGCATACCGAAGCGGGATGTTTATCAGTCCTATCATGTAAATGAATAAAATAAAAAGACCCGACAGCGAGTGTCAGGTCTTTTTTATTTATTTTACTAAATTGCTTTGAATTTCTTTAAGAATTTGTTCTGCACCTTCGCGGCTAAGAACTAATTTTCCGTTGCCTAGAGTGAAGTTATCATCAGATACTTCGCCAGTTACAGCACAAGTCATGTTTGGTTTATATTTTTTAAGGATAATTCTTTCGTCATCCACGTAGATTTCTAATGCGTCTTTTTCTGCGATTCCTAAAGTGCGTCGCAATTCGATTGGAATAACCACACGGCCGAGCTCATCAACTTTACGTACGATTCCTGTAGATTTCATGTTTATGTTCTCCTCCCAATAATAGGTTCTCTATATGTTTTTTCTTAAACTTCGTCATTTTTCGACAAAATCTTCATCCTCATAAGCATAACAGTGTTTCCAATAAACGTCAATCCTCAAATATCCAATAGTTTGTAAAATTAAGTTGGTTTTCCTTGAACACTTATGCACTAAGCATAATAGGAATATATACCCTTGATAAAAGGAAATTAAACTCATAAAAGGGAATTTTTAATTATACAGTGAATAGTATTAATTCAAAATATTGTTTATTTAATTATAACGATTGTTCGACAAGAATCAACAAAAATAATTCATTAGGAAACATTTGGCATACCAGAGCCATTCATATTATTCTTGTCCTCCTTTGTTTTTTTGTCCATAGAAGGTATATTTTCTTGATATTAAAGGCTAAGATGGTATCATAAAGAGTATAAATAACAATGATTAGTCGCTCTCGTCCATTGGGGCGGGGGCTTTTCTTCTCTAACCCAGAGACAGTCTTCAATACCAGGAGGGAAACGGATGGAAGGTCACAAAAAGTCATTTTATATTACAACACCTATTTACTATCCAAGCGGAAAACTACATATTGGACATGCTTATACAACGGTAGCGGGCGATGCTATGGCCCGTTATAAACGCATGCGCGGTTTTGATGTTATGTATTTAACTGGCACAGATGAACATGGGCAGAAAATTCAGCGCAAGGCTGAAGAAATCGGAGTAACACCTCAAAAATATGTTGATGACATTGTCAGCGGCATTAAAGATCTTTGGAGCAAACTTGATATCTCGTATGATGATTTTATTCGTACAACAGAAGACCGTCATAAAGAAATTGTTGAAAAGGTATTTGCGAAGCTGCTTGAGCAAGGGGATATTTATCTCGATCAATACGAAGGATGGTATTGTACACCTTGTGAATCATTCTTTACAGAAAGACAGCTTGAAAACGGCAACTGTCCTGATTGCGGGCGTCCTGTAGAAAAAGTAAAAGAAGAATCCTACTTCTTCAAGATGAGCAAGTATGCAGATCGTCTTCTGCAGTATTACTCAGAAAATCCGGAATTTATTCAGCCGGAATCACGCAAAAACGAAATGATTAACAACTTCATTAAACCAGGTCTTGAGGACTTGGCAGTATCACGGACGACTTTTGATTGGGGAGTGAAAGTTCCGGGAGATCCAAAGCATGTCATATATGTATGGATTGACGCTCTGTCCAATTATATTACAGCACTCGGATATGGCTCGGAGAACGATGAAAAGTACAATAAATTCTGGCCCGCAGATGTTCATCTAGTAGGAAAAGAAATTGTGCGTTTCCATACAATCTATTGGCCGATTATGCTGATGGCGCTTGATTTGCCGTTGCCGAAAAAAGTGTTTGCACATGGCTGGCTATTGATGAAGGACGGAAAAATGTCCAAATCAAAAGGAAATGTTGTAGATCCAGTTACCCTAATTGACCGCTACGGCCTTGACGCCCTTCGGTATTATCTATTAAGAGAGGTACCGTTCGGTTCAGACGGCGTCTTTACACCAGAAGGTTTTATCGAAAGACTGAATTTTGATCTTGCAAATGACCTTGGAAACCTGCTGAATCGTACAATTGCCATGATTCAAAAATATTTTGACGGCGAAATCCCTGCGTACAGCGGACCTAAGACAGACTTTGACGGGGAATTATCAGCTTTCAGCAAAGATACCCTTGTAAAATACGAAGAAGCGATGGAGAAAATGGAATTTTCCATTGCATTGAATGCACTTTGGCAATTCATCAGCAGAACGAATAAATACATTGATGAAACGCAGCCTTGGAATCTTGCAAAGGATGAGGAAAACCGCGAAAAGCTTGGTTCAGTTATGTATCATCTTGCCGAGTCCCTTCGTATTTCAGGAATCCTGCTGAAACCATTCCTTACGAAAACACCTGACAAGATGTTTGAACAGCTTGGCATACAGGAGCCTGCGCTCAAAGAGTGGGCCAGCTTATCAGAATTTGGGCAGCTGCATCAAGTCAAAGTCTCTAAAGGGGTTCCAATTTTCCCTCGTTTAGAAGTAGAGGAAGAGGTTCAATATATTAAAGAGCAAATGCAGGGAACGGCTCCTGCTGCTGAGGAAGAAAAGAAAGAGCAAAAAGCAGATGCATCAGGCGAAATTACGTTTGATGAATTTATGAAAGTTGAAATGCGTGTTGCAGAAGTCATTCATGCAGAACCGGTAAAAAAAGCTGATCGTTTATTAAAGCTGCAGCTTGATCTTGGTTCTGAAAAAAGACAGGTTGTATCAGGAATTGCGAAGAGCTATCAGCCTGAACAGCTTGTCGGAAAGAAAGTCATTTGCATCACGAATCTAAAACCTGTAAAACTGCGCGGAGAACTTTCACAAGGCATGATCCTGGCTGGCGAAGAAGAAGGCAATTTGTCGCTTGCTACTGTCGATTCCAGCCTTCCGAACGGTACGATTATTAAATAAAAAAAGAGAAGAAAGAGGTGTTTCACGTGTAACAATCGGGAATGACGCCTCTTTTTTTCTTTGCTTAAACCCTATGAAAGGATGTCTAAACATGTTATTTGATACACATGCTCATTTAAATGCGATTCAATACAATGATGACTTAGAAGAAGTGATTGAAAGAGCACTTGAAGAAGGGGTAACCCATACGGTTGTAGTCGGCTTTGATACGGAGACCATTACACGTGCCATCGAGCTTGCGGAGAAGTATGATTTTATCTATGCAGCTGTTGGCTGGCATCCAGTCGATGCAATTGATATGAAAGATGAAGACCTCAAGTGGATAAAAGAACTTGCATCACACCCTAAAGTTGTAGCGATTGGCGAGATGGGGCTTGATTATTATTGGGATAAATCTCCGAAGGAAATTCAAAAGGATGTATTCCGCAAGCAAATCGCCCTTGCTAAAGAAGTGCAGCTTCCAATAATTATTCATAATCGGGATGCAACTTCCGATGTTGTTGAAATTCTGCAGGAAGAAAATGCAAGTGAAGTAGGCGGCATAATGCATTGTTTTACAGGAAGTCTTGAAGTGGCGAAACAATGTATGGATATGAATTTTTATATTTCATTTGGCGGGCCGGTTACATTTAAAAATGCTAAAAAACCGAAGGAAGTTGCTGCGCAAATTCCAATGGATCGTCTTTTAATAGAAACTGATTGCCCATACTTAACACCTCATCCGTTTAGAGGAAAACGAAATGAACCGAGCTATGTGAAATATGTAGCAGAGCAAATTGCTGAACTTAGAGAAATGGATTATGCAGAATTTGTTAGACAAACTTCCGACAATGCAAAAAGATTATTCGGCATTTCTCGCTAAAGGAATTTGTAGAATTTTGATAGGGCTTGTCCGAAAGTACAGGTTTTAAAGAGGTTCTACATGTCTCTTTTTCCTCATAGGATATATTTGTCGACAAGAATTGCTTCACTTTTTGATAGTTTTTTAGCATAATAGTGATTACGATTAGAAAAAATTGATAGAAGTGGGTGAGGGTTGACAGCAAGATCGATACTTTATATAATCCTCGGAGGAGAAGGAGGCGTTTTTCATAGTGATAAATAATATGAAAAAGCTGTTATCCGCAAAACTAAGCTTTAACAAGATTGTCCTCGCAATTGTCAGTTTAGTAGTTTTGGGAACGGGTACTGCATTCGCGACATTTGAAGCGTCGAAGAACACAGTTACTGTTTCGCTGAACGGCAAAGACGAGAAGCTCAGGACACACGCACGTACAGTTGATGAATTACTCCAAGATTTAGACATAGATAGAAAACAAGAAGACGAGGTATCCCCATCAGGAGATACTAAGATCAAAAACAATCTAAAAGTTGTTTATGAGGCTTCGAAACCTGTACAGCTTACGGTGGACGATGAGAAAAGGACAATAAGGACAACAGCAAAAACCGTAGAAGAATTTTTGAAAGAACAAAAAATAGCAGTTTCAGAGCACGATAAGATGAATGCTTCGTTGCAAACGAAAATTTCTGATAATCTTAAGCTCAACATTGAGAAAGCCATACAGATCACACTAACGGTTGAAAATAAAAAACAACAAGTATGGTCAACTTCGACTACTGTCGCTGACTTTTTGAAAGACCAAAAGGTACAGGTAAATGAACTTGATAAGGTTGAACCCCAAATTCATGAAACATTGAGTGCAAATGACGCCGTAATAGTCACACGTGTAGAAAAAGTCACCGATGTAGTGGAAGAACCAGTTGCATTTTCAGTTGTAACAAAAAATGATAACAGCATTCCAAAAGGAAAACAGGAAGTTATTAAGCCTGGTACAGAAGGTACTGTTGCGAAACATTTTGAGGTTATGCTTGAAAATGGAAAAGAAGTGTCAAGAAAGCTGATCAAAGAAGAAACGAAAAGTGAAAGTCAGGACCGTGTTGTTGTAATAGGCACAAAAGCTGCACCTAAGCCTGTGAGTACGGCAAGTACTTCAAGCAAGCCTGAAACAGTGTCGCGTTCAAACGATTCTGTTGCAAAAGAGTTTTATGTTACATCAACTGCTTATACCGCTCATTGTAATGGGTGTTCCGGCACGACTGCCACAGGTGTCGATTTAAGAGCAAATCCGAATGCCAAAGTAATCGCGGTAGATCCAAGTGTTATTCCTTTAGGGTCTAAAGTTTATGTAGAAGGTTACGGATATGCCATTGCCTCGGATACAGGCGGCGCAATCAAAGGGAAAAAGATTGATGTTTTCTTCTCTGATAAGGGAGCAGCCTATCGATGGGGAAGAAAGCAAGTTAAAATCAAAGTGTTAAATTGATTCTCTGACAGAGGGTTTAGATCCCTCTGTTTTTTTGCGTTATAATGGGGTACAATTACGTTTCAATAATATAGACGTTTGACTGCTCAGGAAAGTTTCACCTTTTTGGAGGAAAACATGAAAATTAAAGAAATTATTGTTGTTGAAGGAAGAGATGATACAACTGCCATTAAGCGCGCAGTTGATGCCGATACAATTGAAACGAACGGATCTGCAATTGGAGATTCGGTCATTGAACAGATCCGCCTTGCCCAGAAGACGCGGGGTGTCATTATTTTTACAGATCCTGACTTCCCAGGAGAAAAAATACGCAAAACGGTTGCAGAGCAGGTTCCCGGCTGCAAGCATGCTTTTATTACAAAACCTGAAGCCAGACCTAAAAATGGAAAAGGCATCGGAGTTGAGCATGCGTCCATAGAAGCGATCCGAAACGCTCTTAAAGAGATCAAAGAAGAGATGACGGATACAGATCCGATTATTGATAAAGATGATTTGATGACGGCGGGTTTAATAGGCGGTCCAAAAGCGAAGGAGCGGCGTGAAAAACTCGGGGTGCTTTTGAAAATAGGCTATACAAACGGCAAGCAGCTTGAAAAAAGACTGCATATGTTTCAAATTACAAAACAAACTTTTGCACAAGCTATAGAGGAGATTGTTCGGGAGGAGCAGCAAAATGATTAAAGATATCGCAACACCGGTTCGCACGAAAGCTATTTTAGAAAAGTACGGGTTTTCATTCAAGAAAAGTCTTGGACAAAACTTTTTAATTGACCCGAACGTGCTGAACCGTATTGTAGACCATGCAGATGTAACAGATGAAACAGGTGTTATTGAAATCGGTCCGGGGATCGGAGCTTTGACAGAACAGCTTGCCAAAAGGGCGAAAAAGGTTGTTGCATTTGAAATTGATCAGCGCCTCATCCCGATCTTAAAAGACACCTTATCGCCTTATGACAATGTAACAGTCATTCATCAGGACATCCTTTTGGCAAATGTAAAAGAGGTTATGGAAGAACAATTCAAGGACTGCCGCGAAGTGATGGTCGTCGCTAACCTCCCTTACTATGTAACTACTCCAATTATTATGAAACTGCTTGAAGATCATTTGCCTTTGAAAGGGATCGTCGTCATGCTGCAAAAAGAAGTAGCAGATCGAATCGCGGCTTCTCCTTCTTCAAAAGATTATGGTTCACTTTCCATTGCTGTTCAATACTATACAGACGCCAAGACGGTCATGACGGTGCCTAGAACCGTTTTTATGCCCCAGCCTAATGTTGACTCCGCTATTATCCGTCTGCTTCTGCGTGAGGAAGCTAGAGTGGTTATAAAGGATGAAGACTTTTTCTTTAAAATTGTTCGTGCGAGCTTTGCTCAGCGAAGAAAAACACTCCTTAACAATCTGACACATTCTCTTCCAGACGGAAAAGAAAAGAAACCTGATATTGAACAAGCTTTAGAAAAAGCCGGCATCGACGGAAAGAGAAGAGGGGAAACTCTTTCGATTGAAGAATTTGCAGTGCTGAGTGATTTGTTAGTTGAGGATTTTAATGGATAAAGTTCATTTATGAAAAATGGCCCGCAGCGAAAGACAGCTGCGGGCTTTTTATATGGGCATTTTTTGATATGAAGGCAGTGGGAATGAATGGTTTTAATTGCTTAACGTGCCCAAGGCGGTTCTGCTTTTCTATTGTTCAGCTCCACCGCCCAACTCCTCGGCCAGAAAGGATTCACCGAAAAAGTCAAACCCGGACTTTTCCGGTGAATCCTTATCTGTCTGTCGGAGCTAAACGGGCGGTTCCGCTTTTCTGGCGGGTCACACTTTTCAATCAGCATCATAGGCTAGAAAAGGATTGTTCTTAGCTTAGGGGTCTAAACGAATTAGACATAGAATGGGCATCACCTTAGGGCCTAACCAGTCCGCGGTGCTCTTTGAAGATCAGTTCCGGGGAATCGGTCATTTGGAGTGAAGAACATGCAAATAAAAATTGGAGATATCGTAGCCCGAAAATCATATAAGTATGATGTCCTGTTTCGGGTAATAGACCTGAAACAAGCAGAAGATGGAACGTGGGCTGCCATTTTATACGGAGAAGAAGTACGACTGATCGCAGATGCGTTATGTGACGATTTAGCAGTTATTGGAGATCGGGAACGCAATAAAAGGAAAGTGCATGAAAAAGAAATGCTTGAGCAGTCTCTGTACTTATTAAAGCAGGATTACCGCTTATTGCAGGAAAAGCGTGAGTATGGAGCGACGGCAAGCTACAGCCACAATGAGGAGTTTTTTCATTTGCCTGGGAAAGTGCTCCACTTAGATGGCGATCCGCTATACCTGCAAAAGTGTCTGACTCTCTATGAGCGTGTCGGTGTCCCGGTCTTTGGCGTACATGTGAAAGAAACGGAGATGCAGGAGGTTGTAACGGATCTTATTGAAGAATACCGGCCTAATATCCTTGTCATAACAGGTCATGATTCATACTCAAAGCATAAAGGCTCGATTAATGATCTCAATGCCTACCGTCATTCGAAGCATTTCGTTCAAACTGTGCGCAATGCAAGAAAAGCCGTCCCTCATCTAGACCAGCTGGTTATCTTTGCGGGTGCCTGTCAGTCTCACTTTGAATCTTTAATCAGTGCAGGAGCCAATTTTGCGAGCTCGCCATCGCGAGTTAATATTCATGCATTGGATCCAGTGTATATAGTCGCTAAAATAAGTTTTACTCCTTTTATGGAGAGAATTAACGTCTGGGATGTCCTGCGCAATACGCTTACAAGAGAGAAGGGTCTTGGCGGGGTTGAAACAAAAGGTGTCCTCCGTACAGGCATGCCTTATCACAGGCATGAGGATTCCAATTCTTAGGGCTGCTTTCCACTTTGAGAGAGCGGTCTTTTCTTCTGATGGTGAAAAAAAGCGCAGCTTTTATTGGAAAAATGAAAACATTTCCTATCTTTACATAAAAATTAAGAAATAGGTAAAGCCTAGTTTGTAGAGAGAACGTGAATTTTGTTGAAAATATTTTGTTGACAACGAACTTTTATCACTGTTATAATTTAAATTTTATTTGACTTAAAATAGGCTATCGTGTATACTGAAATTAGTGAGGTGGATGCAATGGCAAAAACTTTAG
This sequence comes from Metabacillus hrfriensis, assembly GCF_030127205.1. Taxonomy (NCBI): domain Bacteria; kingdom Bacillati; phylum Bacillota; class Bacilli; order Caryophanales; family Bacillaceae; genus Metabacillus; species Metabacillus hrfriensis. The sequence goes on from NZ_CP126116.1 coordinate 58,679, forward strand.
TCGATATCAAAAATTCCCTGGATTCTAATCTTGGAAAGCGGCTTACGCTTAAAGCAAACGGCGGCCGCAGAAAAACGATTGAGCGTTCAGGTGTTCTTACAGAAACATACCCAGCTGTTTTCGTTGTACAACTAGATCAAGATGAAAATGCATTTGAACGTGTATCATACAGTTATGCCGATGTATTAACTGAAACAGTGCAATTAACATTTTTTGAAGATACTTCAGGTTCAGTGGCAGTTGCTGGGCAGTAGACACATGTTTGCTGCTTTTTTTTTTGGTTAAAAATCATTTAATGATTCTTTATTTATTTTGGATAACACTAACGCAAAGCCGCACATACTAATAGTGCCGCTTTTTTTTATGCGGTTAAATCAAGCAGGATTTAGAATCAGACGTAAATTAAAGGGGTGTTCTGTGATGGGAAGACGTCAGGGAATCATGTCCGATGAATTTAAATACGAACTGGCTAAAGACTTGGGGTTTTATGATACGGTAAAAAATGATGGCTGGGGTGCAATCAGATCGCGCGATGCCGGCAACATGGTGAAGAGGGCGATTGAGCTTGCAGAACAGCACCTATCAAGTCAGAATAAATCATAAAGCATAAAAACAGACGGCAAAAGCCGGGGCGATAAGCTCCGGCTTTTTATCACAATAAAAACAGGCTCATTATTTCAAATGTTCCACCAATAAAGTGAAATGTCGAAAACTGCGTTATATTCATTCTATTTGTGGTACAATGTGGATAATTTCAGTTCGTTAAAAGTAGGTGAAAATGTTGCGTATTTTGGAGAAAGCGCCAGCTAAAATCAATCTATCGCTCGATGTCCTTCATAAGAGAACAGATGGTTTTCATGAAGTGAAAATGATCATGACGACCATCGACCTGGCTGATCGCGTCGAACTTGTGGAGCTTGCGTCTGATGAGATCAAAATCATTTCTCATAATCGATTTGTCCCGGATGACCAGCGGAATTTAGCTTATCAGGCTGCTTTATTATTAAAAAAGCGGTGCGGTGTAAGAAAAGGAGTCTCTATAGCCATTACAAAGGTGATTCCTGTGGCTGCCGGCCTGGCAGGGGGCAGCAGTGATGCAGCTGCTACTCTTAGAGGTTTGAACAGGTTATGGAAGCTTGGACTTAGCTTAGATGAGCTAGCAGAGCTTGGAGCCGAGATAGGCTCAGATGTTTCATTCTGTGTCTACGGAGGAACTGCACTGGCTACGGGCCGGGGTGAAAAGATTCAGCATATCGATACTCCGCCTCATTGCTGGGTCGTACTGGCAAAGCCGACGATTGGCGTATCTACTGCTGATGTGTACCGCAATTTAAATTTGAGTGCTGTTACTCACCCAGATGTAGAAGGGATGATTGAAGGAATCAAGGAACAGGATTTTGATCAGATTTGCAGCCTTTTGGGAAATGTGCTGGAAGATGTTACCTTAAAGATGTATCCAGAGGTAGCTAATATTAAAGATCAAATGAAGCGGTTTGGTGCTGATTCTGTGCTGATGAGCGGCAGCGGGCCTACTGTTTTTGGCCTTGTCCGCTATGAATCGAGGCTTCATCGTGTGTATAACGGATTAAGAGGTTTTTGCGATCAGGTATTTGCTGTAAGATTGCTTGGGGAACGGAATAACCTTGATTAAATCCGTATATTAAGTTATATTATCTTTAAAATATTCGGATTTTGGAGGTTATTCCATGAAATTTCGTCGCAGTGGAAGGCTTGTTGATATGACTTATTACTTGCTACAACATCCACATGCACTTGTTCCTTTAACTTTTTTCTCTGATCAGTATCAATCGGCCAAGTCTTCAATCAGTGAAGATTTGACGATTATAAAGCAAACTTTTGAACAGCGTGGCATTGGTTCACTCTTAACCGTGCCGGGCGCAGCCGGCGGAGTTAAATTTATTCCTAAAATCGGGATAAGCGAAGCAAAAGTAATTATTTCTGAACTTTGCAGTTTAATCGCTAAACCTGAACGCCTGCTGCCCGGGGGATATTTATATTTAACAGATATACTAGGAAACCCGACTATGGTGAATCAGATTGGACGTTTATTTGCATCTGTTTTCGCTGACCGCAAAATTGATATTGTCATGACGGTAGCAACAAAAGGGATTCCTGTTGCTTACGCAGTAGCAAATCAGCTTGACGTGCCAGTTGTCATTGTAAGAAGAGACAGCAAGGTAACAGAAGGGCCGACTGTCAGCATCAATTATGTTTCAGGTTCATCAAAGAGAATTCAGACAATGGTTTTATCAAAAAGAAGTCTTAAAGTGGGTTCGAATGTCCTGATTATTGATGACTTTATGAAAGCCGGCGGAACAATAAATGGAATGGTCAGCATGGTAGAAGAGTTTAATGCAAATCTTGCCGGAATTGGCGTGCTGGTTGAATCAGAAGGTGTAGAAGAACGCCTTGTGGATGAATACATATCTGTAGTGAAATTAACAGATGTTGATGTAAAAGAGAAACAAATCGATGTCATGGACGGAAACTTCTTTCGCTTCTTAAACCAAGTAACTTTATAGGGAGAGATTATGATGAGAAAAGTTGATACAAAAAAAGCTCCGGCGGCTATTGGACCTTATTGTCAGGGGATTGTCATTGACCGATTATTCTTCAGTTCGGGTCAAATTCCGCTTACTCCTGAAGGTGAAATGGTGAATGGCTCAATTGAAGAGCAGACACATCAGGTTTTTTCGAATTTAAAAGCTGTGCTTGAAGAAGCGGGTGCCTCTTTACAGACTGTTGTAAAAGCAACTGTATTTTTAAAAGATATGAATACCTTCGCTGCATTCAACGAAGTGTATTCCGAATACTTCAGCGAACATAAACCTGCCCGTTCATGTGTTGAAGTAGCAAGATTGCCTAAAGATGTGCTGGTAGAAATTGAAGTTATTGCTTCTGTTAACTGATCATTTTAGGATGGAGCTTTTGCAAGATGAGCCATTTATGATTAGCTGTATATTTAAAAAAATCATTAATTAATGGCAAAAACACAAGCATCCAGATTAAATGAGCACAATCACCTGATTTTTCAAAATATTTTTCCATTCTTGCAGGAAAAAGAAAAATTCCGTTGAATAACTTAACTAAAGTTTTTCATACAGGAAAAGGTGGTGAACAGAATGGAAGTAACTGACGTAAGATTACGCCGCGTAAACACCGAAGGCCGCATGAGAGCGATTGCATCAATAACGTTGGATCATGAGTTTGTTGTTCATGATATCCGTGTGATTGATGGAAACAATGGACTTTTTGTGGCAATGCCAAGCAAACGCACTCCGGACGGAGAGTTCCGTGATATCGCACATCCAATTAATTCTGGAACTCGCGGGAAAATTCAAGAGGCAGTATTAGCCGAGTATCATCGTTTAGGTGAACTTGAAGTTGAATTTGAGGAAGCAGGCGCTTCTTGATTATATGAAGCACTTTAAAAGTCGGGTAGGACTTAGTCCTATTCGGCTTTTTTTTTATCAAAACTACTGCTGAAATGATTGAAAGGGCCTTACATATCATGACAATTTTATGAAAAATTATGTACTTTCATATGTTTTCTTGAAATAAGGTGCTATTTGAGATATATTTTTCTATGGATAAAAAGGTATATTGGAGGCCTGAAAATGGATAACCGATACGCAGTAATTTTAGCTGCAGGACAAGGCACTAGAATGAAATCAAAGCTTTATAAAGTGCTGCATCCAGTTGGCGGCAAGCCGATGGTTCAGCATGTTGTTGATGAAGTTTCTAAATTAGAATTAAGCAAAATCGTTGCCATAGTAGGTCACGGAGCGGAAAAAGTACAAGATCAGCTTGGCGAAAGCGTCCAATATGCTGTGCAGGGCGAACAGCTTGGAACGGCACATGCTGTTATGCAGGCAGCAGCTCATTTAGAAGATCAAGAGGGAACGACTATTGTTATCTGCGGAGATACTCCTTTAATAACAGCAGAAACAATGGCATCTTTACTCTCTCATCATTCAGAAATGAAAGCAAAAGGTACAATTCTTACAGCGAAAGCAGAAGATCCTGCCGGTTACGGCCGCGTCGTCAGAAATGCGGAAGGCCACGTTGAAAAAATTGTAGAGCATAAAGATTCAAATGCAGAAGAGCTATTGATCAAGGAGATCAATACAGGCACTTATTGCTTTGACAACCGCGCTCTTTTTGATGCGCTGAAAAAAGTGTCAAATGATAATTCTCAAGGTGAATTTTATCTTCCTGATGTGATTGAAATTCTTAAAACAAACAATGAAATCGTTTCTGCATTCCAGACGGCATCATTCGAAGAGACGCTTGGAGTAAATGATAGAGTAGCTCTTGCGCAAGCTGAGCAGTATATGAAAAAGCGGGTAAACGCCTTTCATATGAAAAACGGGGTTTCCATTATTGATCCTGAGAACACATACATCTCAAGTGATGCTGAAATTGGACGGGACACTGTAATTTACCCCGGCACTATTATTTCAGGCAATACCGTCATTGGAGAAGATTCTATTATTGGACCTCACACTGAAGTGAAAGACTGCACGGTTGGAGATCGCACAACAATCCGCCAGTCTGTTGCACATGACAGTGAAATCGGTCATGATGTAAATATCGGGCCTTTTGCTCACATCAGACCTGCATCGTCTATTTCGGATGAGGTGAAGATCGGCAACTTTGTTGAAATCAAGAAATCCTCAATGGGCAAAGCAAGCAAAGCTTCTCATTTAAGCTATATTGGCGATGCTGAAGTCGGCGCAGATGTGAATCTTGGCTGCGGATCCATTACTGTCAATTACGACGGCAAGAATAAATTCCTTACAAAGATTGAGGACGGCGCTTTCATAGGCTGCAATTCAAACTTAATTGCACCGGTAACAGTAGGTCAAGGTGCGTATGTTGCGGCAGGTTCGACTATTACAGATGATGTACCAGGCAAGGCGCTTTCTATTGCGCGTGCAAGACAAGTGAATAAAGATGGATATGTGAAGTAAAGAGTGCACAAGAAATCATGCTTCTCAATATTATAAAACCTAGTGGAGGTCTCCTTTAAATATGTCTAATCGTTATGCAGATTCCAATTTAAAGATTTTTACATTAAACTCGAACACAGCTTTAGCTGAAGAGATTGCAGATGAAGTTGGTGTTGATTTAGGTAAATGTTCGGTAACTCGTTTTAGTGATGGAGAAGTTCAAATTAACATTGAAGAAAGTATCCGCGGCTGTGACGTTTTCGTTATTCAATCAACGAGCGCGCCAGTTAATGAACACTTGATGGAAGTATTGATCATGATTGATGCGCTTAAGCGAGCATCTGCTAAAACAATCAATATTGTTATGCCTTATTATGGCTATGCACGTCAAGACCGCAAAGCGCGCGCTCGTGAGCCGATTACTGCTAAGCTTGTTGCGAACTTGCTTGAAACGGCTGGCGCAGACCGCGTCATCACTCTTGATCTGCATGCTCCGCAAATTCAGGGATTCTTTGATATCTTAATTGACCATCTCATGGGTGTGCCGATTCTTTCAGAGTACTTCCTTGAAAAAGACTTAAAGGACATCGTTATTGTTTCGCCTGACCACGGCGGGGTAACACGTGCCCGCAAGCTTGCAGACCGTTTGAAAGCGCCGATTGCGATCATCGACAAACGCCGTCCGAGACCGAATGTAGCTGAAGTAATGAACATTGTAGGTAACATTGAAGGCAAAACAGCTATCCTAATTGATGATATAATTGATACAGCCGGAACGATTACACTTGCTGCTAACGCATTAGTGGAAAACGGGGCAACAGAAGTATATGCTTGCTGTACTCATCCTGTTTTATCAGGACCTGCGATCGAGCGTATCCAAAACTCAAATATTAAAGAATTAGTTGTAACGAATTCAATTAATTTGGGTGAAGAGAAGAAAATAAGCAAGCTGAAACAGCTATCAGTTGCTCCACTAATTGGTGAAGCCATTATCCGAGTTCATGAAGAGCAATCTGTCAGCACTCTTTTTGATTAATGCATTTGAAAAACACCCTCTTGCCTTTTAGGCCCTGAGGGTGTTTTTGTGTTATAAAATCGTTAAGAAACTTTATATGGAAAGAAAAATGTTTAGATGCCGGCAATAATGGGAATTAAATAAGACATAACTTATCGTTAGGAAGGTGTTTTGGACTATGACAACATTAAAGGTACAAGAACGAACAGTATTTACAAGCTCAGCAAGAAGAAAGGTTCGTGAACAGGGACAAGTTCCTGCTGTCATTTATGGAAAGTCAACGGATACAAAATCAATCTCCTTAGATAGCATTGAATTAATTAAAACGCTGCGTGAAGAAGGGCGCAACGCCATTATAAAGCTTGATTTAGATGGAAAATCACATTCGGTTATGCTGTATGAAATGCAGACAGACCCGCTCAAAAACGAAATCATTCATGCGGACTTTCATGTCGTTAACCTTAAAGAAGACGTTGTCGTTGAGGTTCCGATTACGCTGACAGGCGATGCAGCAGGGGTAAAAGACGGCGGAGTGCTTCAGCAGCCAATGTATCAGGCATCAATTACAGCTAAGCCTGGTGATATCCCTCAGTCCATTGAGGTCGATATTTCAGAGCTTGGCGTCAACGATACACTGATGATTAAAGATGTTAAGGTTTCAGGGAAGTACACATTCAATCATGAAGAAGATGAAGTTGTCGCTTCTATTCTGCCTCCGAAGCAAGAAGAAGAAATTGACAGCGGCGAGCAGCAAGAAGGCGGCGAACCAGAACGTGTTGAGGGCAGAGAGAACAACGAAGATTCCTCTGAAGACAATAAACAATCATAATTTACAGAACGTAGCCATTTAATGGCTGCGTTTTTTATGGTATTGTTTAAATAGAGAAAAAGATACTAAAATTAGGGTGATGATAGGTAATTGGGATAACTCTGCTCCAATCCGCATCATCCTTTTTGAACATAATTGAGCGAGTATGGCTAAGGTATACACTATTGGTTAGCTTAGTTGTACCACTTCTAGAATAAAGGCAGGTACGAGAATGAAACTATTCATTGGACTTGGGAATCCAGGGAAGCAATATGAGGATACACGGCACAATGTCGGCTTTATGGCGATTGACGAACTATCAAAGCGATTGAACATTCCTCTTGATCGTTCAAAGTTTAACGGAATCTTCGGAATCGGTCATGTTTCAGGCGAGAAAATCATATTATTAAAACCACTTACATATATGAACCTTTCAGGTGAATGCATCAGGCCCTTGATGGACTATTATGAAATCGAGGATAAAGACATTGCTGTCATTTACGATGATCTTGATTTACCCGCTGGAAAAGTGCGTCTGAGAATGAAGGGCAGTGCGGGAGGCCATAACGGAATCAAATCAATGATTACGCATTTAAACACCCAGGAATTTAATCGTGTGCGAATTGGAATCGACCGTCCGGCTGGCGGCATGAGTGTTTCAAATTATGTTTTGGGCTCATTTGGGAAAGAAGAACAGCCGAGCATAAAAGACGCGATTGCAATCTCTGCAGATGCATGTGAAAGCTTTATTACAGAGCCGTTTTTACAGGTGATGAACAAATATAACTAAAGAGTATAAGCGAGCTCCTGAAGGTTCATACTAGAGTTAAAAACCTTTTCAGGAGGGGCTTTTAAGTGGCGCTACATTATAAATGCCGTCATTGCGGCGTAAATGTTGGAACAATTGACAGCGTTTCAGTATACAGTGAACAATTGGGATTCCATCACCTGTCGCAGGAAGAGAGACAAGAAATGATATCATACGAGTCGAATGGCGATATACTTGTAAAAACCATTTGCGAGGATTGTCAGGAAGCATTAGAGAGAAATCCTGATTATCATCAGCTGCAGCGTTTTATTCAATAGGAAAAGCTTTGGTGACGAAAGGAACCAAGGCATTTTTCCGTTAAATCCAGTAACTGAGCTTATTGCGCAGGAGCCGTGTTATTTGGCCCCTGTGCTCTGCTTCTAATAGAGAGATCGACATCCGCCTTTCTATCACTAACAAAAGGGGAGGTTTTAGCCTTTGCAAAGTTTGCAGCATTACTTTTATGATAATGACGATTTTCAGACGATTATTGAAGGAGTTCATGGAGGCCTGAAAGAACAGCTCGTAGCAGGCTTATCCGGCTCTGCAAGGTCTGTCTTTACATCTTCACTTTATCAGCATTCAAAAAAACCGATTTTAATGATTACCCATAATCTGTTTCAGGCCCAGAAGATTTATGAAGACCTGGCCAACCTTCTCGGGGATCAGGTCCTTCTTTATCCTGTAAACGAATTAATTGCTTCTGAGCTTGCTGTAGCAAGCCCTGAGTTAAAAGCACAGAGAATGGAAGTCCTGAATCAATTATCTCAAAATAAAAGAAGAATTATTGTTGCTCCGGTCGCAGCGCTCAGAAGGTTCTTGCCGCCGAAGGAAGCTTGGCTTGAAAATCAGTTTCATTTAAAGCTTGGGCAAGATTTAGATCTTGAAAAAACAATGGCATCTTTAATTACGATGGGGTATGAAAGAGCCGGAATGGTTTCTGCTCCAGGAGAGTTCAGTTTAAGAGGCGGGATTATGGATATCTATCCTCTTACCGAAGAATACCCGATTCGGATTGAATTGTTTGATACAGAGATTGATTCGATCCGCTCTTTTAACAGCGAAGATCAGCGTTCAATTGCTAAGCTTAAAGAAGTTCATATCGGTCCTGCAGAGGAACTCGTTGTTGATCAAAGCAGAATCACTGCATGTATACAGAAGCTGGAAAGTGGTTTAGCCTACAGTTTGAAGCGGCTGAAAGATGAAAAACAAAAAGAGATTCTGGCAGAGAATATCGGCTATGAGCTTGAACAATTAAGGAACGGCCAATTTAATCAGGAAATGTTTAAATATCTTTCATACTTTTATGCCAAGCCTGCTAGTTTACTAGATTATTTTCATGAGCAGACCATTGTCGTCATGGATGAAGTCAGCAGAATTCAGGAAATGTACGAAAATCTTGAAAAAGAAGAGGCTGACTGGTATACGAGCCTGCTTGAGCACGGAAAAATTGTGAATGATGTTCAGATGTCACATAAATATACAGATGTTTTAACAAAAACAAAGCATCCGCTTGTCTATCTATCCTTATTTTTGCGTCATGTCCCGCATACAAGTCCTCAGAATATCTTAAATGTCTCATGTAAGCAGATGCAGAATTTTCATGGGCAAATGAATGTGCTGAAAAGTGAAATTGATAGATGGAAAAAAGCAAAATTCTCTGTTGTATTTCTTGGTGCTACAGAAGAGAGAGTCAAAAAGCTTGAGGGTGTGCTGGCTGATTATGAGATTACAGCTGCTTTTTTGAAAAAAAATGAAGCGCCAAAGCTTGGCAATCTCTACATTATGGAAGGCGATCTTCAAACGGGGTTTGAACTCCCGCTGCAAAAGCTTGCCGTTATTACAGAGGAAGAACTTTTTAAAAAGAGAGTGAAAAAACAGCCAAGAAGCCAGAAAATATCAAATGCAGAAAGAATCAAGAGCTATTCGGAACTTCAAGTCGGAGATCATGTTGTTCATGTGAATCACGGGATCGGTAAATACTTGGGCATAGAAACCCTTGTAATTAATGGCGTGCACAAAGATTATCTGCATATCCGCTATCATGGCAGCGACAAACTGTATGTCCCAGTTGAACAAATTGATCTGATCCAGAAGTATGTAGGTTCAGAGGGAAAAGAGCCAAAGATCTACAAGCTTGGCGGCAGTGACTGGAAGCGGGTTAAGAAGAAAGTTGAATCCTCTGTCCAGGATATAGCAGATGACTTAATCAAGCTTTATGCCGAGAGGGAAGCAAGTGTAGGCTATGGGTTTTCGCCTGATGGCGAGATGCAGCGCGAGTTTGAATCGATTTTTCCATACCAGGAAACAGAGGATCAGCTCCGCTCCATTCATGAAATCAAGCTTGATATGGAAAGAGAACGGCCGATGGACCGGCTTCTTTGCGGTGATGTGGGCTATGGTAAAACAGAGGTTGCAATCCGTGCTGCATTTAAAGCTATTGCTGATGGTAAGCAGGTCGCCCTTCTGGTTCCAACGACCATCCTTGCACAGCAGCATTTTGAAACAGTCCGGGAGAGGTTTCAGGATTACCCGATTAATATAGGCTTGCTAAGCCGCTTTAGATCAAGAAAAGAAATGAACGAAACAGTAAAAGGTCTGAAAAGCGGCACTGTTGACATGGTAATAGGGACACACCGACTATTATCTAAAGATGTTACGTACAAAGAGCTGGGCCTATTAATTATTGATGAAGAGCAGCGCTTTGGTGTTACACATAAAGAGAAAATTAAACAAATGAAGGCAAACATTGATGTCCTGACTTTAACAGCTACACCAATACCGCGTACGCTCCATATGTCAATGCTTGGAGTCCGCGATTTGTCTGTTATCGAAACACCGCCTGAGAACCGGTTCCCTGTACAGACATATGTCGTCGAATATAATGGCGGGTTCGTCCGTGAAGCAATTGAAAGAGAACTTGCAAGGGGCGGCCAAGTCTACTTTTTATACAACCGCGTAGACGATATAGACCGTAAAGCAGATGAAATATCTATGCTTGTACCTGATGCACGTGTGACATATGCTCATGGAAAAATGTCCGAGAATGAACTGGAATCAACGATGCTTAATTTCCTTGATGGGCAATTTGATGTGCTTGTCAGTACGACAATCATTGAAACTGGGGTTGATATTCCAAATGTAAATACGCTGATCGTCCATGATGCCGATAAGATGGGTCTCTCTCAGCTCTATCAGCTAAGAGGCCGTGTCGGACGTTCCAGCCGAATTGCGTATGCTTACTTTACGTACCGAAAAGACAAAGTGCTGACTGAAGTAGCGGAAAAACGTCTGCAGGCAATTAAAGAGTTTACAGAACTGGGTTCGGGCTTCAAAATTGCGATGCGCGACCTTTCGATTCGCGGAGCAGGGAATCTGCTTGGTGCACAGCAGCACGGATTCATCGATTCTGTTGGTTTTGATCTTTATTCTCAAATGCTGAAAGAAGCAATTGAGGAACGAAGAGAAGACGGCCCGAAAGAGAAACCGTTCCAGGTTGAAATTGATCTTGAAGTGGATGCTTACTTGCCGGAAGAGTACATTTCAGACGGCAGACAGAAGATTGACATCTATAAACGATTCAGAGCTGTTGCTTCTTTAGCTGATTTAGAAGAGCTGCAGGAAGAAATTGTCGACAGATTCGGGGATTATCCTGCAGAGGTTGGCTATCTTCTGCAGATTGCAAAACTTAAAGTTTTTGCTGTCCAGGAGAAGGTAGATATGATCAAGCAGGAAAAAGACTCAGTAGCCCTTTTCGTCAGTGAGGATGCGAGCAGGCTGGTCGACGGACAGAAGCTGTTTGATCTGAGCAACAAATACGGCAGAGCCGTCGGTCTGGGAATGGACGGAAAAAGGCTTAAAATCACCATCCAGACAAAAGGAGTTATTGCTGATAAATGGCTGAAGATTGCATCAGAGCTTTTAAATGGTTTAGGCTCGGTAAAAAAAGTAGAGATTTCTGCTAACTGAGTTTAATACCCGTTCTTTTTGTCTAAGCTGAAAAGAAAATACTGCCTATTCAAGAAAATTTCACTGTGTTTGTGTATATTGCGTGTTTTAGTGAAGGATACTATCCCTAAGCAATGGTGATTGTTGCAAAAAGAAGCTCACTTTAGCTGGAGCAAACAATCATCAAGTACACAATCATCAAGTGAAAGTGAGGCAGCATTAGATGAAAGCAACTGGTATAGTACGTCGTATTGATGATTTAGGCCGTGTGGTGATCCCCAAGGAAATTCGCAGAACCCTGCGCATCAGAGAAGGAGATCCGCTTGAAATCTTCGTCGATCGAGACGGAGAAGTGATATTGAAAAAGTATTCACCAATAAGCGAGCTTGGCGATTTTGCAAAGGAATATGCTGATGCTTTATATGACAGCCTTGGACATCCCGTGCTGATATGTGACCGTGACACATACATAGCAGTTTCAGGAGGCTCTAAAAAGGAATACATGAACAAAAATATAAGCGAACAGGTAGAAAAAGCAATGGAAGAACGCAGCTCTGTGCTTAACACAGAAGGCGGGAATATCCAATTGATAGATGGAACAAGCGAAGAGCTTAAATCCTTCACAGTTGGACCGATTGTTGCAAATGGAGATCCTATCGGTGCTGTTGTTATCTTTTCAAAGGATCAGGCAGTAGGAGAAGTAGAGCATAAAGCAGTAGAAACGGCAGCTGGGTTTTTGGCGCGCCAAATGGAACAGTAGTCATTATTTATATATTGTTTTATCCGGGCAGCGATTTTTGCTGCCTTTTCCTATTGAATGCACTTATATAGTCACAGAACGGATTTAATGGCGAATCCTAATCTGTCTGCCTGCGTTAAACGGGCGCTTCCGCTTTTCTGAAGATGGAGCTGCTTACATGTTGTGGTATAATAGGCACGTTCAGCTTAAAATTGGAAGGAGAATTGGGCGATGAACGTCCGTTCTGATACATCAGCAAATCTCTTTCTGCAAGGTGCCTTTGTACTGACACTTGCGGGACTGATTATAAAGATAATGAGCGCTGCTTACAGAGTGCCCTATCAAAATATTGTTGGAGACATAGGGTTTTACATATACCAGCAGGTTTATCCTTTTTACGGGATTGCCATTATGCTTGCTACAACCGGATTTCCGGTCATTATTTCAAAATTAATCATCGAATTTGGAGACAGAGAAAACGATACTTCGATTTTTTCTATAGTAAAGATTTCATTTTTGTTCTTAATTGCAGTTTGTACATTATTCTTTTTATGCCTCTATTTTGGGGCAGAGTACATTTCGGAAATCATGGGGGACACAGAGCTTGCCCCGCTGCTTAAAATTATTTCATTTTCTTTTCTGCTGCTTCCCTTTATATCTATTGCGAGGGGTTATTTTCAAGGATCTGATAATATGCTTCCAACTGCTCTCTCCCAAGTGACAGAACAAGGGATCCGAGTTATAACGATCCTTTTCTTTTCATATATTCTGATTCAAAATGGATACTCCCTATATGAAGCGGGCGAAGGGGCTTTATTCGGCTCATTGACAGGGGGGCTTGCTGCTGCTGCAGTTTTATCCGTATTTTTGGCAAGAGACAAAAGAAGAGGTTCGCCTTTTCAAACAAGGAAATCATCCATTCACATAAAAACAATCGTTAAGTATTTATTAATTAATACAATGACCATTTGCATCACAAGCTTAATGCTGATTTTCATCCAATTGATTGATGCGATGCAGCTATATTCGGCGCTTCGCTCTAACGGAATCGAAATGTCCGCTGCTAAAGCTCTAAAAGGCATATATGACAGGGGTCAGCCCTTAATCCAGATTGGGACTGTCGCAGCAACATCCTTTTCCTTATCATTAGTTCCGCTTATCTCATATGCGAAAAAGAATCATGAAGCTTACGTGATAGCAGATAAAATAAAAAGTTCCATGAAAATCTGCACAGTAGTCGGAACGGGTGCAGCAGCAGGACTGATTATGATTATGGAGCCGACAAACATCATGCTGTACCGGGATGCTTCAGGAACGAAAGTACTGGCTGTTTTAAGCGTTTCAGTCATTTTTACTTCCTATGCCCTGACACTTTCTGCGATCTTGCAAGGGCTAAGCTTCACTTTTTTTCCTGCAGCTGCAGTTCTGATTGGAACCTCAGTTAAACTTGGTTTAAACATTCTTTTGGTTCCGACGATGAATACGGAAGGAGCAGCTGTTGCAACAATTGCTGCATATGCAGTGATCAGTCTTCTGAATGCCTATTATTTGAAAATGAAAGGCTACATGCTGATCAGCTTGATGGATCTTCTCAAAACTGCCGCTGCTGCAGGTCTGATGATTGCGGTGCTTTTCCTTTATATGTCGGTCTTTGATCAATATTGGGCGGACTATGACCGTTTGGCGGCTGCACTAGGATCATTAACGGGTGCTTTAACAGGAGCGGTCATCTATCTAATGGCCATTTTAAAACTATCTATTTTTACAAAAAATGAACTAGCGGCATTTCCGGGCGGAAAAAAGCTTGAGAAGTTTTTAAAATAAATGAAACGGGGTATGGAATGATGACAAAAAAGATTACAGTTGTAGGACTTGGGGGCTCAGATGCCAGTCATCTGCCGCTTGGAGTTTATCGTAAACTTACATCAGCCTCCCACTTGTTTTTAAGAACAAAAGAACATCCTGTGGTCGATGAACTGAGGGCAGAACTGCCGGATTTCAGGACATTTGACCACCTTTATGAAGAGAATGACAAGTTCGGTGATGTTTACGCTGAAATTGAACTGGAGCTATACAAGGAAGCTGAAGATAAAGAGATTATTTATGCTGTTCCCGGACATCCTCTTGTTGCAGAGCAGACGGTGCAATTGCTTCTTCAAAATGGCGGACAGAGAGGCTATGAGATCCATATAGCTGGAGGTCAAAGCTTTTTAGATGCTACGTTTACTGCGCTTCAAATCGATCCGATTGATGGGTTTCAAATGGTTGACGGTCTGACGATGAAGAGAGAACAGTTAAATTTCAGACAGCATTTGATTATATGCCAGGTATATGACCAAATGGTTGCTTCTGAAGTGAAATTAACTCTGATGGAAGATTTGCCTGATGACTATGAGGTTAAGATTATTACGGCGGCAGGCAGCAGTGAGCAAAAGATCGTAAAGGTACCCCTTTTTGAGCTTGACCGGGTTACGTCGGTTAACAACTTAACAAGTGTGTATGTACCTCCTGTAGAAGATGAGAGCATTCTGAATCATCAATTTTCAGCACTGCGAGCGGTGATTGCGGAGCTTCGAGGGCCAAATGGGTGCCCGTGGGATTTAAAGCAGACCCATCAGTCCCTGAAAAAATATTTAATTGAGGAATGCTACGAGTTAATAGAGGCCATTGACGAAGAAGATGATGAAAATGTGGTTGAAGAGCTTGGAGATGTTCTGCTTCAGGTCATGCTGCATTCTCAAATTGGCTCAGACGATGGCATGTTTTCCGTTGATGATGTCATTAGAACATTAACAGAAAAAATGATCCGCAGACATCCTCATGTTTTTTCAACTGCTGTTGTTAGCGGAACAGACGAAGTCCTGTCGAACTGGCAGGAGATTAAACGTGCAGAGAAGGGATCAGGTAAAAAAGAGTCCTTATTGAAATCCATTGCCGGATCACTCCCTGCATTATCTAAGGCCTACCATATTCAAAAGAAGGCTGCTAAAGTCGGTTTTGACTGGGATCATGCTGAGTCAGCATGGGAAAAGGTTCAGGAAGAGATGCAGGAATTCAAGGCTGAAACAGCAGAAAATCATGCTGATCAAACAAAGATCCTGGCGGAGTTTGGGGACATCCTCTTTGCACTGGTCAACATCGGCAGATTTTACGGAGTTGAACCTGAGGAAGCCTTATCGGCAACCAATCAGAAATTTAAAAGACGATTCGAATATATTGAAAAAAAGGCAGATGAACTAAACCTAAACCTGGAACAAATGTCTCTTGAAGAAATGGATTCTTACTGGGATGAAGCGAAAAGCAAAGGGCTATGAAGGGGTGCTTAAAAGATGAGACTAGATAAATTTTTGAAGGTTTCGAGACTGATTAAAAGAAGAACACTTGCAAAAGAAGTGTCCGACCAAGGCAGAATAACGGTTAATGGCTCAGTTGCAAAAGCAAGCTCTATTGTAAAATTGGGTGATGAGCTTGCCATTCGATTTGGGCAAAAACGCATCATCGTAAAAATTGAAAACCTGCAGGATTCTTCTAAAAAAGAGGATGCAGCGGGTATGTATTCACTTGTAAAAGAAGAAAAAATCAGCGAAGAATAGAATTTGATATCATGTGAGGGCTTGTTCTATTTCGCATTCTTGGCTCATAGAAATAGGTAAGAATATTTCTTAGAAGAATGCGGGGGTTGGCAATGAATCAATATTATGATAATCAATCACAGCCTAAGGGAACGATCCAGGAGCATGATGTTATTATGAGAGGCCGTAAACTGCTCGATATTACAGGCGTAACACATGTAGAAAGCTTTGATAATGAAGAATTTCTGCTTGAGACGGTGATGGGTGCTCTTGCTATCCGCGGAGAAAATCTCCAAATGAAAAATTTGGACGTAGATAAAGGGATCGTCTCAATAAAAGGAAGAATTTTTGATCTCGTCTATCTGGATGAGCATCAGACGGAGAAAGCTAAAGGACTCTTTAGCAAGTTATTTAAATGACGCTCTCCACTCAATTCCTGACGATGCTTTCCATGGTTTGTTCAGGCTGTTTTATTGGCGCTTCACTTGATACTTACGGCCGCTTTCTTATGCGGCCGAGAAGAGCCAAATGGGTTGTATTCATAAATGACATCTTATTTTGGCTCGTTCAGGGCCTCCTTTTATTTTATATTCTCCTGAATGTGAATGAAGGAGAATTCCGCATATACATTCTGCTTGCCCTGCTGTGCGGATATGCGGCATATCAAAGCTTGATAAAAGGGATTTACTTAGCGCTTCTCGAATTCATTATTAAGTGTGCAGTAGGCATTTATAAGACGATGCTGAAGATGGGAAATTTCTTTTTAATTAAGCCTATTGTTGGCATTTTTAATTTATTGACAGCAATTATAAGCGGACTTGTCATTTTTTTGTGGAACTTGTTAAAATGGATGGCAAGAGTGGTTTATGCTATCGCAAAGGTACTGTTATCTCCTGTTTTTTGGATCTTAAAAGGATTGTGGAAACTGATTCCATTGTCCATCAGGAACTTTTTTTACAGGTTTTTCAAAAAAACGGCAGGACTTTATGAGAAAATCAAGAATAAGAGTGGTAACTTATGGATTTCGTGGAAAAAGAAGAAATAAAGGAGGCTAATGAATGAGTCTCGCTAAAGACCGGAAAATTACGCAGCTTCAATCACAGTATATGCAGCAGCAGGAGCGGAAAGATCAGATATTAAAAAGGCGAAAACGCGGATTGATCAGACGGTTGACATTATTTGGATTGATTGCGGCGGTAACTTCTGTTATCGTATTAACGACTCTCATATCTCAATCCAGTGCCATTAATGAGAAGGTTCATCAAAAGAAAGAACTTCAAACTCAATTAACGGAGCTCCAAAAAGATGAAAAGGTATTAGAGGAAGAAATCGTAAAGTTGAATGATGATGAGTATATTGCTAAAATTGCTCGTCGGGACTATTTTTTATCTGAAGACAATGAGATTATCTTCACGTTGCCAAAAAAAGATAAAGAGTAGTGTTGTTGACACTTGATTTTTGGATTATGTATAATTAAATAAATGAGTTTTTTATGTTTATTAAGGAGGAGCATTTTTTTTATGTCGATAGAAGTTGGCAGCAAGTTACAGGGTAAGGTAACGGGCATTACAAATTTCGGAGCGTTCGTAGAGCTTTCGGGTGGCACTACAGGACTCGTCCACATCAGTGAAGTTGCTGATAATTATGTGAAAGATATAAACGATCACTTAAAAGTCGGTGACGAGGTAACCGTTAAAGTCATCAATGTAGAGAAAGACGGAAAAATTGGCTTGTCAATTAAAAAGGCAATTGATCGTCCTGAGCGCCCAGAACGTTCAGAACGCCCGAATCGCTCAGACCGTCCAAACCGCTCAGATCGTCCAAGAGGCAGAACGAATACAAATGAATTCCGCCCTAAAGAGAATTTTGAGCAAAAAATGAGCAGATTCTTAAAAGACAGTGAGGATCGCTTATCATCACTTAAACGCAATACAGAATCAAAGCGCGGCGGTCGCGGAGCAAGAAGAGGTTAACTTGCTGCTATCTGATATAAATGCTGAAAACGGCAGAGAAAGTACATGAGAATGTGCTTTCTTTTTTTATGGAAAAAAGAATAGAATAAATGGGATAAACAATTCTGCTGCTTGCAGGGTTGAGTGGTCAGTCTGTTTTTTGTTTTTTCACTGCCGAAGCGTTTATGCGGTTCTGCATATCTTTATCACCCCAAAACGAGTGAACGATTTTTCATAATTAAACCCCATTTATTCCGACATTGTTTACTGAATATTTCAACTTTCTTTTTTTTGTTGACGAAAGTCGAAATCCTTTGTATTATATATCTTGTGCCTTATAACATTTGGCAGTTAAAATGGCGGTGTAGCTCAGCTGGCTAGAGCGTACGGTTCATACCCGTGAGGTCGTGGGTTCGACTCCCTCCGCCGCTACCATTTTTTCTGGCCCGTTGGTCAAGCGGTTAAGACACCGCCCTTTCACGGCGGTAACACGGGTTCGAATCCCGTACGGGTCATCATGATGAAAACCCTGATTTTCCTTAATGGAAAGTCAGGGTTTTTTTGTGTTTTATTATGAAAATAAAAAGCTTTATCGGGCATTTTGTCGCTATTCAAAAAAACAGTCGAACGTTTCTTGGGATAAGCTTCCTTCTTTTGACAAAATCTTTTTTTTGCCTTCGATATAATAACCACATCATTAAAAAGTGGGGGAATGAAAATATGGAAAAGGTAGAAAGAAGGGTTATCGAGCCGATTACGGAAGTGAATCTTGAGAGGACGCATCAATGGTTTAATCGTTCAGTTCATCGTTTTGGGACAAGACTGCAGCTGCTCTTTTTGCATAAAGGTCTTCTTTATGTGCTGATCGGCTTTCTGCTGGGAAGAGCACTCATTTTAACTGAAGTTCTTCCTTTTGCACTGCCGTTCTTTGGCGCTGTCCTCTTAATGAAAAAAGATAAAGCGCTATTCTCCTCGCTTGCTCTGATCGCAGGAGCTGTCACGATATCGTGGCAGACCTCTCTATTTGTCACTGCCTCTATTCTTATCTTTCTGATCATGAAAAAATTAACCTCTCTTATCTATAAAGATAAAATGAAAGCATTGCCGTTTGTTGTTTTCCTTTCGATGATGCTGACTAGAATCGGCTACTTTTATCTTCAGGATTCACTTACATTGTACGATTATATGATGGCAGGGGTTGAGTCAGGACTTGCTTTTATTCTGACACTTATTTTTCTGCAGAGCTTGCCTCTTATATCAGCCAGGAAGTACAAGCAGTCTCTTAAGATAGAAGAAATCATATGCATAATGATTCTGCTTGCTTCCGTGCTGACCGGTTTTGTTGGGGTCTCATACCAGGAGCTTCAGGCAGAGCATATTTTATCGAGATACATTGTCCTGCTGTTTGCTTTTATCGGCGGATCGAGCATTGGCTGCACAGTAGGTGTTGTAACCGGCTTAATTTTGAGTCTTGCCAATGTCGGAAACCTCTATCAAATGAGCCTCCTTGCCTTCTCGGGTCTGCTTGGAGGGCTCTTAAAAGAAGGCCAGAAATTTGGGGCAGCCATTGGTCTTTTAATCGGATCTCTGCTGATTTCCCTTTACGGAGAAGGGTCAAACGACCTGATAAAAAACTTATCAGAATCACTCATTGCCATTGGGTTATTTCTATTAACACCAAAGGCAATTACAAATAAATTAGCTAAGCATATTCCCGGAACAAACGAACATACACAGGAACAGCAGCAGTATGTAAGAAAAATCAGGGACGTAACGGCCCATCGGGTAGATCAATTCTCTCAAGTATTTCATGCCCTTTCAGAAAGCTTTGTCACATTCTATGAAAAAAGCGAAGAGTCAGAAGATCAAAGGGGGACCGATTTGTTTTTAAGCACCATAACTGAAAAAACGTGTCAGACCTGTTTCAAAAAAGAAAGGTGCTGGGTGCAGAACTTTGATACAACCTATGACTTTATGAAGACTATTATGCATGAAAGCAAAGAAAACACGTATCATGGTAACCGGAAATTAAAAAAGGAATTTGAGAGATATTGTTCAAAACCGAAAAAAGTAGAGGAGGCTATTGAACAGGAAATTAATTATTACGACGCTAATGAAAAGTTAAAAGAGCAGGTGCAGGAGAGCAGAAGGCTTGTAGCGGAACAGCTGATGGGAGTTTCGCAGGTCATGGAGGATTTTGCAAAGGAAATAAAGCGTGAACGAGAAAATCATTTTGTTCAGGAAGAACAAATTCTTGAGGCACTTCAAAGCTTTGGGATTGAAATTGGCCACGTAGATATATATAGCCTGGAGCAGGGAAATGTTGATATCGAGATGAGTATTCCATTTTGCAATGGACACGGGGAGTGCGAGAAGATCATCGCACCAATGCTCTCTGATATTCTGGAAGAGTCAGTGATTGTCAAACATGAAGAATGCTCGAGCTATCCGAACGGATATTGTCACGTATCCTTCGGTTCTTCGAGAACATATAGAGTTGATTCCGGTGTGGCTCACGCGGCAAAAGGAGGAGGTCTTGTTTCAGGAGACAGCTATTCAACGATTGAACTCGGTTTTGGAAAATACGCCATTGCAATCAGTGACGGCATGGGAAATGGAGTGAGAGCCCATTTTGAGAGCAATGAGACCATAAAGCTGCTTCAAAAGATTCTGCAGTCCGGAATTGAAGAAAAAGTTGCGATTAAGACAATAAATTCCATTTTATCCTTAAGAACAACAGATGAAATATTTTCAACGCTCGATCTGGCTATTGTTGATCTGCAGGATGCAAGCTGCAAATTTTTAAAGATTGGATCCACACCAAGCTTTATTAAACGCGGCGATCAAATCATGAAAATTCAAGCCAGCAATTTGCCAATGGGAATTATTGAGGAATTTGATGTTGATGTCGTTGGAGAGCAGCTGAAGGCGGGAGATCTTCTGATCATGATGAGTGATGGAATTTTCGAAGGGCCAAAGCATGTGGAGAATCATGATTTGTGGATGAAGAGAAAAATAAAAGAATTGGAGACAATGGATCCGCAAGAGGTGGCAGATTTAATTATGGAGGAGGTTATCCGTACGAGAGCAGGAAAGATTGAGGATGATATGACGGTGGTTGTAGCCAAAATCGATCATAATACTCCTAAATGGGCTTCTATTCCAACGTCCAAACATTACAAAAAACAGAATGTGATGTAGAAGAATCACCCTTTAAATAAGCCCCTTCTAAAGTATAAAACTCTTATTTCATGGCGAGGATGGTAGTACATTATTTCCTTGGTGATAAGAGGATATTAGGAGGGGACTAAAATGAATAAGGGAAAATTAAAACAAATTCTGCTTATAACCGACGGCTGCTCCAATCACGGTGAAGATCCGATTGCGATGGCGGCTCTGGCAAAAGAACAAGGCATTTCAGTAAATGTAATCGGAATCGTTGAAGAAAATGTGATTGATCAGGAGGCGATCGATGAGATTGAAGGGATTGCTATGTCGGGCGGAGGTGTAAGCCAGATTGTCTATGCTCATCAGCTCTCTCAAACGGTGCAAATGGTTACAAGGCAAGCGATGACTCAAACTCTGCAAGGGGTGGTCAATTCTGAACTTCAGCAAATCCTCGGGAAGAAAGTGACAATGGAGGAGCTTTCGCCTGAAAAACGGGGAGAGGTGATGGAAGTAGTCGATGAGCTTGGAGAAACGATCGGTATGGAGATTTTAATATTAGTAGATATGAGCGGAAGCATGAAGCCGAAACTGCCGACTGTAAAAGAATCACTTTTGGATTTATCTATCAGCTTGAATTCGAGAATAGGGGAAAATCAATTTTCAGTGTCTGTATTTCCTGGGAAAAAGGATGAAGTTGAAACCATTTTGGAATGGACACCGAAACTTGAATCGCTCTCCTCTATTTTTCCTAAACTTACAACTGGCGGCATTACCCCGACCGGACCGGCTATTCGTGATGGCATCCATTCGTTTAAGAAAAAGCGTTCTTTAAGGAGTTTGCTCTCAGATGATGAACAATACTTCAACGAATCAAACATGTAAAGCTGCACCAGGCACCATTATTAAGGGAAAGTGGCATAATCAGCAGTACCGGATATTGAAACCCCTTGGTCAGGGTGCTACAGGGATTGTCTATTTAGCGGAGGGAAAACATGGACTTTCAGCACTTAAAGTAAGTGAGAACAGCATGTCCATTACTTCTGAAGTGAATGTCCTTAAACACTTTTCAAAGGTCCAGGGGAATTCCCTTGGGCCTGCTTTAATTGATGTAGATGATTGGATGAATCCCAGAACCCAAACACAAGTTCCTTTTTATGTAATGGAATATATTAAAGGAAAGCAATATCTTGATTTTATCCAGAACAATGGCAACGAATGGATTGGTGTATTAATAATTCAGCTTCTCTCAAATCTGCAGGAGCTCCATCAGGCAGGCTGGGTTTTCGGCGACTTGAAACCGGAGAATCTGATTGTGGCTGACAGGCCGGTGCAGCTGAGGTTTATAGATGTTGGAGGAACAACGCTTAAGGGCAGGTCTATAAAAGAGTTTACCGATTTTTTTGATAGAGGATACTGGGGACTTGGGACCCGCAAGGCGGAGGCGGAGTATGATCTATTTGCAGCTGCTATGATCGTGATCAATTCTGTTTATCCTAAACGGTTTAAAAAGCAGGGAGACGGAAACGGTCAGCTAAATGCTGTTATTCAGTCAAATCCTTACTTGCGGCAGCATTCTGCCGTTTTAAATAATGCCATCTTGGGAAAATACAAGTATGCTTCTGAAATGAAACAGGATTTCCTGCAGTCTCTTTATCCTAAGACGAGCAGAAAGCCCCCTGCCGCAGCAAGACAGTCTGCTCCAAACCATCAGCAGAAAAAAACGCGGGTGCAGGTTAAAAAGAAGAGCAAAGTAAGCGGATGGATCGAAACCGTGATGATTATTGCTGCTTTATGCATTATCTATTCGTTCTATGTTTATCACTATCTCCTGTAAATTTGATAAATATGTGAACGGGGGACTTCTTTTTTGCAGACGCCAAAGCATAAGTGATAGTATTAATGTGCACTCAATATAGAATGTACTGTTCTCGGACAGGATGCGTTTTAGAAAAAAATTATTAAATCATGCTATAAAAGAGGAATGCCATGCTAGAACGTTTCCGGACTTTTCTTAATGTTAACGATATAAAAGATGCAACCGTTGTGATTGGGGTTTCAGGCGGACCTGATTCGCTTGCCCTGCTTCATTTATTTATGAGGTTTCAGCAAGCTTATCAGCTTAGAATCATTGCTGCTCATGTGGATCATATGTTTAGAGGTCGACAGTCTGAAGAAGAAATGGAATTTGTTAAGCACTATTGCCGTTCGAATGGGGTTCCGTGTGAAGCTGTTCAGCTGAACGTGTCTGATTTCGCCAGGAAGCACCCGGAAATGAGTGCTCAGAATGCAGCCAGAGAATGCCGCTACACTTTCTACAGCAAAGTAATGGAAAAGTATGAGGGAAAGTTTTTGTCTTTAGGGCATCATGGAGATGATCAGGTTGAGACCATTTTAATGAGAATGACTAGAGGCGGAATGGGTGCTTCTATTGCGGGAATTCCTGAAATGCGTGATTTTGACAGCGGGAAAATCATTCGTCCTTTTTTATCTTTTACAAAAGATCAAATTCTTACCTACTGTCATGAACACAAGCTGTCTCCGCGATTTGATCCAAGCAACGAGAAGCAGGACTATACAAGAAATCGCTTCCGCAAACATGTATTGCCGTTTCTTAAGGAAGAAAACCCTAAAGTTCATGAGAGATTTCAGTTTTTCAGCAGAACATTTAGAGAAGATGAGCAGTTCTTACAGGAATTAACGAAAGAAAAATTGAATACAGTATTGAAAAGGAAAAAGAACGAAATCGAATTGAATATTGAAATGTTTAAAACCCTGCCTATGCCTTTACAAAGAAGAGGTATTCAACTAATATTAAACTATCTTTACGAAGATATTCCATCTTCCCTTTCTTCTATACATATAGAGAGTCTTCAGTCTTTACTCTCGCAAAAACATCCTTCCGGTTCACTTGATTACCCAGACGGTCTAAAAGTAATCAAATCCTATCAAACGTGTTTGTTTACTTTTGAACAAAACACAGACCAGTCATATGAGATGCAAGTGCAGATACCTTCACGCACTTCCCTCCCAAACGGGTATATCATAACTTGTGAAATTTCGGACAGGAGTCCTGATGATCTGTCAGGGAACCATGTGTTCGTCATGCCATATTCTTCTTTGAACAAACCCTTGCTTATCCGCACAAGAAGGCAAGGTGATAAAATCAAACTGAAAGGCATGAACGGTACGAAAAAAGTAAAAGATATATTTATTGATGCTAAAGTACCGATCAATAAGAGAAACAGCTGGCCTGTTTTAGAAGATGGCAGCGGTAATATCCTCTGGCTTCCCGGCCTTAAGAAATCTTCATTTGAAGAATACGGGTTATCCGAGGGTGATTGTGTTGTACTGGAATATAAAGAGCAATGATTTTGTAGGGGGCAACTTGTAATGAAGCAGGATATCGAAAAAGTATTAATCACAGAAGAAGAGATCAGTGTCAAAGTAAAAGCATTGGGCAAAGCGCTAACAGAAGAATATAAAGACCGCTTTCCGCTCGCAATTGGTGTTTTAAAGGGTGCAATGCCTTTTATGGCGGATCTGCTGAAGAACATCGATACATACTTGGAAATGGACTTTATGGATGTTTCGAGTTATGGTACATCTACGGTCTCTTCCGGTGAAGTTAAGATTCTTAAGGATTTGGATACTTCAGTTGAAGGCAGAGACATTCTAATCATTGAAGATATCATCGACAGCGGTTTAACACTAAGCTACTTAGTAGAGCTTTTCCGTTACCGTAAAGCAAAAACAATCAGCATTGTGACTTTGCTTGATAAACCGACTGGACGCAAAGCTGATATCCAGGCAGATTATGTATGCTTTGAAGTTCCGGATGCATTTGTAGTCGGCTATGGTTTAGATTACATTGAACGCTACCGCAATCTTCCGTACATCGGCGTGCTGAAGCCTGAAATTTATCAAAATAAGTAACAATGGATTTTGTCAAGTATACAAATGGCTAATTAGTTGTATTGCCATGATTTTCTATGATACTATTTAAAATAGCTGTGTTTACTGTGGGAGGAGGTAAGGAATGAATCGGATCTTCCGTAATACCATATTTTATTTATTAATCTTTTTAGTGGTTATTGGAGTCGTCAGTTTTTTCCAAGGAAACAATACAAAAACTGAACCATTAACTTACAGTAAATTCATTTCCGAACTTGAGGCTGGAGATGTTGAAGAAATAACGATACAGCCGC
Organism: Metabacillus hrfriensis; assembly: GCF_030127205.1. Lineage (NCBI taxonomy): Bacteria > Bacillati > Bacillota > Bacilli > Caryophanales > Bacillaceae > Metabacillus > Metabacillus hrfriensis. Next base: position 83,867 of record NZ_CP126116.1, read on the forward strand.
TGCGTGGGGTTTATGAAGTTAAAGGTAAGTTAACTGATTATAAAGAAGATGAGTTATTTGTAACTCATGTATTAAGCGACAAAGCATTAGACCGTGTGGATGCTGCTGCTCAGGGGAAAACGAGCGTTAAGTTCGTACCTGCAGAAGAAACCAGCGGATGGGTAACGTTCTTTACATCCATCATTCCTTTTGTCATTATCTTCATTCTTTTCTTCTTCTTGCTCAACCAGGCTCAGGGCGGCGGAAGCCGTGTCATGAACTTTGGCAAAAGCAAAGCCAAGCTTTACAGCGAAGAAAAGAAAAAGGTCAGATTTAAAGACGTTGCAGGTGCAGATGAAGAGAAGCAGGAGCTTGTTGAAGTCGTGGAATTCCTAAAGGATCCACGTAAGTTTGCAGAGCTTGGCGCCCGCATTCCTAAAGGTGTTCTTCTTGTAGGACCTCCTGGAACAGGTAAAACGCTTCTTGCACGTGCTGCTGCCGGAGAAGCTGGCGTGCCGTTCTTCTCAATCAGCGGATCTGATTTCGTTGAAATGTTTGTCGGTGTAGGGGCTTCCCGTGTTCGTGACTTGTTTGAGAATGCGAAAAAGAACGCACCTTGTATTATCTTTATTGATGAAATTGATGCAGTTGGCCGTCAGCGCGGCGCGGGTCTTGGCGGAGGCCATGATGAGCGTGAGCAGACCCTTAACCAATTGCTTGTTGAAATGGACGGATTTGGCGGAAATGAAGGAATCATTATGATTGCTGCTACAAACCGCCCTGACATTCTTGATCCTGCTTTATTGCGTCCAGGCCGTTTTGACCGTCAGATTACGGTTGACCGTCCTGATCTTAAAGGTCGTGAGGCAGTTCTTCAAGTACATGCCCGCAACAAGCCTTTAGATGATGCTGTTAATTTAAAATCGATCGCCGCCCGTACACCTGGATTCTCAGGTGCAGATCTTGAAAACCTTCTGAATGAGGCTGCACTTGTTGCTGCCCGCCGCAATAAGAAAAAGGTCGATATGACAGATATTGATGAAGCTACAGACCGTGTAATTGCGGGTCCTGCGAAGAAGAGCCGTGTTATTTCTCAAAAAGAACGCAAAATTGTTGCCTATCATGAAGCAGGGCATACAATTATCGGAGTAATTCTTGATGAGGCTGATATGGTGCACAAAGTAACAATCGTACCTCGCGGTCAAGCTGGCGGATATGCTGTTATGCTTCCGAAAGAAGATCGTTACTTTATGACGAAGCCTGAGCTTCTTGATAAAATTACTGGACTTCTCGGCGGCCGTGTAGCTGAGGACATCGTATTCGGCGAAGTCAGCACAGGAGCATCCAATGACTTCCAGCGTGCGACAGGCATTGCCCGCCGCATGGTAACAGAGTTTGGTATGAGTGATAAGCTAGGGCCATTGCAATTTGGACAATCGCAAGGGCAAGTGTTCTTAGGACGCGACTTCAACAGCGAGCAGAACTATAGTGATGCCATTGCACATGAAATTGATATGGAAGTGCAGCGCTTCATTAAAGAAAGCTATGAGCGTGCTAAGAAGATTCTTACTGAGAATCGTGATAAATTAGAGCTGATTGCTCAAACACTGCTTGAAATTGAAACACTCGATGCAGAACAGATTAAACACCTTGTGGATCATGGCACATTGCCGGATCGGCCAGCTGCTGTCGACAAAAAACAAGAAGATGTGAAAGTGAACATCCTCCCGAAAAAGGATGAAGAACAAACATCTGAAATACATGAAGATCGAAAAGAAGATTAATCGGTCTTTAGAAGAACCGCATGTTCATTATGAGCTTGCGGTTCTTTCTTTTTGCATTTCATCTTCTAAAAAGAATAAAATGGAGATGTTGTTTATTCTGGGGAATAATAATTGATTCAGTTCTTATTTTTATACGATTCGATTTCTTAACTCATATGATATGATTGAAAAGAATGAGCCTTAAAAAGTGAAAAGAAACTATACAAAGTGGTGATACATATGTTTTTAGTATTGGATGTAGGGAATACAAATACCGTTTTAGGCGTTTTTGAGAGTGATGAATTAAAACATCACTGGCGAATTGAAACGACAAGAAATAAAACGGAAGATGAGTTTGGCATGCTGATTAAATCATTATTTGAACATGAAGGAATACAGCTTACCGATATTAAAGGGATTATTATTTCGTCCGTTGTTCCTCCAATTATGTTCTCGCTCGAGAGAATGTGTTCAAAGTACTTTAAGCAAAAGCCTTTAGTTGTAGGACCAGGAATTAAAACAGGTTTGAACATAAAATATGAGAATCCGCGTGAGGTTGGTGCTGACAGAATAGTTAATGCAGTGGCCGGCATTCATTTATACGGAGGACCTTTAATTATTGTCGACTTTGGTACAGCCACAACCTATTGTTATATAAATGAGGAAAAACAATATATGGGGGGAGCTATTGCCCCGGGAATTAACATTTCAACAGAAGCGTTATATTCAAGAGCAGCTAAACTTCCAAGAATTGAAATTGCAAGACCGGACGATATTATCGGAAAAAATACTGTGAGTGCGATGCAGGCCGGTATTTTATTCGGCTATGTGGGACAAGTAGAAGGCATTGTTAATAGAATGAAACAACAGTCAAAAGCAGAGCCTAAGGTTATTGCTACAGGAGGACTGGCATCATTGATTGCGTCTGAATCGAAAGTAATTGAAATTGTCGATCCTTTCCTTACGTTAAAAGGCCTGCAGCTTATTTATGAAAGAAACAGCATTTAATTTGGAAGGTGAGATTACAATGGATTATTTAGTAAAGGCGCTTGCGTTTGACGGGCAAGTGCGTGCGTATGCTGCCAAAACAACAGACACAGTAGGAGAAGCGCAAAGAAGGCACCAGACATGGCCGACTGCTTCAGCAGCTTTAGGCCGGTCTATGACAGCTGGAGTCATGCTTGGATCAATGCTTAAAGGCGAGAATAAAATGACGATCAAAGTTGAGGGAGGCGGGCCTATCGGTGTCATTGTTGTAGACAGCAATGCAAAAGGCGAGGTGAGAGGCTACGTCACAAACCCTCAAACTCATTTTGACCTTAATGAAAAAGGGAAGCTTGATGTCGCACGGGCAGTAGGCACCACAGGCATGCTTTCCATTGTGAAGGATCTTGGGATGAAAGAACATTTTACAGGTTCAGTTCCCATCGTGTCTGGCGAATTAGGTGAGGATTTCACCTATTATCTTGTATCCTCAGAGCAGGTTCCCTCGTCTGTGGGTGTCGGAGTACTTGTTAATCCGGATAATACAATCCTTGCAGCAGGAGGATTCATTGTTCAATTAATGCCGGGGACGGATGAATCAACTATTACAGAAATCGAGAAACGTCTAGGCAGTGTAGAGCCAATTTCGAAGTTAATTCAAAAAGGATTAACTCCAGAAGAAATTCTTTTTGAAGTATTAGGTAAAGAAAACGTGAAGCTGCTAGATAAACAATCCGTTGCATTCCATTGCCCTTGCTCCCGCGAAAGAATCGCAAATGCCATTATCAGCCTAGGTGCCGAAGAAATTCAAAGTATGATTGAAGAGGATGGCAAAGCAGAGGCAGAATGTCATTTTTGCAATGAAAGATATCATTTCAACAAAGAAGAATTAACAGCGCTGAAGGAAAGTGCGTTAAACTGAACAATGAAACAGGAGATGGAGAAATGAACGGGAAAGCAGTATGGCCAATCATTTTTGGTCTTGTCATCATTAATTGTTTTACCTTGGCCTATTTCTTATCTAAAGATGACAGTATAGCAGCTGTTGTTTCTGGAAACCAGAAATCGGAGTCCATTGCTGTTGTCGGAAAGAAAGAAATTACAAGGGAAGACTGGATGGCGGAGCTTGAAGAGCGTTTCGGAAAAGAAACACTTGAAGAGATGATTAATTTTACGGTAGTTGAGGAGCTTGCGGAAAAGCACAGCATTAAGATCCCTGAAGAAGAACTTGAACGCGAGCTTACGATGTACAAATCCATGTACAATTCCCTTGATAACGAACGGCTGACAGATACGAAAGAACTGCGCGAGCAAATCAGATACAGCATACTGTTAGAAGAATTGTTAACCAAGGATGTTGAAATATCTGATAAAGAACTGAAAGCTTATTATGACTCCAATAAAGAGCTGTATTCAATTGAAGATTCGTATCACTTATTCCATATTGTGACGGAGACCGAGGAAGATGCTTTAAAAGTGATAGAAGAACTAAAAGGCGGCTCAAGCTTTGAAGCGCTGGCTGCTGAAAAGTCAATTGATGAATTTACGGCAAACGAGGGAGGAGAGCTTGGGTTTGTGTCCGCAAATAATGATTACCTTCCATCACAATATGTTGGCGAGGCTGAGAAACTGAAAATAGATGAATGGAGCCACCCGATTAAGAGTAAGCTCGGCTATTCTGTTCTTTTATTAAAAGAAAAGCTTGATGGTGTCCAATACTCATATGAAGATGTGAAAAATCAAATGAGAAGGCAGATTGCACTGGAACAAATGGAATCTGCTGTATCTGTTAAACCATTGTGGGAAGAGGCAGGAGTTACGTGGTTTTATGATGATGATACTTCTAAGGAATAAGCAGTTTGTCCTATCCGATAAGTAAGAAAAGATTGACAATTCAGACTGAGTTTTGGTACATTCTTTTTAAAGCCAATAAAAATACTCGGAAATAGAGGTGGTCAGATTGACGCGTGTTGCAAATTCAATACACGAACTGATTGGGGAAACACCGATAGTGAAGTTAAATCGAATCGTAGATGAGGATAGCGCCGATGTTTATTTGAAGCTTGAGTTTATGAACCCGGGAAGCAGCGTAAAAGACCGGATTGCACTTGCAATGATTGAGGCAGCTGAAGAAAAGGGTCTTCTTAAAGCCGGAGATACGATTATTGAACCAACAAGCGGCAATACAGGTATCGGTTTAGCCATGGTAGCTGCTGCTAAAGGCATTAAGGCTATTTTAGTTATGCCTGAGACAATGAGTATGGAGCGCCGTAATCTTTTAAAAGCATATGGAGCAGAGCTTGTGCTTACACCAGGTCCCGAAGGAATGGGCGGAGCCATTCGCAAAGCTGAGGAACTTTCTAAAGAACATGGTTACTTCATGCCTCAGCAATTTAAAAATGAAGCGAATCCTGAGGTTCACCGCAGAACAACAGGTCCTGAAATTGTGAGCCAAATGGGTGATCAGCTTGATGCATTTATTTCAGGTATCGGAACAGGCGGTACAATCACTGGTGCTGGCCAAGTACTTAAGGAAGCTTATCCAGACATTAAGATTTATGCAGTTGAGCCTTCAGACTCACCAGTATTGTCTGGCGGTAAACCGGGCCCTCATAAAATTCAGGGTATCGGCGCAGGATTTGTGCCTGATATCTTAAAAACAGACATTTACGATGAAGTCATTACCGTCAAAAATGAAGAAGCATTTGAGGTTGCCCGCCAAGCAGCTAAAGAAGAAGGTTTGCTCGGAGGAATTTCTTCGGGTGCAGCTATTAAAGCTGCATTGCAGGTTGCGAAAGAATTAGGAAAAGGCAAAAAAGTTCTGGCCATCATTCCAAGCAACGGCGAAAGATACTTAAGCACTCCGTTATATCAATTCGATTAAAATAAAAACAGCCTTCGGGCTGTTTTTTCTATACTGTCTCTTTAGTTTCCTCTCCTTTCAATATTTTCATCATGTAATCTTCCTGTGTTTTAGGTAAAATGAAGGTATGAGTTTTTAAGGAGAGGGTATAGATGCATCTTGAGAGAAAGCCGCTCGCAAAAAAAGCGGAATACAATCTTGATTTCTTTAAACAATATCAGCATCTTTCTAAACATGAGGAGTATCATGCATTCTTAGAAAGCGGCAGAGGCGGACGGTACAGCATTGCAGGATTGAAGCCTGCAGCGATTGTAAGAGGGAAAGATTCTGTTTTAACAATACAGACGAATGATACGGCAGAAGAACGGAATGGGAATCTGCTCGATACCTTCAGAGATTGGTTTTCTGCTTATAAATCTGTTAAAGACGAAGAGCTTCCGGATTTTCAGGGAGGAGCTATTGGCTTTTTCAGCTACGATTGTGTAAGATATTTTGAAAAACTCGAACAGCATTCAAAAGATGATCTGGAAACGCCTGATTTGTTTTTCCTGCTGTTTGATGATCTTGCTGTTTATGATCACCAAGAGCGTGAGATTTGGTTCATTACCCATTACAGACAGGATCATGAAGTAGAAGAGGCTAAGAGACGCATTGCTGAAATGGAACGGAGCTGGACTGAGTTGCGTTCTGAGCCATTTATTCATAAACAGGCTGCGCCTAAAGGGGAAGCGTTGCAGGATGCTTTTACTAAAGAATCCTTCATGGAAGCAGTAGAGAAAATCAAAGAATATATAGAGAGCGGCGATGTTTTTCAGGTGAACTTATCCGTAAGGCAAACCCAGCCGTTAGAAGTTCATCCGCTTAAGATTTATGAAACGCTAAGAGAATTAAATCCTTCTCCTTATATGGCTTATCTCGAATTGAAGGATTTCCAGATTGTCAGCGGCTCTCCAGAGCTTTTAGTGAAGATTGATGGAGAAAAAGCAAGCACGCGCCCAATCGCAGGAACTAGGTCGAGAGGGGAAAATGAAGAGGAAGATACAAAGCTTGCAAATGAACTGATTCAAAATGAGAAGGAACGGGCAGAACATGTCATGCTTGTCGATCTTGAGAGAAATGACTTGGGAAGAGTGTGCAAATACGGAACAGTTGAAGTAAACGAGTTTATGGTCATTGAAAAATATTCGCATGTTATGCACATTGTTTCAAATGTACAAGGAACATTAGCCGAAGAAAAAGACTATATCGATGTTTTTAAAGGTGTTTTTCCTGGGGGCACGATAACAGGAGCTCCGAAAATAAGAACAATGGAAATTATTGAAGAACTAGAACCGTCACGAAGAGGCATTTATACGGGCTCCATCGGCTGGATTGGATATAATGGAGATATGGAGCTGAACATTGTCATCCGCACACTGCTTGCAAAGGATGGACATGCCTACATCCAGTCAGGAGCGGGGATCGTGATCGACTCAAACCCGAAACATGAATACAAAGAGTCATTAAAAAAGGCGCAGGCCTTATTGAGAGCAAAAGAGCTGAGTGAAGAAGAGAATATGACAGCAGAGGTGAGAGAAAGATGATTTTAATGATTGATAATTATGATTCATTTACATTTAATTTAGTGCAGTATTTAGGTGAGCTTGGTGAAGAACTGGTTGTCCGCAGAAATGATGAAATTACTTTGGCTGAAATGGAAGAGCTTGCCCCGGATTTCTTAATGATTTCACCTGGGCCCTGCAGCCCTAACGAAGCTGGAATCAGTCTTGCAGCCATAGAATACTTTGCAGGGAAAATTCCTATTTTTGGAGTATGCCTTGGTCATCAATCTATTGCTCAGGTATTTGGCGGTGATGTAGTCCGTGCAGAACGATTAATGCACGGGAAAACATCGGAGATGCATCATGATGGAAAAACGGTCTTTCAGGATATAGAAAATCCATTTACCGCAACACGCTATCATTCATTAATTGTGAAAAAAGAAACATTGCCAGACTGCTTTGAGATTACAGCATGGACAGATGAAGATGAAATTATGGCGATTCGGCATAAAACCCTTCCAATCGAAGGGGTGCAATTTCATCCTGAATCGATTATGACTTCCTTTGGAAAAAATCTGCTGGGCAATTTTATAAAAACATACCAGCCATCCAGAAAACTGGTTTAACGATATGTATATTTACCTTAATTCAGACTATGTAAAAGCAGAGGAAGCAAAAATCTCCCCTTTTGATCATGGATATTTGTATGGATTAGGGGCATTTGAAACATTCAGGCTGTATAAGGGGCATCCTTTTTTGCTGGACGATCACTTGCATCGTCTGCAGGGTGCCTTGGAAGAGCTTCACATCCGCTTAGAACTAACCGGTCTTAAGATTGAAGATGTGATTCAGAAGCTGCTTGTCCTTAATCAGCTGGAGAACGAGAACGTCTCTGTTCGTTTAAATGTTTCAGCAGGTGCCGGCGGGCTTGCCTTTGGGGCAATGGAATACTGGGAGCCGACTGTGATGCTCTTTATGAGGAAGCTGCCTGAAATGCCTGAGAATCTGGAAAAGAGCGGGCGTATCTTATCGCTGCCGCGCAATACCCCTGAGGGAGAGCAGCGCCTGAAATCGCATCATTATCTTAATAATATTCTGGCCAAGCATGAAATCGGCAATGACCCATCAATTGAAGGCATTTTTTTAACAAAAGAGGGTTTTGTGGCAGAAGGAATTGTATCTAACCTTTTTTGGATAAAAGATCATATCGTATATACTCCTTCAATTGATACTGGCATTTTAAATGGGATTACCCGCCAGTTTATTATGCGCTGTTTAGAAAAAATCGGCCTTCAAGCGGAGGAAGGTTTCTATCCAGCAGAAAAGCTGCTAAAGGCTGATGAGGTATTTGCGGTAAATTCTGTTCAGGAGATCATTCCTTTAAAAGAAATTGGTTCCCAATCTTTTTTAGGGAAAAAAGGTGAAATTACGCAAACACTACAGAAGATGTATAAGCAAAATACAATGCTGCTGAAAAGCAGATTTGAGCTGTAAAGGATTGATGAGAAGATGGAAACGATTTTACTTGCCAATAAGAAACAACTATCATGCGGCCCTTATAATTTAAACCTCAGTGAAAAGACCTTTATCATGGGGATCTTAAACCTCACTCCGGACTCTTTTTCTGATGGGGGGAAATTTAATCAGATAGATTCTGCCCTTGCACATGCAGAAGAGATGATTGCAAACGGGGCAGATATTATTGATGTTGGCGGGGAATCCACAAGACCTGGGGCAGAGTACGTTGATTCTGCTGAAGAGATCAAAAGAGTGGTTCCGATCATTGGAAAACTTTCTAAAGAAATCAATGTGCCAATATCTATTGACACGTATAAAGCGGATGTGGCTGAACAGGCCATACTTGCAGGAGCGACAATAATCAACGATGTATGGGGAGCTAAAGCAGATCCAAATATGGCTGCTGTAGCGGCTAAGTATAATGTTCCCATTGTTCTAATGCACAATAGGCAAGAGCGGAAATACGAAAGTTTGATTCCCGATATGATCGCAGATCTTAATGAAAGTGTTGAAATTGTTAAGCGGGCGGGTGTACAGGATGATAAGATTATTTTAGATCCGGGTATAGGCTTTGCAAAGACAATGGAGGATAACCTCGCTGTCATGAGAAATCTTGAAACATTTACGCAGCTTGGCTATCCGGTCCTTTTAGGGACATCAAGAAAATCCTTCATTGGCCGCATTCTTGACCTCCCTCCTTCTGATAGAATGGAAGGGACGGGCGCGACAGTTTGCCTCGGCATTGAAAAAGGGTGCAGCATTGTGCGTGTGCATGATGTTCAGGGTATTGCAAGAATGGCAAAGATGATGGATGCAATGCTTGGAAAAGGGGCGGCTGTTCATGGATAAAATAGTTGTGAGCGGAATGGAATTCTACGGGTATCACGGAGTATTCTCAGAAGAAACGAAACTAGGGCAGCGGTTTCGCGCGGATCTTACGGTCGAGCTTGACTTGCGGGAAGCTGGACGGACAGATGATCTTCAGCATACTGTAAATTATGCTTCTCTTTATCACATCTGCAAAAACATTGCTGAAGGGAAGCCGTATAAGCTTGTGGAGGCTGTTGCAGAAAAGATAGCTGAGCAAGTGCTGAAGGAATTTCAGCAGGTGAACAATTGCACAGTAAAGCTGTACAAGCCAGATCCTCCAATCCCGGGGCATTATCAGCATGTTTCGGTTGAAATCAAAAGAGGCCGGACATGAACAAGGCCTTTCTCGCACTTGGATCTAATATAGGAGACAGAGAGCGTTATGTAAAAGATGCCATCCTAAGCTTGAACGAGCATCCAGCTATAAAGGTGGAAAAAATTTCCTCTATTTATGAAACAGATCCAGTCGGGTACGTGGATCAGGATGCATTTTTGAACATGGTGCTCTCCGTCCGCACAGATTTATCAGCGTTTCAGCTGCTGGATGTCATGCAGGGGATTGAAAAAGAGCTTGGCAGAAAAAGAGAATTAAAATGGGGTCCTCGAACTTTAGACCTTGACATTTTGTTGTTTAATCACGAAAATATTGAAACAGAGCACCTAATTATTCCTCACCCAAGGATGTTAGAACGCTCGTTCGTGTTAATACCGCTTTATGAGATACAACCAGAAATAAAGATTCCAAACAGCGAGCAGCCGCTTTCGATAATTATAGATCAATTAACAGATAAAAAAGGAGTACGAATATGGAAGCAGAAAAATGGGGAAGACGTATTCGCGCTTTTCGAAAGCTGAAAGGATATACTCAAGAAAGCTTTGCAAAAGACCTGGGTATTTCTGTTTCTGTGTTAGGTGAAGTTGAACGGGGAAACAGACTGCCGAATGATCAGTTGATACAAGAAGTAGCGGCCGCTCTGAACGTCACCATAGAAGAATTATCACCAAGAGATTGAATCGCAGAAAAGGAGGTCAAATATTGTTTAAAATAGGCGATATTCAAATGAAAAACCGCGTTGTCCTTGCGCCGATGGCCGGAGTCTGCAACTCTGCATTCCGTCTGACAGTAAAAGAATTTGGAGCGGGTCTTGTTTGTGCTGAAATGGTCAGCGATAAAGCGATCCTTTATAACAATGCCAAAACAATGGGCATGCTGTATATTGATGAGCGCGAAAAACCATTAAGTCTTCAAATTTTCGGAGGCAAAAAAGATACGCTGGTAGAAGCAGCTAAATTCGTTGATAAGAATACGACTGCAGATATTATTGATATCAATATGGGGTGTCCTGTACCTAAGATTACGAAATGTGATGCAGGCGCAAGATGGCTCCTTGATCCGGACAAAATTTATGACATGGTTTCAGCTGTTGTTGATGCAGTAGATAAACCTGTAACTGTTAAAATGCGCATGGGCTGGGATGACAAACATATCTATGCTGTCAGTAATGCTCAAGCAGTTGAAAGAGCGGGCGGAAAAGCTGTAGCACTTCATGGCCGTACGAGAGTTCAAATGTATGAAGGAACAGCAAATTGGGATATCATTAAAGAAGTTAAACAATCTGTCAATATTCCCGTTATCGGAAATGGCGATGTCCAAACACCTCAAGATGCAAAAAGAATGCTTGATGAAACAGGTGTTGATGGCGTCATGATCGGGCGTGCAGCTCTTGGTAACCCGTGGATGATCTATCGTACAGTTCAGTATCTTGATACGGGAGAATTGATCGGTGAGCCGTCTGTACGCGAAAAAATGGATGTTTGCAAACTTCACTTAGATCGCTTGATCGCATTAAAAGGCGAAACTGTAGCTGTCAGAGAAATGAGAAAGCATGCTGCATGGTACCTTAAAGGAATCCGCGGCAACGCCATTGTAAGAAACGCCATTAATACAATGGATACAAGAGATGAACTGGTGAATTTGCTTGATGAGTTTACTTTAGAGGCAGAAGCAAAACAACAAAACAGCATTCAGGCAGGATAATCTGTCTTTTAACGCAGCGATTGCATACTGCCAGTTTGAACTGGCAGTTTTTCTGCTTTCGTTCGTAAATAATAGAATAGGAGCTGATTTTTTTGAGTCACGAAGAATTAACCCACGAAGAACTAAATGACCAGCTGAAAGTAAGACGGGAAAAACTACATACGCTTCGCGAAAAAGGTTTGGATCCATTCGGCAAACGTTTCGAACGTACAGGTTATACAGCACAATTAGTGCGCGAGTACGGTGAAATTTCAAAAGAAGATCTTGAAGAAAGAGAAATTTCTGTTACGCTTGCCGGAAGAATCATGACCAAGCGCGGCAAAGGCAAAGCGGGATTCGCTCACATTAAAGACATCGAAGGGCAAATTCAGATCTATGTGCGCAAAGATGCTGTAGGTGATGAGCAGTATGAGCTTTTCAACACAGCTGACTTAGGGGATATTGTCGGTGTTACAGGAGTTATGTTCAAAACAAAAGTGGGCGAGCTTTCTATTAAAGTCACAAGCTTTGAATTGCTGACAAAATCGTTGCGTCCTCTTCCGGACAAATTTCACGGCTTGAAAGACATCGAGCAGCGCTACCGTCAAAGATACCTGGATTTAATCATGAACGACGAAAGTAAAAGCACATTTATTGCACGCAGCAAGATCATTCAGTCTATGCGCCGTTATTTGGACCAAAACGGATACTTAGAGGTTGAAACACCAACTATGCATACAATTGCAGGCGGAGCATCAGCACGTCCATTTGTAACGCATCACAACGCACTTGATATGCAATTGTACATGCGCATCGCGATTGAGCTTCATCTGAAGAGACTAATTGTGGGCGGAATGGAAAAAGTATATGAAATTGGCCGTGTATACAGAAACGAAGGGATTTCTACACGCCATAACCCGGAATTCACGATGATTGAGCTTTATGAGGCTTATGCAGACTATAGAGACATCATGTCATTAACTGAAAATCTAATTGCTCATATTGCAAAAGAGGTAACTGGATCTACGAAAGTGACTTATGGCGAGTATGAGATTGATCTACAGCCTGAGTGGACAAGGCTGCACATGGTTGATGCAATCAAAGAACGTACTGGTGTAGACTTCTGGCAGGAAATGACCGTCGAAGAAGCGCGAGCACATGCAGCGGAGCATAATGTTGAAATTAACAAAAACATGACTGTAGGTCATATCATAAATGAATTCTTTGAGCAAAAAGTAGAAGAGCATCTAATTGAGCCGACATTTATCTTTGGTCATCCTGTTGAAATCTCTCCTCTTGCGAAAAAGAATGATGAAGATCCTCGTTTCACTGATCGATTTGAATTATTCATTGTAGCGCGCGAGCATGCGAACGCATTTACAGAACTCAATGATCCAATCGATCAAAAAGAACGGTTTGAAGCACAGCTTCAAGAAAGAGAGCAAGGAAATGACGAGGCACATATGATGGACGAAGACTTCATTGAAGCTTTGGAATACGGAATGCCTCCAACAGGCGGTCTTGGAATCGGAATTGACCGTGTAGTTATGCTTCTGACAAACTCATCTTCTATTAGAGATGTATTGTTATTCCCGCATATGAGACATCGTTAATATCGGTTAAAAACCTCCGTTTAAGTACGGAGGTTTTTTTATTTTGTTTTTTTATAAAAAAGTCTTGCTTAATAGTGTTAGCGGTGATATATTATTAAACGTTGCCGCAAAAAAGCGGACTAACAAAAAAATAAAAAGTTGAAAAGAGTGCTTGACTTAACAAATCAACAATGGTATGATTTAAAAGTTGCTCTTGAAGCAAATGATCTTTGAAAACTAAACAAAACCAAAAGCGTACCAAACGTTTTAAATTTTTGAAGTCAGCAACAAATTGAGTCACAAATTTTCTTCGGAGAGTTTGATCCTGGCTCAGGACGAACGCTGGCGGCGTGCCTAATACATGCAAGTCGAGCGGACCTCTTCGGAGGTCAGCGGCGGACGGGTGAGTAACACGTGGGCAACCTGCCTGTAAGACTGGGATAACTCCGGGAAACCGGAGCTAATACCGGATAGTATCTTGAACCGCATGGTTCAAGTTGGAAAGACGGTTTCGGCTGTCACTTACAGATGGGCCCGCGGCGCATTAGCTAGTTGGTGAGGTAATGGCTCACCAAGGCAACGATGCGTAGCCGACCTGAGAGGGTGATCGGCCACACTGGGACTGAGACACGGCCCAGACTCCTACGGGAGGCAGCAGTAGGGAATCTTCCGCAATGGACGAAAGTCTGACGGAGCAACGCCGCGTGAGTGATGAAGGTTTTCGGATCGTAAAACTCTGTTGTTAGGGAAGAACAAGTGCGAGAGTAACTGCTCGCACCTTGACGGTACCTAACCAGAAAGCCACGGCTAACTACGTGCCAGCAGCCGCGGTAATACGTAGGTGGCAAGCGTTGTCCGGAATTATTGGGCGTAAAGCGCGCGCAGGCGGTTTCTTAAGTCTGATGTGAAAGCCCCCGGCTCAACCGGGGAGGGTCATTGGAAACTGGGAAACTTGAGTGCAGAAGAGGAGAGTGGAATTCCACGTGTAGCGGTGAAATGCGTAGAGATGTGGAGGAACACCAGTGGCGAAGGCGACTCTCTGGTCTGTAACTGACGCTGAGGCGCGAAAGCGTGGGGAGCGAACAGGATTAGATACCCTGGTAGTCCACGCCGTAAACGATGAGTGCTAAGTGTTAGAGGGTTTCCGCCCTTTAGTGCTGCAGCTAACGCATTAAGCACTCCGCCTGGGGAGTACGGTCGCAAGACTGAAACTCAAAGGAATTGACGGGGGCCCGCACAAGCGGTGGAGCATGTGGTTTAATTCGAAGCAACGCGAAGAACCTTACCAGGTCTTGACATCCTTTGCCACTTCTAGAGATAGAAGGTTCCCCTTCGGGGGACAAAGTGACAGGTGGTGCATGGTTGTCGTCAGCTCGTGTCGTGAGATGTTGGGTTAAGTCCCGCAACGAGCGCAACCCTTGATCTTAGTTGCCAGCATTCAGTTGGGCACTCTAAGGTGACTGCCGGTGACAAACCGGAGGAAGGTGGGGATGACGTCAAATCATCATGCCCCTTATGACCTGGGCTACACACGTGCTACAATGGATGGTACAAAGGGCTGCGAGACCGCGAGGTTTAGCCAATCCCATAAAACCATTCTCAGTTCGGATTGCAGGCTGCAACTCGCCTGCATGAAGCTGGAATCGCTAGTAATCGCGGATCAGCATGCCGCGGTGAATACGTTCCCGGGCCTTGTACACACCGCCCGTCACACCACGAGAGTTTGCAACACCCGAAGTCGGTGGGGTAACCGCAAGGAGCCAGCCGCCTAAGGTGGGGTAGATGATTGGGGTGAAGTCGTAACAAGGTAGCCGTATCGGAAGGTGCGGCTGGATCACCTCCTTTCTAAGGAAGATATGAGGACGCTTTTGGTTTTTGTTTAGTTTTGAGAGATCATTCTCTCTATGATAGAAGACAAATCATCCGATTTGTCGGTTGTTCTTTGAAAACTAGATAACGTAATTGATAACAAGTAATTCACTGAGATTTACGCTTACCATAATTAGTGATTTTCTAGACATTTATGTCTAAACAAACAACGAAATGCGAAACGCATCTTATGATGCGGTTGACCATTTAGGTTAAGTTATGAAGGGCGCACGGTGGATGCCTTGGCACTAGGAGCCGATGAAGGACGGGACTAACACCGATATGCTTTGGGGAGCTGTAAGTAAGCTTTGATCCAGAGATTTCCGAATGGGGAAACCCACTGTTCGTAATGGAACAGTATCTTTATCTGAATACATAGGATAATGAAGGCAGACCCGGGGAACTGAAACATCTAAGTACCCGGAGGAAGAGAAAGCAAACGCGATTTCCCAAGTAGCGGCGAGCGAAACGGAATTAGCCCAAACCAAGAGGCTTGCCTCTTGGGGTTGTAGGACACTCTATACGGAGTTACAAAGGAACGGGGTAGATGAAGCGACCTGGAAAGGTCCGTCAGAGAAGGTAATAACCCTGTAGTCGAAACTTCGTTCCCTCCAGAGTGGATCCTGAGTACGGCGGGACACGAGAAATCCCGTCGGAAGCAGGGAGGACCATCTCCCAAGGCTAAATACTCCCTAGTGACCGATAGTGAACCAGTACCGTGAGGGAAAGGTGAAAAGCACCCCGGAAGGGGAGTGAAAAGATCCTGAAACCGTGTGCTTACAAGTAGTCAGAGCCCGTTAATGGGTGATGGCGTGCCTTTTGTAGAATGAACCGGCGAGTTACGATCCCGTGCAAGGTTAAGTTGATGAGACGGAGCCGCAGCGAAAGCGAGTCTGAATAGGGCGTTTTAGTACGTGGTCGTAGACCCGAAACCAGGTGATCTACCCATGTCCAGGGTGAAGTTCAGGTAACACTGAATGGAGGCCCGAACCCACGCACGTTGAAAAGTGCGGGGATGAGGTGTGGGTAGCGGAGAAATTCCAATCGAACCTGGAGATAGCTGGTTCTCTCCGAAATAGCTTTAGGGCTAGCCTCAAGTATGAGAGTCTTGGAGGTAGAGCACTGATTGGACTAGGGGCCCTCATCGGGTTACCGAATTCAGTCAAACTCCGAATGCCAAAGACTTGCTCCTTGGGAGTCAGACTGCGAGTGATAAGATCCGTAGTCAAGAGGGAAACAGCCCAGACCACCAGCTAAGGTCCCAAAGTATACGTTAAGTGGAAAAGGATGTGGAGTTGCTTAGACAACCAGGATGTTGGCTTAGAAGCAGCCACCATTTAAAGAGTGCGTAATAGCTCACTGGTCGAGTGACTCTGCGCCGAAAATGTACCGGGGCTAAACGTATCACCGAAGCTGTGGACTGTTCTTACGAACAGTGGTAGGAGAGCGTTCTAAGGGCGTTGAAGCTAGACCGTAAGGACTGGTGGAGCGCTTAGAAGTGAGAATGCCGGTATGAGTAGCGAAAGAGGGGTGAGAATCCCCTCCACCGAATGCCTAAGGTTTCCTGAGGAAGGCTCGTCCGCTCAGGGTTAGTCGGGACCTAAGCCGAGGCCGAAAGGCGTAGGCGATGGACAACAGGTTGATATTCCTGTACCACCTCCTCACCATTTGAGCAATGGGGGGACGCAGGAGGATAGGGCAAGCGCGCTGTTGGATATGCGCGTCCAAGCAGTTAGGCTGAGAAGTAGGCAAATCCGCTTCTCATATAAGGCTGAGCTGTGATGGCGAGGGAAATTTAGTACCGAAGTTCCTGATTCCACACTGCCAAGAAAAGCCTCTAGCGAGGTGAGAGGTGCCCGTACCGCAAACCGACACAGGTAGGCGAGGAGAGAATCCTAAGGTGAGCGAGAGAACTCTCGTTAAGGAACTCGGCAAAATGACCCCGTAACTTCGGGAGAAGGGGTGCTTTTTAGGGTTCATAGCCCTGAAAAGCCGCAGTGAATAGGCCCAGGCGACTGTTTAGCAAAAACACAGGTCTCTGCGAAGCCGCAAGGCGAAGTATAGGGGCTGACGCCTGCCCGGTGCTGGAAGGTTAAGAGGAGAGGTTAGCGCAAGCGAAGCTTTGAATTGAAGCCCCAGTAAACGGCGGCCGTAACTATAACGGTCCTAAGGTAGCGAAATTCCTTGTCGGGTAAGTTCCGACCCGCACGAAAGGCGTAACGATCTGGGCACTGTCTCAACGAGAGACTCGGTGAAATTATAGTACCTGTGAAGATGCAGGTTACCCGCGACAGGACGGAAAGACCCCGTGGAGCTTTACTGTAGCCTGATATTGAATTTTGGTACAGCTTGTACAGGATAGGTAGGAGCCTTGGAAGCCGGAGCGCCAGCTTCGGTGGAGGCATTGGTGGGATACTACCCTTGCTGTATTGAAATTCTAACCCACAGCCCTGATCGGGCTGGGAGACAGTGTCAGGTGGGCAGTTTGACTGGGGCGGTCGCCTCCTAAAATGTAACGGAGGCGCCCAAAGGTTCCCTCAGAATGGTTGGAAATCATTCGCAGAGTGTAAAGGCACAAGGGAGCTTGACTGCGAGACCTACAAGTCGAGCAGGGACGAAAGTCGGGCTTAGTGATCCGGTGGTTCCGCATGGAAGGGCCATCGCTCAACGGATAAAAGCTACCCCGGGGATAACAGGCTTATCTCCCCCAAGAGTCCACATCGACGGGGAGGTTTGGCACCTCGATGTCGGCTCATCGCATCCTGGGGCTGTAGTCGGTCCCAAGGGTTGGGCTGTTCGCCCATTAAAGCGGTACGCGAGCTGGGTTCAGAACGTCGTGAGACAGTTCGGTCCCTATCCGTCGTGGGCGCAGGAAATTTGAGAGGAGCTGTCCTTAGTACGAGAGGACCGGGATGGACGCACCGCTGGTGTACCAGTTGTCTTGCCAAAGGCATCGCTGGGTAGCTATGTGCGGAAGGGATAAGTGCTGAAAGCATCTAAGCATGAAGCCCCCCTCAAGATGAGATTTCCCATCACATTAGTGAGTAAGAACCCTGAAAGATGATCAGGTTGATAGGTCTGAGGTGGAAGCGCGGTGACGTGTGGAGCTGACAGATACTAATCGTTCGAGGACTTAACCACAGTCTAATAAAGTGTAAAAACTGAGTGAAACTTGTTATCATACGTTATTTAGTTTTGAAAGAATAACATTCTTTCTTCAATTGCATATTGTCTGGTGACGATGGCAAAGAGGTCACACCCGTTCCCATGCCGAACACGGAAGTTAAGCTCTTTAGCGCCGATGGTAGTTGGGGGTTTCCCCCTGTGAGAGTAGGACGTTGCCAGGCAGTATACTTTTATACTTAAGCACGAAAGTGCTGTAATGGAGGATTAGCTCAGCTGGGAGAGCATCTGCCTTACAAGCAGAGGGTCGGCGGTTCGAGCCCGTCATCCTCCACCATTTATTCTTTTCAGCTGCATAATATCAGCAAACCTTACTATTAAATGCCGGTGTAGCTCAATTGGTAGAGCAACTGACTTGTAATCAGTAGGTTGGGGGTTCAAGTCCTCTTGCCGGCACCACTTTTTTACCGTAACATGTTTTATTTATAAACTATGTGCCATTAGCTCAGTCGGTAGAGCACGACCGAGCAATCTTCGAAGCTTGCGCTTCAGCACACAAATTGAGCCACTCCTTGAATAATCTTTCTGAGATTTGGGTGTCTTGCAAAACTAAAGAGTGTATTTTAACTATGTGCCATTAGCTCAGTCGGTAGAGCATCTGACTTTTAATCAGAGGGTCGAAGGTTCGAGTCCTTCATGGCACACCATTTTTCCTTAATATGCGGGTGTGGCGGAATTGGCAGACGCGCTAGACTTAGGATCTAGTGTCTTTGACGTGGGGGTTCGAGTCCCTTCACCCGCATCATATTTTGCGGAAGTAGTTCAGTGGTAGAACACCACCTTGCCAAGGTGGGGGTCGCGGGTTCGAATCCCGTCTTCCGCTCTTTACTTGCGCCGGGGTGGCGGAACTGGCAGACGCACAGGACTTAAAATCCTGCGGTAGGTGACTACCGTACCGGTTCGATTCCGGTCCTCGGCACCACTTATATCACATATGCGCCCGTAGCTCAATTGGATAGAGCGTTTGACTACGGATCAAAAGGTTATGGGTTCGACTCCTATCGGGCGCGCCATATACGGGAAGTAGCTCAGCTTGGTAGAGCACTTGGTTTGGGACCAAGGGGTCGCAGGTTCGAATCCTGTCTTCCCGACCATCTTTACCTTTTAATTGGGGCCTTAGCTCAGCTGGGAGAGCGCCTGCCTTGCACGCAGGAGGTCAGCGGTTCGATCCCGCTAGGCTCCACCAATTATTATTAAAAAGTTGTTGACTTAACAAACCAACAATGGTATGATTTAAAAGTTGCTCTTGAAGCAAATGATCTTTGAAAACTAAACAAAACCAAAAGCGTACCAAACGTTTTAAATTTTTGAAGTCAGCAACAAATTGAGTCACAAATTTTCTTCGGAGAGTTTGATCCTGGCTCAGGACGAACGCTGGCGGCGTGCCTAATACATGCAAGTCGAGCGGACCTCTTCGGAGGTCAGCGGCGGACGGGTGAGTAACACGTGGGCAACCTGCCTGTAAGACTGGGATAACTCCGGGAAACCGGAGCTAATACCGGATAGTATCTTGAACCGCATGGTTCAAGTTGGAAAGACGGTTTCGGCTGTCACTTACAGATGGGCCCGCGGCGCATTAGCTAGTTGGTGAGGTAATGGCTCACCAAGGCAACGATGCGTAGCCGACCTGAGAGGGTGATCGGCCACACTGGGACTGAGACACGGCCCAGACTCCTACGGGAGGCAGCAGTAGGGAATCTTCCGCAATGGACGAAAGTCTGACGGAGCAACGCCGCGTGAGTGATGAAGGTTTTCGGATCGTAAAACTCTGTTGTTAGGGAAGAACAAGTGCGAGAGTAACTGCTCGCACCTTGACGGTACCTAACCAGAAAGCCACGGCTAACTACGTGCCAGCAGCCGCGGTAATACGTAGGTGGCAAGCGTTGTCCGGAATTATTGGGCGTAAAGCGCGCGCAGGCGGTTTCTTAAGTCTGATGTGAAAGCCCCCGGCTCAACCGGGGAGGGTCATTGGAAACTGGGAAACTTGAGTGCAGAAGAGGAGAGTGGAATTCCACGTGTAGCGGTGAAATGCGTAGAGATGTGGAGGAACACCAGTGGCGAAGGCGACTCTCTGGTCTGTAACTGACGCTGAGGCGCGAAAGCGTGGGGAGCGAACAGGATTAGATACCCTGGTAGTCCACGCCGTAAACGATGAGTGCTAAGTGTTAGAGGGTTTCCGCCCTTTAGTGCTGCAGCTAACGCATTAAGCACTCCGCCTGGGGAGTACGGTCGCAAGACTGAAACTCAAAGGAATTGACGGGGGCCCGCACAAGCGGTGGAGCATGTGGTTTAATTCGAAGCAACGCGAAGAACCTTACCAGGTCTTGACATCCTTTGCCACTTCTAGAGATAGAAGGTTCCCCTTCGGGGGACAAAGTGACAGGTGGTGCATGGTTGTCGTCAGCTCGTGTCGTGAGATGTTGGGTTAAGTCCCGCAACGAGCGCAACCCTTGATCTTAGTTGCCAGCATTCAGTTGGGCACTCTAAGGTGACTGCCGGTGACAAACCGGAGGAAGGTGGGGATGACGTCAAATCATCATGCCCCTTATGACCTGGGCTACACACGTGCTACAATGGATGGTACAAAGGGCTGCGAGACCGCGAGGTTTAGCCAATCCCATAAAACCATTCTCAGTTCGGATTGCAGGCTGCAACTCGCCTGCATGAAGCTGGAATCGCTAGTAATCGCGGATCAGCATGCCGCGGTGAATACGTTCCCGGGCCTTGTACACACCGCCCGTCACACCACGAGAGTTTGCAACACCCGAAGTCGGTGGGGTAACCGCAAGGAGCCAGCCGCCTAAGGTGGGGTAGATGATTGGGGTGAAGTCGTAACAAGGTAGCCGTATCGGAAGGTGCGGCTGGATCACCTCCTTTCTAAGGAAGATATGAGGACGCTTTTGGTTTTTGTTTAGTTTTGAGAGATCATTCTCTCTATGATAGAAGACAAATCATCCGATTTGTCGGTTGTTCTTTGAAAACTAGATAACGTAATTGATAACAAGTAATTCACTGAGATTTACGCTTACCATAATTAGTGATTTTCTAGACATTTATGTCTAAACAAACAACGAAATGCGAAACGCATCTTATGATGCGGTTGACCATTTAGGTTAAGTTATGAAGGGCGCACGGTGGATGCCTTGGCACTAGGAGCCGATGAAGGACGGGACTAACACCGATATGCTTTGGGGAGCTGTAAGTAAGCTTTGATCCAGAGATTTCCGAATGGGGAAACCCACTGTTCGTAATGGAACAGTATCTTTATCTGAATACATAGGATAATGAAGGCAGACCCGGGGAACTGAAACATCTAAGTACCCGGAGGAAGAGAAAGCAAACGCGATTTCCCAAGTAGCGGCGAGCGAAACGGAATTAGCCCAAACCAAGAGGCTTGCCTCTTGGGGTTGTAGGACACTCTATACGGAGTTACAAAGGAACGGGGTAGATGAAGCGACCTGGAAAGGTCCGTCAGAGAAGGTAATAACCCTGTAGTCGAAACTTCGTTCCCTCCAGAGTGGATCCTGAGTACGGCGGGACACGAGAAATCCCGTCGGAAGCAGGGAGGACCATCTCCCAAGGCTAAATACTCCCTAGTGACCGATAGTGAACCAGTACCGTGAGGGAAAGGTGAAAAGCACCCCGGAAGGGGAGTGAAAAGATCCTGAAACCGTGTGCTTACAAGTAGTCAGAGCCCGTTAATGGGTGATGGCGTGCCTTTTGTAGAATGAACCGGCGAGTTACGATCCCGTGCAAGGTTAAGTTGATGAGACGGAGCCGCAGCGAAAGCGAGTCTGAATAGGGCGTTTTAGTACGTGGTCGTAGACCCGAAACCAGGTGATCTACCCATGTCCAGGGTGAAGTTCAGGTAACACTGAATGGAGGCCCGAACCCACGCACGTTGAAAAGTGCGGGGATGAGGTGTGGGTAGCGGAGAAATTCCAATCGAACCTGGAGATAGCTGGTTCTCTCCGAAATAGCTTTAGGGCTAGCCTCAAGTATGAGAGTCTTGGAGGTAGAGCACTGATTGGACTAGGGGCCCTCATCGGGTTACCGAATTCAGTCAAACTCCGAATGCCAAAGACTTGCTCCTTGGGAGTCAGACTGCGAGTGATAAGATCCGTAGTCAAGAGGGAAACAGCCCAGACCACCAGCTAAGGTCCCAAAGTATACGTTAAGTGGAAAAGGATGTGGAGTTGCTTAGACAACCAGGATGTTGGCTTAGAAGCAGCCACCATTTAAAGAGTGCGTAATAGCTCACTGGTCGAGTGACTCTGCGCCGAAAATGTACCGGGGCTAAACGTATCACCGAAGCTGTGGACTGTTCTTACGAACAGTGGTAGGAGAGCGTTCTAAGGGCGTTGAAGCTAGACCGTAAGGACTGGTGGAGCGCTTAGAAGTGAGAATGCCGGTATGAGTAGCGAAAGAGGGGTGAGAATCCCCTCCACCGAATGCCTAAGGTTTCCTGAGGAAGGCTCGTCCGCTCAGGGTTAGTCGGGACCTAAGCCGAGGCCGAAAGGCGTAGGCGATGGACAACAGGTTGATATTCCTGTACCACCTCCTCACCATTTGAGCAATGGGGGGACGCAGGAGGATAGGGCAAGCGCGCTGTTGGATATGCGCGTCCAAGCAGTTAGGCTGAGAAGTAGGCAAATCCGCTTCTCATATAAGGCTGAGCTGTGATGGCGAGGGAAATTTAGTACCGAAGTTCCTGATTCCACACTGCCAAGAAAAGCCTCTAGCGAGGTGAGAGGTGCCCGTACCGCAAACCGACACAGGTAGGCGAGGAGAGAATCCTAAGGTGAGCGAGAGAACTCTCGTTAAGGAACTCGGCAAAATGACCCCGTAACTTCGGGAGAAGGGGTGCTTTTTAGGGTTCATAGCCCTGAAAAGCCGCAGTGAATAGGCCCAGGCGACTGTTTAGCAAAAACACAGGTCTCTGCGAAGCCGCAAGGCGAAGTATAGGGGCTGACGCCTGCCCGGTGCTGGAAGGTTAAGAGGAGAGGTTAGCGCAAGCGAAGCTTTGAATTGAAGCCCCAGTAAACGGCGGCCGTAACTATAACGGTCCTAAGGTAGCGAAATTCCTTGTCGGGTAAGTTCCGACCCGCACGAAAGGCGTAACGATCTGGGCACTGTCTCAACGAGAGACTCGGTGAAATTATAGTACCTGTGAAGATGCAGGTTACCCGCGACAGGACGGAAAGACCCCGTGGAGCTTTACTGTAGCCTGATATTGAATTTTGGTACAGCTTGTACAGGATAGGTAGGAGCCTTGGAAGCCGGAGCGCCAGCTTCGGTGGAGGCATTGGTGGGATACTACCCTTGCTGTATTGAAATTCTAACCCACAGCCCTGATCGGGCTGGGAGACAGTGTCAGGTGGGCAGTTTGACTGGGGCGGTCGCCTCCTAAAATGTAACGGAGGCGCCCAAAGGTTCCCTCAGAATGGTTGGAAATCATTCGCAGAGTGTAAAGGCACAAGGGAGCTTGACTGCGAGACCTACAAGTCGAGCAGGGACGAAAGTCGGGCTTAGTGATCCGGTGGTTCCGCATGGAAGGGCCATCGCTCAACGGATAAAAGCTACCCCGGGGATAACAGGCTTATCTCCCCCAAGAGTCCACATCGACGGGGAGGTTTGGCACCTCGATGTCGGCTCATCGCATCCTGGGGCTGTAGTCGGTCCCAAGGGTTGGGCTGTTCGCCCATTAAAGCGGTACGCGAGCTGGGTTCAGAACGTCGTGAGACAGTTCGGTCCCTATCCGTCGTGGGCGCAGGAAATTTGAGAGGAGCTGTCCTTAGTACGAGAGGACCGGGATGGACGCACCGCTGGTGTACCAGTTGTCTTGCCAAAGGCATCGCTGGGTAGCTATGTGCGGAAGGGATAAGTGCTGAAAGCATCTAAGCATGAAGCCCCCCTCAAGATGAGATTTCCCATCACATTAGTGAGTAAGAACCCTGAAAGATGATCAGGTTGATAGGTCTGAGGTGGAAGCGCGGTGACGTGTGGAGCTGACAGATACTAATCGTTCGAGGACTTAACCACAGTCTAATAAAGTGTAAAACCTGAGTGAAACTTGTTATCATACGTTATTTAGTTTTGAAAGAATAACTCTTTCTAATTGCATATTGTCTGGTGATGATGGCAAAGAGGTCACACCCGTTCCCATGCCGAACACGGAAGTTAAGCTCTTTAGCGCCGATGGTAGTTGGGGGTTTCCCCCTGTGAGAGTAGGACGTTGCCAGGCACGCAAAAAAAAAGAACAGCAGAGATGCTGTTCTTTTTTGTATGAAAAAAATAAAAGGGCAGAGGACCTTTAGAGGGTTGGCGGCTGGAAGCAGGTTTTACTTTTTAGTAAGACTGCACGGATAAAAAGTAATTGGCTGAAAGGGGCATAAAACCGTGCAGAGCACGCATAAATGTTGTTCCAGCGCGTATAACTTGGCCGTGAACGAGCTCATATGCCCGGTGAGTGTGGCATAACATAAATTCTCTTCTAGGAAGGAGACAGGAGACAAAACCAGTGTATGATGGGGATGAGGCTCAAAATAAGAAGAGTAGTTTCAAAATGAGAACAAGTAAAATTAATCATTTATAGCATTTTAAACAGTGCTTCAGCAGTCTGAACTGTGAGGAAGAGATAAACCGCCCTTCTATTAGAAAAAGATATTCCCTTTCATGAATCCTGTTTTTTAGACGTATATATAACGTAACCCTCCATGTTTTTATCCCTTAATTAAAAATTCCTCTAAGCAGCCAGTAAATAAAATGGTGATTCCTGTTTAAAAACGTTTCACTGCCGTTAATAATGGAAATAGATAAATGAGTGGTTATAAGTTGAAAAAAAGTGAACTTCGTTTTATATTAGTGTTAAAGTCAAATATAGTCAAAGTCAAGTTAGGGGGAGGCGGAGTGCGGAATATTTCGGATGTCATTGAACAGTATTTGAAGCAGGTGCTCACTACGAGCGGTAAAGAAATCGTTGAAATCAAAAGAAGCGAGATTGCGGATAAGTTTCAATGTGTGCCCTCACAAATAAATTATGTGATTAATACGCGTTTTACTATTGAAAGAGGGTATATAGTAGAGAGTAAGAGAGGCGGCGGAGGCTACATTCGTATCATTAAGGTGAAATCGAACGATGCTGCCCACTTAATTGATCAGATATTGGGAATTATCGATAGACGGATTTCGCAAACCGCTGCTGAAGATCTTATTTTAAGGCTGGTTAATGAAGAAGTGATTTCAAGACGTGAAGCGAAGATTATGCTGAGTGTAATTGACCGTTCCGTCTTATATATTGATTTGCCGCATAGAGACGAGTTAAGAGCAAGGATGATAAAAGCTATGCTGACTTCCTTGAAATACCGATGAAAGCAGGTGAACAGACTTGATTTGCCAGGAATGCAATGAAAGGCCGGCAACTTTTCATTTTACAAAAGTAGTGAACGGCGAAAAGACAGAGATTCATATTTGTGAACAATGTGCACAGGATAACAGTTCGATGTTTATTGACAACAGTACTGGTTTTTCAATTAATAACTTATTAGCAGGTTTATTAAATATGGAACCTTCTATTTCAAAAACTAAGCAGGATGTTTTTAAGAAAAATGAAGTTTTGCAGTGCAGCAGATGTCAGATGACATTTCAGCAGTTTACAAAAGTCGGCCGTTTTGGCTGTTCGGAGTGCTATCGGACTTTTAATGATCAGATAAATCCTATTTTAAGGAGGGTCCATAGCGGAAACACTGTTCATGCGGGTAAAATTCCTGAACGAATTGGCGGTAGCATTCACGTCCGCAAACGAATAGAGTTATTAAAACAGAATCTTAAAGATTTGATACATCAAGAAGAATTTGAAAAAGCTGCTGAGACTCGAGATGAAATCCGTTCGCTTGAACTGAAATTAAAGAGTTCCAGAGGAGGAGAATCCTGATATGTCACTTCAGCAATTTATCAATCAGGCAATGAGCGCCTGGATGAGCAAGGAAGGACCTGATTCTGACATTGTTCTCAGCAGCAGGGTCAGGCTTGCAAGAAATATTGAGAAATATAAGTTTCCAACGATCGCGTCAAATGAAGAATCACAGGAAATTTTAAGCCTTTTTGAAGAAACTTTTTCGGATAAAAGTGTGAATGAAATTGGCAAGCTTGAAATGCTCAGGATGGAAGATCTGCAGCCCAATCAAAAAAGGGTTTTAGTTGAAAAACATTTAATTAGTCCAAATTTAGCGGAAGATTCTTCTTTTGGCGGATGTTTATTATCAGAAAATGAAGAAGTCAGCATTATGCTGAATGAAGAGGATCATATTCGAATTCAATGTTTATATCCAGGACTTCAGTTAAAAGAAGCATTAAAATCAGCAAGTGAGCTGGATGATTGGATGGAACACGCTGTAGATTACGCATTTGACGAGCAGAGAGGATACTTAACAAGCTGTCCGACAAATGTCGGAACAGGCCTTAGAGCATCAGTTATGATGCACTTGCCTGCACTTGTCCTGACACAGCAGATGAACCGGATAATTCCGGCAATTAATCAATTAGGTCTGGTTGTTAGAGGAATTTACGGGGAAGGCAGCGAAGCATTAGGTAACATCTTTCAGATTTCAAATCAGATTACACTGGGGAAGTCTGAAGACGATATAGTAGAGGATTTGCTGAGTGTTGTCCATCAGCTGATTGACAAGGAGCGTTCTGCACGCGAAGCCTTATATAAAACGTCGCAAATGCCTCTTGAAGACCGTGTGTTCAGATCTCTCGGCACTCTGACATACAGCCGTATAATCGAGTCTAAAGAAGCCGCCAAATGTTTATCAGATGTCAGGCTGGGAATAGACTTAGATATTATTAAAGACATTTCCAGAAACATATTAAATGAGTTAATGATTTTAACTCAGCCTGGTTTTCTGCAGCAATATTCTGGCGGGGCTTTAAGACCGGATGAACGGGATATAAGAAGAGCTTCCTTAATAAGAGAAAGATTAAACCTAGAAATGGTCAAAAGGATGGAGGATGATGAAGTATGATGTTTGGAAGATTCACTGAGCGGGCTCAAAAAGTTCTTGCACTGGCACAAGAGGAAGCAGTTCGACTGGGACATAATAATATCGGCACAGAACATATTCTTCTTGGTCTTGTACGTGAAGGCGAAGGAATTGCTGCAAAAGCATTGACAGCACTTGGCCTTGGTTCAGATAAAATTCAAAAAGAAGTAGAGAGCCTAATCGGGAGAGGGCAAGAAATTTCTCAAACGATTCACTATACTCCGCGGGCGAAAAAAGTCATCGAGCTTTCAATGGATGAAGCAAGAAAGCTTGGTCATTCTTACGTTGGCACTGAGCATATCCTTTTAGGTCTTATCCGTGAAGGTGAAGGTGTAGCAGCAAGAGTTCTTAACAATCTTGGAGTAAGTTTAAATAAAGCACGCCAGCAAGTTCTTCAGCTTTTGGGCAGCAATGAATCAGGATCGGGGCATCAGGGCGGCTCAATGAACAATGCCAATACACCCACCCTTGACAGTCTTGCACGCGACTTGACTGCCATTGCACGTGAAGGCAGCTTAGACCCTGTTATCGGCCGAAGCAAAGAGATTCAGAGGGTCATTGAGGTACTGAGCCGCAGAACGAAAAACAATCCAGTCTTAATTGGGGAGCCTGGAGTAGGTAAAACGGCAATCGCAGAGGGATTGGCTCAGCAGATCGTAAATAATGAGGTTCCTGAAATTCTCCGTGATAAACGAGTGATGACTCTAGATATGGGAACTGTTGTAGCAGGAACGAAATACCGCGGTGAGTTTGAGGACCGTCTTAAGAAAGTGATGGACGAAATTCGCCAGGCTGGCAACATTATTTTATTCATTGATGAATTGCATACACTAATTGGAGCTGGAGGCGCAGAGGGCGCAATCGACGCTTCAAATATTCTTAAGCCATCACTTGCAAGAGGTGAATTGCAGTGTATTGGAGCAACAACTCTTGATGAGTACCGCAAATATATTGAAAAAGATGCTGCTTTGGAACGACGCTTCCAGCCAATCCAGGTTGATGAGCCTACAGCTGAAGAAAGCATCCTGATTTTAAAAGGGCTTCGTGACCGCTATGAGGCTCATCACAGAGTATCCATTACAGATGAAGCGATCGATGCTGCAGTAAAACTATCAGACCGTTACATTTCAGATCGGTTCTTACCAGATAAGGCGATCGATTTGATTGATGAGGCAGGTTCAAAAGTGCGCCTTCGTTCATTCACGACTCCTCCAAATTTAAAAGAGCTTGAAATGAAGCTTGAAGAAGTGCGAAAAGAAAAGGATGCATCTGTTCAGAGCCAGGAGTTTGAAAAGGCAGCTTCATTGCGGGATACAGAACAGCGCCTTCGTGAACAGCTTGAGGAAACGAAGAAAACATGGAAAGAAAAACAAGGTCAGGAAAACTCCGAGGTCACAGTTGAGGATATTGCCATGGTTGTGGCCAGCTGGACTGGAATACCTGTATCACGACTTGCTCAAAAAGAAACAGATAAACTTCTGAACATGGAGCAAATCCTTCATAACCGTGTAATTGGCCAAGACGAGGCTGTTGTTGCAGTTGCGAAAGCCGTACGCCGTGCAAGAGCAGGCTTAAAGGATCCAAAGCGCCCAATCGGTTCTTTCGTTTTCTTGGGACCTACTGGAGTAGGGAAAACAGAGCTTGCACGTGCACTTGCAGAATCTATTTTTGGTGACGAAGATGCCATGATCCGCATTGATATGTCTGAATATATGGAGAAGCATTCTACATCCAGACTTGTCGGTTCACCTCCAGGGTATGTCGGCTATGAGGAAGGCGGACAACTGACAGAGAAAGTGCGCAGAAAGCCTTACTCAGTTGTACTTCTTGATGAGATTGAAAAAGCACATCCGGATGTCTTTAACATTCTCCTTCAAGTTCTAGAGGATGGACGTTTAACAGATTCTAAAGGAAGAACAGTTGATTTTAGAAATACGATTTTAATCATGACTTCTAATGTAGGGGCAAGCGAGCTTAAACGCAACAAATACGTTGGCTTCAATGTACAGGACGAAGCGCAGGATTATAAAGATATGAAAGGCAAGGTAATGAGTGAACTCAAAAAAGCATTCAGACCTGAGTTCTTAAACCGTATTGACGAAATCATCGTGTTCCATTCTCTTGAGAAGAAGCACATTAAAGAAATCGTAACGCTGATGGCGGATCAGTTGATGAAACGTCTAGCAGAGCAGGATCTAGTGCTTGAGCTGACGGATGCCGCTCAGGATAAAATAGCAGATGAGGGATTTGATCCTGAATATGGTGCCCGTCCTCTAAGAAGAGCCATTCAAAAGCATGTAGAAGATCGTCTGTCAGAAGAGCTGCTGAGAGGCACAATCGAGAAAGGCCAAAAAGTCGTACTTGATGTAACGGACGGTGAATTTATCGTAAAAAGCTCTGAGGCAGAAGCAGAGAAAATAAAATAATCATCTTAGGCGAAATAATCATGAGGCATACACTTTTTACGTATGCCTCGATTTCGTTTCTGTGATTCACATCAAAAATAACCATTTCTTATTCAAATAGGTAATCTAGTAAGGAAGGACCGAAATAATGGCTAAAACAAAATCGAAATTCATGTGTCTGACGTGCGGATATGAATCTGCCAAATGGATGGGGAAATGTCCAGGCTGCGGCGCATGGAACACGATGACAGAGGAAATTGTCAAAACAGGAACTGCAAATAGAAGAGTTGCCTTTGCGCACTCAGCTCCAGGTCAAACCGCCAATAAACCTTCACCCATTACAAACATTGAAACAACTCAAGAACCGCGCATTAAAACAAACCTGCAGGAATTTAACCGTGTCCTTGGAAGCGGAATTGTAAGGGGCTCCTTAGTGTTAATAGGAGGAGATCCTGGAATAGGAAAATCAACACTTCTGCTTCAAGTTTCTTCTCAGTTAGCCGACAATGGAAACGATGTCTTATATATTTCAGGCGAAGAATCGGTCAAGCAAACGAAAATGAGGGCTGACAGACTTGGTGTTAAATCTGAAAAGCTCTATGTACTTGCTGAAACAGATCTTGAATTTATTTCAAAAGCGATTGATGAAACGAATCCTGCATTTGTAATCGTGGATTCGATCCAAACGGTTTTTCAAAGTGACATTACATCTGCACCGGGGAGTGTTTCACAAGTGCGGGAATGTACTGCTGAACTGATGAGACTCGCGAAAACAAAAGGCATTGCGATCTTTATTGTGGGACATGTCACGAAGGAAGGGTCCATTGCAGGTCCGAGAATCCTAGAACACATGGTTGATACCGTGCTTTATTTTGAAGGAGAACGTCATCATACGTACCGGATTTTAAGGGCGGTGAAAAACCGCTTTGGCTCTACAAATGAAATGGGTATTTTTGAAATGAAAGAAAGCGGTCTTGAGGAGGTACTGAACCCTTCAGAGATTTTTCTTGAGGAACGTTCAAAAGGTGCAGCTGGCTCAACGGTTGTTGCATCGATGGAAGGAACAAGGCCGGTTCTTGTGGAAATTCAGGCGTTAATCTCGCCTACAAGCTTCGGGAATCCGCGAAGAATGGCAACCGGGATTGACCATAATCGTGTACCGCTGTTAATGGCTGTCCTTGAGAAAAGAGTTGGCTTGCTTCTGCAAAACCAGGATGCCTATTTAAAAGTGGCAGGAGGAGTGAAATTAGATGAACCTGCTATTGATTTAGCAATAGCAGTCAGCATAGCTTCAAGCTTTAAGGACGTACCATCAAAAGCGACGGATATCATTATTGGAGAAGTAGGCTTAACAGGCGAAGTCAGACGCGTTTCAAGAATCGAACAGCGCGTCATGGAAGCAGCCAAGCTTGGGTTTAAGCGTGCAATCGTTCCAGAGGCCAACATTGGGGGATGGACGGTGCCGGGGGACATCGAGGTTGTGGGAGTAAAGAACGTCTCAGAGGCCCTGCAGACTACATTAGGGGGGTAGGACAATGATTGATAAAGAGAAAAAAACACATGAAAAAAGCATGAAAGAAATCTTGCAATTTATTGCTCCGGGGACACCTCTCAGAGCTGGAATTGAAAATGTATTGCGGGCGAAAACCGGAGGTCTGATTGTGGTCGGCTTCAGTGATAAAGTAAAAGAGCTGGTAGATGGAGGATTTTACTTAAACTCTGCATTTTCCCCGGCTCATCTTTATGAACTGGCTAAAATGGACGGAGCTATTATCCTGAGCGATTCGGGCAATAAAATATTATATGCAAATGCTCAGCTTGTTCCAAATGCTTTTATAGGGTCAATCGAAACAGGTATGCGTCACCGTACGGCAGAGAGAGTGGCGAAGCAGACAGGCAATCTGGTAGTAGCCATTTCACAAAGAAGAAATGTTATTACTCTTTATTACGGAGAGCTTCGTTATGCACTGAGAGACATCGGGGTAATCTTAACGAAGGCAAACCAGGCCATTCAGACGCTTGAGAAATACCGCACCGTTCTTGATCAGTCAATCATAAATCTTGGAGCACTGGAATTTGAAGAACTTGTAACATTTGATGAATTGCTGCAGGTGATTCACCGGATTGAAATGGTTCTTAGAATAAAAAATGAAATCCTAAATTATATTAATGAACTTGGAACGGAAGGGCACCTGATCCGTTTACAGCTGAACGAATTGCTGTCAGATATAGAAGAGGAAGCAGCGCTTGTCATTAAAGATTATTGTTTTGATAAAACACTTGATCCTAAATATGTTCTCGATCAATTTCAGGTTCTCACAAATACAGAGCTCTTAGATGACATGGTCCTGCTGAGGCTTCTTGGATATTCAGCACATTTTACCAATCTTGAGGATTTAGTTATGCCCCGGGGCTACAGAGTTCTTAAAAAGATTCCTCGCCTTCCGCCTGTAATAATTGAAAATTTAGTGAACAAATTTACAAATCTGAAACTTATTACGCGTGCAACCGTAGAACAGTTGGATGAGGTTGATGGAATTGGCGAAGTTCGGGCGAAAAAAATTAAAGAAGGTCTGCGCAGGCTGCAGGAGCAACTGCTGATTGATCGTCAAATATAGCGAACTTTTTATGAAACTTTTTGTTTGAACGTTTTAATCCGGCAGATTTAGGTTATATTATTCTTGTTTTTCTTTTTTGGGAAAAGGTATAATCTGTTCTAACATTTCAATCTGTTTACAGCTTTTGAATTTCATATCTTTGGCGTTTTAATTGAATTAAAGTGATTATAATAGATAAAAAGGAGGTGGAGGTATGTTAAAGCGTATTGTGCAGATCTTTTTCCTGTTTCTTGGAGGAACTCTAGGCATTTTCTTTATGCCGGAGCTAATGAGATTGTTAAATCTACAAGACATACCTTTTATTAATTCACCATATGCATTAGCCATTTTAGGAGCAATATTATTCTATATAGCAACGTTCTGGCTTGTCGATTATGTAATTAACTGGGTAAAGCTCTTAGAAGAATCACTGGTAAAGGCACCTGTAACGGATGTTCTATTTGGTAGTTTAGGATTGATTGTCGGACTTATAATTGCCTTTCTTATCGTAAATGTTATTCCGTTTAAAGACATCCAATATCAAGTGTTCAGTACGATTATTCCGATCTTTCTTACACTTTTGCTTGGGTACCTTGGTTTTCAGGTCGGATTCAAGCGGAAAGATGAGTTAATCAATCTTTTCTCTATTTCCGGCAAAATCGGAAAGAAAAAAGGCGCTGGCGAGGAAGAAACAGAAACAGAAGACAAAAAGCTTAAAATTTTGGATACAAGCGTAATTATCGACGGCAGAATTGCAGATATCTGCCAGACGGGATTTTTAGAAGGCACAATTGTGATTCCTCAATTTGTACTTGAAGAACTGCAGCACATTGCCGATTCCTCTGATGCATTAAAACGAAATCGCGGAAGACGCGGACTTGATATCTTGAACCGCATTCAAAAGGAGCTGTCCATTAAAGTAGAGATTTATGAGGGCGACTTTGATGAAATACAAGAGGTTGACAGCAAACTCGTAAAACTGGCCAAGCTTACATCAGGCGTCGTGGTAACAAACGATTTTAACTTAAACAAAGTATGTGAGCTTCAGGGTGTAGCAGTATTAAATATCAATGACTTAGCAAACGCTGTGAAGCCGGTTGTATTGCCTGGGGAAGAAATGAAAGTACAAGTCATTAAAGATGGAAAAGAACATAATCAGGGCGTCGCCTATTTAGATGACGGCACGATGATTGTTGTTGAAGATGGAAGAGATTATATAGGCAAGCACATTGATGTTATTGTTACTAGTGTGCTGCAGACATCTGCCGGAAGAATGATTTTTGCTAAACCCAAGCTGCTGGAAAAAGCATTGTAGGGGAGTAAACGAATGAAGTATGAAGTAGTCATTCCTGCTGCAGGACAAGGAAAGCGAATGAATGCAGGGAAGAACAAGCAATTCATTGAGCTTGATGGAATACCTGTCATTGTTCATACATTGAAAGTTTTTGAATATGATCCACAATGTACAGGCATTCTCTTAGTTGTAAATCCGAACGAAAGAGATATTTTTGCCGCCATGGCTGACCAATACGAAATCAGTAAGATTAAAGGTTTGATCAGCGGGGGCAGTGAGAGGCAGCACAGCGTGTATAATGGTCTCAAGGCAGCATCTTCCGAGATTGTTCTTGTCCATGACGGTGCACGTCCATTCATCAAGAAAAACATGATGACAAAACTAGTTAAAGCAGCAAGTGAAGATGGAGCTGCAACGGTTGCAGTCCCTGTAAAGGACACCATTAAACGTGTTCTAAACAGCGAAGTGATTGAAACAGTTGAACGTTCTAGCTTGTGGGCCGTACAGACCCCACAAGCTTTTCGTCTTTCAGATATCCTCACTGCCCACGAGGAAGCGCTGCAGTCTGGGTTCTTGGGAACCGATGACGCGAGTTTGATTGAAAGAAGCGGAAGGAAAGTTCAAGTGATCGAGGGCGACTATACAAATATAAAACTAACGACACCAGATGATCTGCTGCTTGCAAAAGCCATCTTAGAAAGTGAAAGAGGGGAAACGTAATGTTGAGAATTGGACAGGGATTTGATGTGCACCAGCTCGTAGAAGGCCGCCCGCTCATCCTCGGAGGAATCGAGATTCCATATGAAAAAGGACTGCTGGGCCATTCGGATGCAGATGTTTTGCTTCACACAGTAGCTGATGCATGCCTTGGTGCTATTGCTGCCGGTGATATCGGCAAGCATTTTCCGGATACCGATCCTGAATTTAAAGATGCAGATTCCGCAAAATTGCTGCAGCATGTTTGGCAGCTCGTAAAAGAAAAAGGATATACGCTTGGAAATATTGATTGTACTGTCATTGCTCAGAAGCCTAAGATGGCTCCATATATTGATCAAATGAGAGAAAGAATTGCTGAGTTGCTTGAGGCTGATGTCAATCAAGTGAATGTAAAAGCAACAACGACCGAACAGCTTGGTTTTACGGGCAGAGGAGAAGGAATAGCTTCACAGGCAACGGTTCTCATTCAGAAAAAATAATCACGGATCATCTTTTGAACAGAGTGACTTTAGTGATAAAATGAAACGGACGTTAAAGATTATCGGAGGTACAACCATGACAAATGAAGTAAGAGTGCGATACGCTCCAAGTCCGACTGGACATTTACATATCGGGAATGCCCGAACAGCCCTTTTTAATTATTTATATGCGAGAAATACAGGCGGCAAGTTTATTATCCGAATTGAAGACACGGATAAGAAGAGAAATATTGAAGGCGGTGAAGAAAGCCAGCTTAAATATTTGAAATGGCTCGGCATTGACTGGGATGAAAGCATCGATACAGACGGTGAATACGGTCCATACAGACAGTCAGAGCGCAATGATCTTTATAAAAAATATTATGATGAACTTCTTTCTGCCGGAAAGGCGTATAAATGCTATTGTACAGAAGAAG
This sequence comes from Metabacillus hrfriensis, assembly GCF_030127205.1. Lineage (NCBI taxonomy): Bacteria > Bacillati > Bacillota > Bacilli > Caryophanales > Bacillaceae > Metabacillus > Metabacillus hrfriensis. Next base: position 118,998 of record NZ_CP126116.1, read on the forward strand.
AGCTTGAGCAGGAGCGGGAAGAGCAAAGTGCCCGCGGCGAAACTCCTCAATATTCTGGAAAATGCGCACATTTAACACCAGAAGAGCAGCAAAAGCTTGAGGATGAAGGAAGAAAACCAAGCATTCGTTTCCGAGTTCCAAAGGGAGAGGTCATTACATTTAACGATATCGTGAAAGATGAAATCTCATTCGAAACTGATGGAATCGGCGACTATGTCATTGTAAAAAAAGACGGAACGCCAACTTATAACTTCGCTGTAGCAGTAGATGATTATTTAATGAAAATGACTCATGTTCTTCGCGGGGAAGACCACATTTCAAATACCCCGAAGCAAATTATGATTTTCAATGCATTAGGCTGGGAAGCACCTATATTCGGCCACATGACACTGATCGTCAATGAAAACCGCAAAAAATTAAGCAAACGCGATGAATCAATTATTCAATTTATTGAACAATATAAAGAACTGGGCTATTTACCGCAGGCGCTCTTTAACTTTATCGGCATGCTAGGATGGTCTCCGGGCGGCGAGGAAGAAATCTTCAGCAAAGAGCAGTTCATCGAAATATTCGATCCGAGTCGACTATCGAAATCACCGGCTGTTTTTGATACACAGAAGTTAATGTGGCTGAACAATCAATATGTCAAACAGCTAGAATTAGATCAGCTGGTTGAGCTGTCTCTTCCTCATTTGATCAAAGCTGGAAAAGTATCAGAAGCTGCTTCAGCAGAAGAACTGGGCTGGGCGCAGAAATTAATCGGCCTTCATCAGGACAAAATGAGTTACGGTGCAGAAATTGTTGAGCTGACTGAGCTTTTCTTTAAAGAAGAAATTACTTATAATCGCGAAGCGCGAAATGTTCTTGAAGAGGAACAGGTTCCAGAGGTGCTTACAGCATTTGCAGAGGAAATTGAGAAACTTGAGTCCTTTACGGCTGATCAAATTAAAGCTGCTACGAAAGCTGTTCAGAAGTCTACCGGGCATAAAGGAAAGAATCTGTTTATGCCAATCCGTGTTGCAACAACTGGACAAACTCATGGTCCCGATCTGCCTCAGGCAATCGAGCTGCTCGGAAAAGAAACAATTTTAACCCGATTAAAAAGTGCGAACAGTTAACTTTTTTCTGAAAATGTAATATAGTATGATTAATACATTTAAACGCGTTGATAAGGAGAAGTAGAGAGTCCGTTTCCATGATAGAGAGAACCTCCCCGGCTGAAAGAGGTTTATGCGAAATCATTCTCGAAATGCACCTTTGAGTCTTTTATTGAACCATCAGCCAGTCTGACGCATTAAATAAAAGCGGAGTGCTCACCGTTACAGGAGCCTAAAGTTGAAGCAGGCAATTTTTTGCTTGTTTAAACAGAGTGGAACCGCGCATTTAAAGCGTCTCTGTCTATTAGGCAGAGGCGCTTTTTTAGTTTCAATTAAAAATCATGGGGAATGTTTGGGGGGGAATAGAATGTTCAAAATGCTGAAAGAAGATATCGAGGTTGTTTTCGAACAGGATCCGGCTGCAAGGTCTTATTTAGAAGTCATTCTTACTTATTCCGGGCTTCATGCAATTTGGGCGCACCGGCTGGCACATGCTTTTTTTAGACGGAATCTGTTCTTCATTGCAAGAGTCATTTCTCAAGTGAGCCGCTTTTTTACAGGAATCGAAATCCATCCAGGCGCGAAAATCGGGAGGCGCTTTTTTATAGACCACGGTATGGGTGTTGTGATTGGTGAAACGTGTGAAATCGGTAATAACGTAACAGTCTTCCAAGGGGTAACTTTAGGCGGAACCGGGAAAGAAAAAGGAAAGAGGCATCCGACCATTCTGGATAACGCTTTGATTGCTACAGGTGCGAAAGTACTGGGATCCATTACAGTCGGTGCTTATTCTAAGATTGGTGCGGGTTCGGTTGTGCTCCGTGATGTGCCTGATCATTCCACTGTTGTAGGAATACCAGGCAAGGTCGTGATACAAAATGGGAAGAGAATCAAAAATGATCTTGATCACTGCAATCTTCCTGATCCAGTCGCAGACAGGTTCAAAGAACTGGAAGCAGAAATGCTGCATTTGAGACAAGAACTTGCACATTTGAAAGAAGGGAAGAGTCAAGATGACCATCAAGTTATACAATACGCTAACCAGACAAAAGGAAACATTTAAGCCGCTTGAAGAAGGAAAGGTCAAAATGTATGTGTGCGGACCGACCGTTTATAACTATATCCATATAGGAAATGCCCGTCCTGCCATTGTCTATGATACTGTCCGGAAATATTTGGAGTATAGAGGATACGATGTCACTTATGTATCAAACTTTACAGATGTAGATGATAAGCTGATAAAGGCTGCAAATGAGCTTGGAGAAGATGTTCAGACAATTGCGGACCGTTTTATTGAAGCCTATTTTGAAGATGTCACGGCTCTTGGCTGCGACCGTGCAACAGCTCATCCGCGTGTGACTGAAAGCATGGATATTATTATCGACTTTATTTCAGCTTTAATTGAAAAAGGGTTTGCTTATGAAGCAGATGGGGATGTGTATTATAGAACAAGAGTTTTTAAAGATTACGGAAAGCTCTCTCATCAGTCCATTGATGAACTACGAGTTGGTGCCAGAATCGATGCAGGAGAGAAGAAGCAGGATTCACTTGATTTCGCGCTTTGGAAAGCGGCAAAAGAGGGCGAGATTTCTTGGGAAAGTCCATGGGGAGAAGGAAGACCCGGCTGGCATATTGAGTGCTCCGCTATGGTCCATGATCATTTCGGAGATACAATCGATATCCATGCAGGGGGACAGGACTTAACATTCCCTCACCATGAGAATGAAATTGCACAATCTGAAGCCCTGACAGAAAAACCGTTTGCTAACTACTGGCTGCATAATGGGTATATTAATATTAACAACGAAAAAATGTCGAAGTCACTAGGCAACTTTGTATTGGTTCATGACATCCTGAAAGAACATGATGCCCAGGTTCTTAGATTGTTCATGCTGTCCGTTCACTACCGTCATCCGATTAATTATTCCGTTGATTTGCTTGAGAGCACTAAAAATGCATTAGACCGCCTTCGTACATCTTACGAAAATCTGCTGCACCGTGCACAAAGCAGCACTGACTTAACCGATGATAATGAAAAGTGGCTGAACATTATCTCTGAACAGCGCGCGGTTTTTGTAGAAGCTATGGATGATGATTTCAACACAGCCAACGCCATTTCAGTTATGTTTGAATTGTCAAAGCAAGCCAACTACTATTTGCAGGAAAAGAATACTTCAAAAGAAGTAATTGCTGCTTTCACTGATGCATTTGATGAGCTTGGAGCTGTACTTGGCCTTCAGTTTGGAAATAAAGAACTTTTGGATGCGGAAATTGAAGAATTGATTGAAAAGCGCATTCAAGCCAGAAAAGACCGTAACTTCCAGCTGTCAGATGAAATCCGGGATCAGCTGAAGGGTATGAATATCATTTTAGAAGATACGCCTCAAGGCACGAGATGGAAAAGAGGGTAAGCATGCTTCACTTAGAAGATATTCCGAACCCAAAACAAGTGAACAGCCTGGCTCTTGCCTATATAGGTGATGCTATTTATGAAGTCTACGTAAGGCATCACCTGCTTTCTAAAGGCAACGTCCGTCCAAATCAGCTGCATAAATTAGCAACAAAATATGTTTCAGCCAAGGCGCAGGCAACAATTCTTCATGAATTGTCAAAAGCAGATTATTTTTCTGAAGAAGAAATGGCGATCATACGCCGCGGCCGAAATGCAAAATCAGGCACGGTTCCAAAGAACACAGATGTTCAAACCTACCGCTACAGTACAGCATTTGAAGCATTAATCGGCTACCTGCATCTTGAAAAAAATGCAGACCGTCTAGCAGAAATCATTCAGTCGTCATTTGAATTGATTCAGAACGAAGGGAGGAAATAGGAATGTCAGAAGAATATATTATTGGCCGCAACACCGTCATTGAAGCATTAAAATCGACAAGAAATGTGTATAAAATCTGGATGGCGGAAAACTCCGTCAAGGGACAAGCCCAGCAAATAATGGTGCTTGCAAAAGAAAAGGGAATTTCCATTCAGTCTGTTCCTAAAAAGAAAATTGATCAAATGGTTGAAGGAAATCATCAAGGTGTCGTTGCTCAGGTAGCAGCGTATGAATACTCAGAGGTAGATGATATCCTAAAGGCGGCTGAAGATAAAAATGAAGCTCCATTTATTCTTCTTTTAGATGAAATTGAAGACCCTCATAACCTTGGTTCTATTATGAGAACAGCAGATGCAACAGGTGCGCACGGCATCATCATTCCTAAAAGAAGAGCAGTTGGTCTGACGGCTACAGTTGCGAAGTCTTCTACTGGCGCAATTGAATATATCCCTGTAGCAAGAGTGACAAATATGGCAAGAACCATTGAGGAATTAAAGGAACGGGGCGTCTGGATTGTTGGCACAGATGCTAAAGGGTCAGATGATTACCGTTCTATGGACGGAAAAATGCCTCTTGGATTAGTTATAGGCAGTGAAGGTAAAGGAATGGGAAGACTGGTTAAAGAAAAATGCGATTTTCTGGTCAACTTGCCGATGGCTGGCCGGGTCACTTCGCTCAATGCCTCAGTGGCAGCAAGTCTGCTGATGTATGAGGTCTTTAGAAAGCGTCACCCTTTAGGAGAATAAGGTAATGGATATCCTTCTTGTTGACGGATATAACATCATCGGTGCTTGGGCGAATCTTCAATCATTAAAAAAAGAGAATCTCTCAGAAGCAAGAGAGCTGCTTATTCAGAAAATGGCAGAGTATCAAGCTTACACCGGTTACCGGGTAATCGTCATATTCGATGCTCATCAAGTGAAGGGTATTGAAAAGAAACAAAAAAACCACCGTGTCGAAGTAATTTATACCCGGGAAAATGAAACGGCAGATGAACGCATTGAAAAACTTGCGATTTCACTGAACAATATTAAGACACAGATTCACGTGGCAACTTCCGATTTCACAGAGCAATGGGCCATTTTTGGCCAGGGAGCTCTCAGAAAATCGGCAAGAGAACTTTTAAATGAAGTGGAAGCCATTGAAAAAAGAATTCAAAAAAGAGTAGAGAAAATCAAAGTGAACAGTCCTCAATCAAAGATTCCTATAACAGATGATGTCCTGAAAATGTTTGAAAAATGGCGCAGGGGCGATTTATAGCCTGTTGACGCTTTCAAAAATCATACTGTATAATATTTCTATCTATTGTGCGGTCGGGGGGATCGGCATGAACACACATTTCAGCACGGGTAGACTCAGCAAGGAAGACTTTCATGCTCTTTTGGATGAACAGGTTGTGGAGCTTGTTCATAATGGAGACAGCGATGCTCTTGATTATTTAATAACCAAATACCGTAATTTTGTTAGAGCGAAGGCAAGGTCCTATTTCCTGATAGGCGCTGACAGAGAAGATATTATTCAAGAAGGTATGATCGGTTTGTATAAATCTATCCGTGATTTCAGAGAGGACAAGCTTACTTCTTTCAAAGCTTTTGCAGAACTGTGCATCACGCGCCAAATCATTACCGCTATTAAAACCGCAACCCGTCAAAAACATATTCCTCTTAACTCTTATGTTTCACTGGACAAGCCGATTTACGATGAAGAATCAGACCGGACACTGATGGATGTCATTTCAGGGGCGAAAGTCATGGACCCGGAAGAACTGATTATAAATCAGGAAGAATTTGACGATATTGAATTGAAAATGGGAGAGCTTCTGAGCGACCTGGAACGGAAAGTGCTTGTTCTCTATCTGGACGGCAGATCCTATCAGGAAATTTCTGAAGAGCTCAACCGCCACGTCAAATCAATAGATAACGCCCTTCAGCGGGTGAAGAGAAAGCTTGAAAGATATCTAGAGCTTCGTGAAATCAACATGTAAAAATTATGTAAAACATGTTAGGTGTGATTGACGAAGAACCTTGCGTGTGTTACATTTTTAAAGAAAAAATGAAGGACTAGCGGAAGGTGCCATAAATGCGTAAGAAAGTTACATTGGCTTGCACAGACTGTGGAAGCAGAAACTACACAACCATGAAAAACACGTCAAGCTCCGAAGAGCGTTTAGAATTCAAGAAATTTTGCAAAGCTTGTAACGCACATACGGACCACCGTGAAACAAAGTAGTAATCATCTCATGATTCTTTATTTCTATGACAGGCTTTCTGAATTCTCTTGGAGGTAATGTAAATGCAGCGTATTGTTAATTTTTTCAAAGATGTATCCCGTGAAATGAAAAAGGTCAGCTGGCCAAAAGGCAAAGAATTGACACGCTATACGATTATAGTTATTGCAACTGTCGCTTTTGCTGTAGTCTTTTTCGCCATTATTGATTTGGGAATTTCATCGTTAATTCGTCTAGTGTCTTAAAAAATAAACTGGGATCTTCAATTTCATTTTATTTTTTGAATAATAGATATAAAATCGTGCTATAATAGAGAATATTATATTTCCCCAAAAACCCGTTCGACGGGTTTTTTCATTGTCTTCAAAAGAGTCAGCCAAAGAAATAAGAACAGCAGATTCAAAATATAAGATTTAAAAAGCAGGGAGGGAATGGACAAATCGTCCTATAAAAGATGGAGAAAAATTGGTATGTAGTCCACACTTATTCCGGTTATGAGAATAAGGTAAAGGCGAATCTTGAAAAGCGTGTAGAATCAATGGGCATGCAAGATAAAATCTTCCGTGTAATCGTTCCGGAAGAGGAAGAAACAGATTATAAAAACGGCAAAAAGAAAGTAACAAAGAAAAAGGTATTCCCAGGTTATGTCCTAGTAGAAATCGTCATGACAGATGATTCATGGTACGTAGTCCGGAATACACCTGGTGTAACAGGATTTGTAGGTTCAGCTGGATCAGGTTCAAAGCCAACAGCGCTCCTTCCGGAAGAAGTTGTAACGATCCTTAAGCATATGGGAATGGAAGAAAAGAGAGTTGAACTTGATTTCGATTTGAAAGAGACTGTAAAAGTAATAGACGGACCTTTTGCTAACTTTACCGGATCAATTGAAGAGATTGATAAAGATAAGAGCAAAGTGAAGGTGCTTGTGAATATGTTCGGCCGCGAAACACCGGTTGAGCTGGAATTTTCACAAGTTGATAAATTATAAGAAAAAACTTGAATTCACAAAAGAAAAGTGATAATATTTCATAAGTCAGTATGTCTCGCTTTGCGGGACATAAAACTTGATTAATTTCTATCATTCATATAAAGAATGAACGACATGAGTGGGAGGGTATTACCCTATTACCACATCACGGACTTAAGGAGGTGTGTCTCGTGGCTAAAAAAGTAATTAAAATGGTTAAATTGCAAATTCCTGCTGGAAAAGCAAATCCAGCGCCGCCGGTTGGTCCTGCATTAGGTCAAGCTGGTGTTAACATCATGGGATTCTGTAAGGAGTTTAACGCTCGTACAGCTGATCAGGCTGGACTTATCATTCCTGTTGAAATTACGGTATTTGAAGACCGTTCATTTACATTTATTACAAAAACTCCGCCTGCTGCAGTATTGCTTAAGAAAGCAGCTGGTATCGAGTCAGGTTCAGGTGAACCTAACCGTAATAAAGTAGCAACAGTTAAGCGTGATAAAGTACGTGAAATCGCTGAAACAAAAATGCCTGACTTAAATGCAGCTAATGTTGAATCAGCTATGCGTATGGTTGAAGGTACTGCGCGCAGCATGGGTATCGTCATCGAAGACTAATTGTTGTTTTGTTTTAGGGGTTGCGAGTTTGCTTTTAACAAGTTCGCAACCTTTATTCGTGGGAGGTTATTCCGCTAAAACCACTAAGGAGGAAATTTAAAATGGCTAAAAGAGGTAAAAAGTACGTAGAAGCTGCTAAATTAGTAGACCGTACTCAAGCTTACGGAGTTCAAGAAGCAATTGAACTTGTAAAGAAAACAAACACAGCTAAATTTGATGCAACAGTTGAAGTTGCATTCCGTTTAGGCGTTGATCCACGTAAAAACGATCAGCAAATCCGCGGAGCAGTTGTTCTTCCAAACGGAACAGGTAAAACTCAACGCGTTTTAGTATTTGCTAAAGGTGAAAAAGCGAAAGAAGCAGAAGCTGCTGGAGCTGATTTCGTAGGCGATGCTGACTATATCGCTAAAATCCAACAAGGATGGTTTGACTTCGATGTAATCGTAGCTACTCCTGACATGATGGGTGAAGTTGGTAAGCTCGGCCGCGTACTTGGACCAAAAGGCTTAATGCCAAACCCTAAAACTGGCACTGTTTCATTTGACGTTGAAAAAGCAGTTAAAGAAATCAAAGCTGGTAAAGTTGAATACCGTGTTGACAAAGCTGGTAACATCCACGTGCCAATCGGTAAAGTATCTTTCGAAGACAGCAAGCTAGTTGAAAACTTCACTACAATCTTCGAAACGTTATTAAAAGCAAAACCTGCTGCTGCAAAAGGCACATACATGAAGAACGTAGCTGTTGCTTCTACTATGGGACCTGGCGTTAAAGTTGATTCATCAAGTTTCGGCGTTAAATAATAGTTGACATAAGGGTCAACTTTATATATAATCAAAAATGTTGTTTAACAAATTAACTTCATTTATACCGTAGACAGTAGGTGCTTGCATAAGCTTAATTTCCTGCCGAGGTGTATATATGTGAACTAGAATTATTAGATCGCTTGTATATATACTGCCTCCATGTCTAACGTGGAGGCATTTCTTGTTTTAAGAGAAAACACCGATCGGTATAAGTGTGGGACTTTGATTCTTACAGGAGGTGTATCAATGAGCAGCGCTATCGAAACAAAAAAATCCATCGTAGATGACATTACTGCTAAATTTCGCGACAGCAAAACAACAATCGTTGTTGACTACCGCGGTTTAACAGTAGCAGAAGTTACTGAACTTCGTAAAACTCTTCGTGAAGCTGGCATCGAGTTCAAAGTTTACAAAAACACAATGACTCGCCGTGCAGTTGAAAATGTTGAACTTACTGGTCTTAATGACGCCCTAACAGGTCCTAATGCAATTGCATTCAGTAATGAAGACGTAGTTGCTCCAGCTAAGATTCTTAACGATTTTGCTAAAAAGCATGACGCGTTAGAAATCAAAGCAGGTGTAATCGAAGGAAACATCGCAACTGTAGAACAAATTAAAGCTCTTGCTGATCTTCCGTCACGTGAAGGCTTACTTTCTATGTTGCTTAGCGTTCTTCAAGCTCCAATCCGCAATCTTGCACTTGCTACTAAAGCAGTTGCAGAACAAAAAGAAGAGCAAGGCGCTTAATCTGTTTGACCTGTACCAAAACAAAAAACTAATAGGTTTATAAGGAGGAAATATACAATGACTAAAGAACAAATCATTGAAGCAGTTAAAGAAATGACTGTTTTAGAATTAAACGACTTAGTTAAAGCAATCGAAGAAGAATTTGGCGTAACTGCAGCTGCTCCTGTAGCAATGGCTGGTGGCGCTGCTGGTGGCGAAGCTGCTGCTGAGCAAACTGAATTTGATGTAGTACTTGCTAGCGCTGGTGCTCAAAAAATCAAAGTTATCAAAGTAGTACGTGAAATCACTGGTCTTGGCTTGAAAGAAGCTAAAGAATTAGTTGACAACACTCCTAAAGCTGTTAAAGAAGGAATCGCTAAAGAAGAAGCTGAAGAAATCAAAGGCAAACTTGAAGAAGTTGGCGCTTCTGTAGAAGTTAAGTAATTCCAAAAAGACAAAGCTCGCTTAATTCATATAGCGAGCTTTTTTTTCACGTTTGACATGAAATTGATTTTTTGCAGATACTAGGTATGAAAAATACCATGATTTGCTATACTCCTTTAACATGGAGGGAAAAAGATGACAAATCATTATTATTCACAACAGCCAGAGGCTGAGAGTAACCGTAAATCATGGACGTTTACTTTAAGAGGGAATTCCTTTCATTTTCAAAGTGATCGCGGCGTTTTTTCAAAAAATGAAGTCGACTTCGGTTCAAGACTGCTGATTGAAACATTTACAAAACCTGAACAAAAAGGCGACATGTTAGACGTTGGCTGCGGATACGGACCAATTGGAATTTCGCTTGCTAAAGAATTCAAGGATCTCACAGTTGATATGATCGATGTTAATGAGAGAGCGGTAGAACTTGCGAAAGTAAATGCAGAAGCAAACGGTGTGAAAAATGTCCGTATTATCGCAAGCAATCTTTTTGAAAATGTTGATCCTTCGAAAAAGTATGCGGCTGTCTTAACCAATCCACCTATCCGTGCAGGAAAAAAGGTTGTTCACGAGATTTTTGAAAAAAGCTTTGAATCTCTTTTGCCGGGCGGAGAATTATGGATTGTCATTCAGAAAAAGCAAGGAGCCCCTTCGGCTATTGCTAAATTGGGTGAGATGTTTAAAGAGGTTGTTACAGTCAAAAAGGATAAAGGCTACTTTATTATCAGAGCAGAAAAAGATTGACTCGTATTTTTCGCTATGTTAATATTATAAAATGCCAATATATATATTCCATAAGTCTCTATTTTTTGAGATAAATGTATAAATATAGGACAGATGGAAAAACTTATAAAATCAATAGTACGTTTTACAAAAGTGGTTTTCTAATTTATAGAGACCTTTTTATTTTTGTTTTCTCCTTGTATGTGTATTGGTGGTTAATAGATTGATTTACGAGTACATATTACAAGTTATATTACGCTTGATTTGAGGGGTGAAGCAGTTGACAGGTCAACTAGTTCAGTATGGACGACACCGCCAACGCAGAAGTTATGCACGTATTAGTGAAGTGTTAGAATTACCAAATCTTATTGAGATTCAAACCTCTTCCTATCAGTGGTTTCTTGATGAGGGTCTTAGAGAAATGTTCCAGGACATATCTCCTATCGAAGACTTCACTGGTAACCTCTCGCTAGAATTTATTGATTATAGTTTAGGTGATCCTAAATATTCAGTAGAGGAATCTAAAGAGCGCGATGTTACCTATTCTGCACCGCTTCGTGTGAAGGTGCGTTTAATTAACAAGGAAACTGGTGAAGTAAAAGATCAGGATGTTTTCATGGGTGATTTCCCATTGATGACTGAAACAGGTACATTTGTGATTAACGGTGCTGAGCGTGTTATCGTATCACAGCTCGTACGTTCACCAAGTGTTTATTACAGCGGAAAAGTCGATAAAAATGGTAAAAAAGGCTTTACTGCAACTGTCATTCCAAACCGTGGCGCTTGGTTAGAGTACGAAACAGATGCTAAAGATGTTGCATATGTGCGTATTGATCGCACTCGGAAATTGCCGGTAACGGTTCTTTTGCGCGCACTAGGGTTTGGCTCTGATCAAGAAATCACCGATCTTTTCGGTGAAAATGAATACCTTCGCAACACACTTGATAAGGACAATACAGAAAGCACAGAAAAAGCTCTTCTTGAAATCTATGAGCGTCTGCGCCCTGGTGAGCCTCCAACAGTGGATAATGCGAAGAGCTTGCTTGATTCAAGATTTTTTGATCCAAAACGCTACGATCTTGCAAGTGTAGGACGCTACAAGATCAATAAAAAGCTTCATATTAAAAATCGCCTTTTCAACCAGCGTCTTGCGGAAACACTGGTAGACCCTGAAACTGGTGAAATTATTGCAGAAAAAGATACTTTAATTGATAGACGCACACTTGACCGAATCATTCCTAATTTAGAGAGTGGAGTAGGCTTCAGAAAAATAACGCCATCAGGCGGAGTTGTTGAAGAAGATGTGACGCTTCAATCAATTAAAATCTATGCTCCTATCGATTCAGAAGGTGAAAAAGTCATTAACGTAATCAGCAACGCTTATGTTGAAGAGAACGTTAAAAATATTACGCCTGCTGACATCCTGTCTTCCATTAGTTATTTCTTTAACTTGCTTCATGGAGTAGGAGACACAGATGATATCGACCATTTAGGAAACCGTCGTCTGCGTTCTGTAGGGGAGCTTCTTCAAAATCAATTCAGAATCGGTCTTTCACGTATGGAGCGTGTTGTACGCGAGAGAATGTCCATTCAAGATACAAATACAATTACACCTCAGCAGCTGATTAACATTCGTCCTGTTATTGCGTCAATTAAAGAGTTCTTCGGAAGCTCTCAGTTATCGCAGTTCATGGATCAGACGAATCCGCTTGCTGAATTAACTCATAAACGCCGTCTGTCTGCACTTGGACCTGGTGGTTTAACACGTGAACGTGCTGGATTTGAAGTGCGTGACGTTCATTACTCTCACTATGGCCGCATGTGTCCGATCGAAACTCCTGAGGGACCAAACATCGGTTTGATCAACTCTCTGTCTTCATATGCTAAAGTCAATCGCTTTGGTTTCATTGAAACGCCGTATCGCCGCGTGGATCCTGAAACAGGGAAAGTAACTTCCCGCATCGATTACTTAACAGCAGATGAAGAGGATAATTATGTAGTTGCCCAAGCAAACGCTCGTTTAGCAGATGATGGTTCATTCATTGATGAGGACATCGTTTCCCGTTTCCGCGGTGAGAACACAGTTATGTCCCGTGACAGAATGGATTACATGGATGTATCTCCTAAACAGGTAGTTTCTGCAGCAACAGCATGTATCCCGTTCCTGGAAAATGATGACTCCAACCGTGCCCTTATGGGAGCGAACATGCAGCGACAAGCAGTACCTCTTATGAACCCTGAGTCTCCGATTGTCGGAACAGGCATGGAGTATGTATCAGGCAAAGACTCTGGTGCTGCAGTAATCTGTAAGTTCCCTGGAGTAGTTGAAAAAGTAGAAGCTAAAAACATCTGGGTACGACGCTACGAAGATGTGGATGGCGTGAAAACAAAAGGCAACTTAGATAAGTACAGCCTTCTTAAATTCATTCGTTCTAACCAAGGTACCTGCTACAACCAGCGTCCGATTGTAAGTGTCGGCGATGAAGTTGTTAAAGGTGAAATCCTTGCAGATGGACCTTCTATGGAAAAAGGCGAATTGGCACTTGGACGCAACGTTATGGTTGCCTTCATGACATGGGATGGCTACAACTATGAGGATGCCATCATCATGAGTCAGCGTCTTGTAAAAGATGATGTTTATACTTCTATTCATATCGAAGAATATGAATCAGAATCACGTGATACAAAGCTTGGACCTGAAGAAATCACACGCGATATCCCGAATGTTGGAGAAGATGCGCTTCGCAACTTAGACGACCGCGGTATTATCCGTGTCGGTGCAGAAGTAAAAGACGGAGATCTGCTTGTTGGTAAGGTTACGCCAAAAGGGGTAACTGAACTGACTGCGGAAGAACGCCTGCTTCATGCGATCTTTGGTGAAAAAGCAAGGGAAGTCCGTGATACTTCACTTCGTGTTCCTCACGGAGGCGGCGGTATCGTTCTGGATGTTAAAGTGTTCAACCGTGAAGACGGAGATGAACTTCCACCTGGAGTTAACCAGTTAGTCCGTGCATACATCGTTCAGAAGCGTAAAATTTCTGAAGGGGATAAAATGGCCGGACGTCACGGAAACAAAGGTGTTATCTCAAGAATTCTTCCTGAAGAAGATATGCCGTATCTTCCAGACGGCACACCGGTGGATATCATGTTAAATCCGCTGGGCGTTCCATCTCGTATGAACATCGGTCAGGTGCTTGAACTGCATCTTGGAATGGCAGCGCGCAAGCTTGGTTTACACGTTGCATCTCCAGTATTTGATGGTGCCCGCGAGGAAGATGTTTGGTCAACTCTTGAAGAAGCTGGCATGGCACGCGATGCTAAAACAGTTCTTTATGATGGCCGTTCAGGTGAACCGTTTGATAACCGTGTATCAGTAGGTATCATGTACATGATTAAACTTGCCCACATGGTTGATGATAAATTGCATGCACGTTCAACAGGTCCTTACTCACTTGTTACACAGCAGCCTCTTGGCGGTAAAGCCCAATTTGGCGGACAGCGTTTCGGGGAAATGGAAGTATGGGCACTTGAAGCTTATGGCGCAGCTTATACTCTTCAAGAGATTCTCACAGTTAAGTCGGATGATGTTGTTGGCCGTGTGAAAACGTACGAAGCAATCGTCAAAGGCGAAAATGTTCCGGAGCCTGGGGTTCCAGAATCATTCAAAGTATTAATTAAAGAGCTTCAAAGCTTAGGTATGGATGTCAAGATTCTCTCAAGCGACGAAAAAGAAATCGAAATGAGAGACTTAGAAGATGATGAAGAAGGACAGCAATCAGAAGGTTTATCCTTGAATGATCAGCCGGATGATCTTTCATCAGCAGCCATGGAAAAAGAAAAAGACGCAGTTACTAAAGAATAGTAAGCAATAAGGGTAAAACCTGAAGACGAAAAGGGAGGTAGGCCCCTTGCTAGATGTAAATAACTTTGAGTATATGAACATCGGTCTCGCTTCACCTGATAAAATTCGCTCGTGGTCATTCGGTGAAGTTAAGAAACCAGAAACGATTAACTATCGTACATTAAAACCAGAAAAAGACGGTTTGTTCTGTGAGCGCATTTTCGGTCCTACAAAGGACTGGGAATGTCATTGCGGAAAATATAAAAGAGTTCGCTACAAAGGTGTAGTCTGTGATCGATGCGGAGTTGAAGTAACTCGTGCAAAGGTTCGCCGTGAGCGTATGGGGCATATTGAACTTGCTGCCCCTGTTTCTCACATTTGGTATTTCAAAGGCATTCCTAGCCGCATGGGCTTAGTCCTTGATATGTCTCCGCGTGCACTAGAAGAAGTGATTTACTTCGCTTCTTACGTGGTTACAGAAACAGGCGACACGCCGCTTGAGAAAAAACAGCTGCTTTCTGAAAAAGAATATAGAGCATACCGTGATAAATACAGCTCAACTTTCCAGGCTGCAATGGGTGCAGAAGCAATTAAAAAACTTCTCTCTGACATCGACTTGGACAAAGAAGTTGATCAGCTTAAAGAAGAGCTTAAAACATCACAGGGTCAGCGCAGAACCCGTGCAATCAAACGTTTAGAAGTATTAGAAGCGTTCCGCAACTCAGGAAATGAGCCATCATGGATGATCCTTGATGTGCTTCCGGTCATCCCGCCTGAACTTCGTCCAATGGTTCAATTAGACGGAGGCCGCTTTGCGACTTCTGACTTAAATGATTTGTACCGCCGTGTAATCAACCGCAACAACCGTTTAAAACGTCTATTGGATCTTGGTGCGCCTAGCATCATCGTTCAGAACGAAAAACGCATGCTTCAGGAAGCTGTTGATGCCTTGATTGACAATGGCCGCCGCGGCCGTCCTGTTACAGGACCGGGTAATCGTCCTCTTAAATCCCTTTCACACATGCTGAAAGGAAAACAAGGACGTTTCCGTCAAAACCTTCTTGGTAAACGTGTTGACTACTCTGGCCGTTCCGTTATCGTTGTAGGACCGAACCTGAAAATGTATCAATGCGGATTGCCGAAAGAAATGGCTCTAGAATTATTCAAGCCTTTCGTTATGAAAGAACTAGTAGAAAAAGGCTTAGCACATAACATTAAGAGTGCTAAACGTAAAATAGAGCGTGTATCTCCTGAGGTTTGGGATGTATTAGAAGCAGTTATCAGAGAGCATCCAGTTCTGCTTAACCGCGCACCTACACTTCACAGACTGGGAATTCAGGCATTCGAGCCTACGCTTGTAGAAGGCCGTGCAATTCGTCTTCACCCATTAGTATGTACAGCATATAACGCTGACTTTGACGGTGACCAAATGGCGGTTCACGTACCTTTATCTGCTGAAGCTCAAGCAGAAGCACGCATTCTGATGCTTGCAGCTCAAAACATTCTAAATCCTAAAGATGGAAAACCTGTTGTTACTCCTTCTCAGGATATGGTATTAGGCAACTACTACCTGACATTAGAACGTGAAGAAGCTGTCGGCGAAGGAATGGTCTTCAAGGATACGAACGAAGCATTGATCGCATATCAAAACGGATATGTGCATCTGCATACTCGTATTGCTGTTCAAGCGAGTTCTCTGCCTAATGAATCATTCACTGACGAACAGCGCAAAAAGCTTCTTGTAACAACAGTAGGAAAATTGATCTTCAATGAAATTCTGCCGCCTTCATTCCCTTATATGAATGAACCGACGAAGAGCAATATTGAAGATGAAACACCGGAAAAATTCTTTATTGATGCAAATGTGAATGTAAAAGAATTCATTCAAAGCCAAGAGATTATTCCTCCGTTCAAGAAGGGGATCTTAGGTAAAATCATTGCTGAAATCTTTAAGAAATTCCATATCACTGAAACATCTAAAATGCTTGACCGCATGAAGGATCTTGGATTCAGATACTCTACAAAAGCCGGTATTACGGTTGGTGTATCAGATATCATCGTATTGCGCGAAAAAGAAGAGATCCTTAAAGAGGCTCAAGCTAAAGTAGATAATGTTCTTAAACAATTCAAACGCGGTCTGATTACAGAAGAAGAGCGCTATGAACGTGTTATTTCCATCTGGAGTGCGTCTAAAGATGTTATCCAGGGCAAACTGATGGCTTCTCTTGATAAACGCAACCCGATCTTCATGATGAGTGATTCAGGAGCCCGTGGTAACGCATCTAACTTTACGCAGCTTGCCGGAATGCGCGGACTGATGGCCAACCCGGCTGGACGTATTATTGAACTTCCAATCAAATCAAGTTTCCGCGAGGGCTTAACAGTGTTAGAGTACTTTATCTCAACACATGGTGCGCGTAAAGGACTTGCCGATACAGCCCTTAAAACAGCTGACTCAGGTTATTTGACAAGACGTCTCGTTGACGTTGCACAGGATGTAATCATTCGTGATGAAGACTGTGGAACAGACCGCGGCATCTTGACGAAATCAATTAAAGAAGGCACAGAAGTAATCGAGCATTTAGAAGAGCGTTTAATTGGACGTCATGCACGCAAAACAATTAAACATCCGGAGACTGGCGAAGTCATCGTTTCTGAAAATGATCTCATTACAGAAGACCTTGCTTTAGCGATTGTTGAAACAGGTATTGAAGAAGTATGGATCCGTTCTGCATTTACATGTAACACCCGTCATGGTGTATGTAAAAAATGCTACGGACGCAACTTGGCTACAGGTACAGAGGTTGAAGTTGGAGAGGCAGTCGGAATTATCGCTGCTCAATCTATCGGAGAACCAGGAACTCAGCTTACAATGCGTACGTTCCATACAGGCGGTGTTGCCGGAGATGACATCACTCAAGGTTTACCTCGTATTCAAGAACTATTTGAAGCGAGAAATCCTAAAGGTCAAGCAACCATTTCTGAAATTGATGGGGTAGTAGTGGAAATAAATGAAGTTCGTGACAGACAACAGGAAATCGTTATTAAAGGCGATGTTGAAACACGCACTTACACAGCTGCTTACAACGCTAGACTTAAAGTGGCTGAAGGCGACCAAATTAAACACGGTCAGGAACTTACAGAAGGTTCAATTGACCCTAAAGAATTGCTCAAAGTAACAGACATCACTTCTGTTCAGGAATATCTGCTTCGTGAAGTTCAAAAAGTATACCGTATGCAAGGGGTAGAAATTGGAGACAAACACGTTGAAGTAATGGTTCGCCAAATGCTTCGCAAAGTAAGAGTAATGGATGCAGGAGATACAGATGTATTGCCTGGAACATTGCTTGATGTTCACCAATTTACGGATGCCAACAAAAAGGTATTGCTTGACGGCAAACGCCCTGCAACAGGACGTCCGATCCTTCTTGGTATTACAAAAGCATCACTTGAAACAGATTCATTCTTATCGGCTGCATCATTCCAGGAAACAACTCGTGTCCTTACTGATGCTGCGATTAAAGGCAAACGTGATGAACTGCTCGGCTTGAAAGAAAATGTTATCATCGGTAAGCTTGTGCCTGCCGGAACTGGAATGCAGCGCTATAGACGCGTTAACCCAATCCCGCGCACACAGCCGGAAGATGAAACTGTAACTGTAGATTAACTAACTGAAAAAGAGATGGACGATTCTAGAAAAATGTTTCATTGATCTAGTTGACATCCATCTCTTACGATGTTAGTATGTTCTAGGTGCTTAATTAAAACCTGTTGCTTTGGAGGATATATTATTATGTCTTATGAAAAAGTATCGCAGGCACATAAAATTATTGTTGGTACGAAGCAAACAGTAAAGGCTCTAAAACTTGATCAAGCAAAGGAACTGATCATTGCTGAAGACGCAGATTCAAGAATCATACAAATGATTATTGAACTTGCTAAACAGAAGGACATTCCCTTTAGTATGGTTGACTCTATGAAAAAGCTTGGAAAAGCTTGCGGAATAGAAGTAGGAGCAGTAACTGTAGCTATTATCAATTAAAACCGTTTTTGCCAAGGGTTTTAAATCCTCTGCAAAAACTTTGTTTTTGCCCAAATATGAACCACCTGGATGTGTGGTATTAAACTTCGAGAAGGGAGGACATAAACATGCCTACTATTAACCAATTAGTGCGCAAGGGACGCGTAAGCAAAGTTGAAAAATCAACTTCTCCTGCGTTAAACAAAGGTTACAACAGCTTCAAAAAAGAGCAAACAAACACTTCATCACCGCAAAAACGCGGAGTATGTACTCGTGTTGGTACAATGACACCGAAGAAACCGAACTCGGCTCTTCGTAAATATGCTCGTGTTCGCTTAACTAACGGAATTGAGGTAACTGCCTACATTCCTGGTATCGGACACAACCTGCAAGAGCATAGTGTTGTACTTATCCGCGGCGGACGTGTAAAAGATTTACCGGGTGTACGTTATCACATCGTACGCGGTGCATTAGACACTGCTGGTGTTGACAAACGTATGCAAGGCCGCTCTAAATACGGTACAAAACGACCAAAAGCACCAAAAAAATAATGCCTTAAGTATATAAAGCTTAAGATTATAGCATGAAGGGAGGATATAACATGCCACGTAAAGGTCCTGTTACAAAAAGAGACGTATTACCAGATCCACTTTACAACTCAAAGCTTGTTACTCGTCTAATTAACAGAATTATGGTTGACGGTAAGAGAGGTAAAGCACAAACTATTCTTTACACTGCTTTTGACTTAGTGAAAGAGCGTTCAGGTAAAGAAGCAATCGAAGTGTTTGAACAAGCACTTAAAAACATCATGCCAGTTCTTGAGGTAAGAGCTCGTCGTGTGGGTGGTGCAAACTATCAAGTTCCTGTTGAAGTTCGCCCTGACCGCCGTACTACTCTTGGTCTTCGCTGGTTAGTAAACTACGCTCGTCTTCGCGGTGAAAAAACGATGGAAGAGCGTTTAGCTAACGAGATTCTTGATGCAGCTAACAACACTGGCTCATCAGTTAAGAAACGTGAAGATACTCACAAAATGGCTGAAGCTAACAAAGCATTCGCTCACTACCGCTGGTAGGATTCTAACAATAAAATATAATAATCCTTATAATAGGAAGGAGAAAAAACCAAATGGCAAGAGAGTTCTCCTTAGATAAAACTCGTAATATCGGCATCATGGCTCACATCGATGCCGGTAAAACGACTACTACTGAAC
This sequence comes from Metabacillus hrfriensis, assembly GCF_030127205.1. Lineage (NCBI taxonomy): Bacteria > Bacillati > Bacillota > Bacilli > Caryophanales > Bacillaceae > Metabacillus > Metabacillus hrfriensis. Next base: position 138,501 of record NZ_CP126116.1, read on the forward strand.
GTGTATTATTCTACACTGGACGTATCCATAAAATTGGTGAAACACATGAAGGTGCTTCTCAAATGGACTGGATGGAGCAAGAGCAAGAACGTGGTATCACTATCACTTCTGCTGCTACAACTGCTCAGTGGAAGGGTCATCGCGTAAACATCATCGATACACCGGGACACGTAGACTTCACAGTTGAAGTTGAACGTTCTTTACGTGTACTTGATGGTGCAGTAGCAGTACTTGATGCACAATCAGGTGTTGAGCCACAAACTGAAACAGTATGGCGCCAGGCAACAACTTACGGAGTACCGCGTGTAGTATTCGTTAACAAAATGGATAAAATCGGTGCGGATTTCTTATACTCTGTAAAAACATTGCATGACCGTCTTGAAGCAAACGCTCATCCAATTCAGCTTCCAATCGGTGCTGAAGATGAGTTTGAAGGGATCATCGACTTAGTAGATAACGTAGCATACTTCTATGAAGATGACCTTGGTACTCGTTCAGAAGCAAAAGAAATTCCTGATGAGTACAAAGAGCTTGCTGAAGAGTGGCGCGGAAAGCTTGTAGAAGCTGTAGCGGAACTTGACGAAGAGCTTATGATGAAATACCTTGAAGGTGAAGAGCTTACAATCGATGAATTGAAAGCTGGAATCCGTAAAGGTACAGTAAATGTAGAGTTCTACCCAGTTATCTGTGGTTCTGCATTTAAAAACAAGGGTGTACAGTTAATGCTTGACGCAGTTCTTGATTACCTGCCATCACCACTTGATGTACCTTCAATCAAAGGTATCACTCCTGACACAGAAGAAGAAGTAACTCGTGAATCAAGCGATGAGGGTCCATTCTCAGCTCTTGCTTTCAAAGTTATGACTGACCCTTATGTTGGGAAATTAACTTTCTTCCGCGTATATTCAGGTGTTCTTAACTCTGGATCTTACGTACAAAACTCAACGAAAGGCAAGCGTGAGCGTGTAGGACGTATCCTGCAAATGCATGCTAACTCTCGTGAGGAAATCTCAACTGTATATGCTGGAGACATCGCTGCTGCAGTAGGTCTTAAAGATACTACTACTGGTGACACTCTATGTGATGAAAAGAGTCTTGTTATCTTGGAATCAATGGATTTCCCAGAACCAGTTATCTCTTTATCTGTTGAGCCAAAATCAAAAGCTGACCAAGACAAAATGTCTACAGCGTTGACGAAGCTTTCTGAAGAAGATCCAACTTTCAAAGCACATACTGATACTGAAACTGGTCAAACGATCATCTCTGGTATGGGTGAACTTCACCTTGATATCATTGTTGACCGTATGAGACGTGAATTTAAAGTAGAGGCTAACGTTGGTGCTCCTCAGGTTGCATATCGTGAAACTTTCCGCGGATCTGCAAAGGTTGAAGGTAAGTTCGCACGTCAATCTGGTGGTCGCGGTCAATTCGGACACGTTTGGATCGAATTCGAACCAAACGAAGAAGGAAAAGGCTTTGAGTTCCACAACAAAATCGTCGGTGGTGTAGTTCCTCGTGAATACATCCCAGCTGTTGGAGCTGGCCTAGAAGACTCTATGAAAAATGGTGTTCTTGCCGGTTACCCTCTAATCGATGTTAAAGCTTCATTGGTTGACGGTTCTTACCATGATGTTGACTCTAGTGAAATGGCGTTTAAGATTGCTGCATCAATGGCTCTTAAAAACGCTGTATCTAAGTGTAACCCTGTTATCCTTGAGCCTGTTATGAAGGTTGAAGTTGTAATCCCTGATGAGTACATGGGAGATATCATGGGTGATATCACTTCTCGTCGCGGACGAGTAGAGGGTATGGAAGCACGCGGAAATGCTCAAGTTGTACGTGCAATGGTTCCACTTTCTGAGATGTTTGGCTACGCAACTGCGTTACGTTCAAATACTCAAGGCCGCGGAACATTCTCAATGCATTTTGATCATTACGAAGAGGTTCCAAAATCAATTTCTGAAGAAATTATCAAAAAAAATAAAGGTGAATAATTGATTTTCACCTTTTATTGAAGTATAACTACTTATGTATGAATAGAAAGTGGACAAGTTTCATTTTCTGCAATCTATATAATTAATCATGACTCTAAGGAGGAATTTAGAATGGGTAAAGAAAAATTCGACCGTTCCAAAACGCATGCCAATATCGGTACAATTGGACACGTTGACCACGGTAAAACAACTTTAACAGCTGCTATTACAACTGTATTAGCTAAACGTAGCGGTAAAGGTGCTGCAATGGCATACGACATGATCGATGCTGCTCCAGAAGAGCGCGAGCGCGGAATCACAATCTCAACTGCACACGTTGAGTACGAAACTGAAACTCGTCACTATGCACACGTTGACTGCCCAGGACATGCTGACTATGTTAAAAACATGATCACTGGTGCTGCTCAAATGGACGGCGGAATCTTAGTTGTTTCTGCTTCTGACGGTCCAATGCCACAAACTCGTGAGCACATCCTTCTTTCTCGTCAAGTAGGTGTTCCTTACCTAGTTGTATTCATGAACAAATGTGACATGGTAGACGACGAAGAGTTACTTGAATTAGTTGAAATGGAAGTTCGTGACCTTCTTTCTGAATACGACTTCCCTGGCGATGACATTCCAGTAATCAAAGGTTCTGCTTTAAAAGCTCTTGAAGGTGACGCAGCTTGGGAAGAAAAAATCGTTGAACTTATGAACGCAGTTGACGAGTACATCCCAACTCCAGCTCGTGACACTGAAAAACCTTTCATGATGCCAGTTGAGGATGTATTCTCAATCACTGGTCGTGGAACAGTTGCTACAGGACGTGTAGAGCGCGGCGTAGTTAAAGTTGGAGATGTTATCGACATCATCGGCTTCACTGAAGAGCCAAAATCTACAACTGTAACAGGTGTTGAAATGTTCCGTAAGCTTCTTGACTATGCAGAAGCTGGCGACAACATCGGTGCACTTCTTCGTGGGGTTTCTCGTGAAGACATCCAACGTGGACAAGTTCTTGCTAAGCCAAAAACAATCACTCCACACACTAAATTTAAATCAGAAGTTTACGTTCTTTCAAAAGAAGAGGGTGGACGTCACACTCCATTCTTCTCTAACTACCGCCCACAGTTCTACTTCCGTACTACGGATGTAACTGGTATCATTCAACTTCCAGAAGGCGTTGAAATGGTTATGCCTGGCGATAACATCGAAATGACTGTTGAACTAATTGCTCCAATCGCGATTGAAGAAGGTACTAAATTCTCAATCCGTGAAGGCGGACGTACAGTAGGCGCTGGTGTCGTAGCTACGATCACTGAGTAATTCTACTTTTAAAAAGACGAGCTTTAATGCTCGTCTTTTTTTATATGAAAAAATCTCTTCTATTAGAAGTATTTTATCCAATCAGCAAAAAGATTTTCCAGCTGCTGATTCTCTTGTCATACGACTATGAAGTATGTATAATAGTAAAAGTGCGCAAGAAAGTAAAAACTTTATTTTCTTCTTGCATTGGGCACGGATTTTTTATATAATAGACAATGTTGGTCTTTGACTGCGATGAAGTAGGAGGTTGCCGATACACACGGCCGCTTTGCCATGGCGAGTGTACGGAAAATTTCTACGGAGAAAGTCTATTTTAAAAGTAGGCGAAAAGGAGGGAAAATAATGGCAAAACAAAAAATTCGTATTCGTTTGAAAGCATATGATCACAGAATTCTTGATCAATCTGCTGAGAAGATCGTTGAAACAGCAAAACGTTCAGGTGCTAACGTTTCTGGTCCGATCCCGTTGCCAACTGAAAAATCGATTTATACGATTCTTCGTGCGGTACACAAATACAAAGATTCTCGTGAGCAATTTGAAATGCGCACGCACAAACGTTTGATCGATATCATTAACCCAACACCACAAACTGTTGATGCATTAATGCGATTAGACTTACCGTCAGGCGTTGACATTGAAATCAAACTTTAATTTCAAAAATAGATTTATAACACATTATAGGAGGTGTGACTAATGACCAAAGGAATCTTAGGTAAAAAAATTGGTATGACTCAAGTATTTACGGAAAAGGGTGACCTTATCCCGGTAACAGTAATTGAGGCTACTGGAAACGTGGTTCTTCAATTGAAAACTGTTGAAAGTGACGGCTATGAAGCTGTTCAAGTTGGTTTCTCAGACAAACGCGACAAACTTTCTAACAAACCTGCAAAAGGACACGTTGCAAAAGCTAATACTGCACCTAAGCGCTTCGTAAGGGAATTCCGCGGAGAAGCTGGTGAGTATGAAGTTGGTCAGGAAGTCAAAGTTGATATTTTCTCTACTGGAGATGTAGTAGATGTAACAGGAATATCGAAAGGTAAAGGTTTCCAAGGCTCAATCAAACGCCATAACCAATCTCGCGGACCGATGTCACATGGTTCTCGTTACCACCGTCGCCCAGGTTCAATGGGTCCTGTTGCTCCAAACCGTGTATTCAAAAACAAATTATTGCCAGGACGTATGGGCGGAGAGCGCATCACTGTTCAAAACCTTGAGATCATCAAAGTTGACGTTGAACGTAACTTGCTATTGATCAAAGGAAATGTACCTGGACCTAAAAAAGCACTTATCACAGTAAAGAGTGCCGTTAAATCTAAATAATTTTTTCAAGAAAGGAGGAATTCGATAATGCCGAAAGTAGCATTATTAAACCAAAGCGGATCAAACGTTGGTGAAATCGAACTGAATGATTCTGTATTTGGTATCGAACCTAATCAGCACGTTTTATTCGAAGCGGTTATCATGCAAAGAGCTTCCTTACGTCAAGGAAATCACAAAGTTAAAAATCGTTCAGAAGTTAGTGGCGGAGGTCGTAAACCTTGGCGCCAAAAAGGCACTGGACGTGCTCGTCAAGGGTCTATCCGTTCACCACAATGGCGCGGCGGTGGTATCGTATTCGGTCCAACACCACGCAGCTATGCTTACAAATTACCAAAAAAAGTTCGCCGTTTAGCGATCAAATCAGCTTTATCATCTAAAGTACAAGAAAACAACGTATTAGTATTAGAAGACTTACTAATGAATGCTCCTAAAACAAAAGAAATGACTTCTATTCTAACAGGTCTTTCTATTGAAAAGAAAGCATTGATCGTTACTGCTGATGTAAACGAAACAGTTGAATTATCAGCCCGTAACATCCCTGGCATTACAGTTCTTACAGCTAATTCTATTAACGTTTTAGATGTACTTAACCATGAGAAGCTTGTTATTACGAAAGCAGCGGTGCAAAAAGTAGAGGAGGTGCTTGCATAATGAAAGATCCTCGTGATATTATTAAGCGCCCCGTAATCACTGAACTTTCAACAGACTTAATGACTGAGAAAAAGTACACGTTTGAAGTAGACGTTAAAGCTAACAAAACTCAAGTTAAAGATGCTATCGAAGCGATCTTTGGCGTAAAAGTTGAGAAAGTTAACGTACTTAACTACAAAGGCAAATATAAGCGTGTAGGTCGTTATACAGGTCTTACTAATAAGCGTAAAAAAGCAGTTGTTAAATTAACAGCTGACAGCAAAGAAATCGAATTATTCGAAGTCTAATACATTTTTCAAGATAGGAGGGAAACGAGATGGCGATTAAAAAGTACAAACCAACCTCAAATGGTCGTCGCGGCATGACAGTTTCTGATTTCGCTGAGATTACAACAAACAAACCAGAAAAGTCATTACTTGCGCCTGTACACAGAAAAGGCGGTCGTAACAACCAAGGTAAAATTACTGTACGTCATCAAGGCGGCGGTCACAAACGTCAATACCGTATTATCGACTTTAAACGCGATAAAGATGGTATACCAGGACGCGTTGCTACAATCGAGTATGATCCGAACCGTTCTGCAAACATTGCACTTATCAATTATGCAGATGGTGAGAAAAGATATATCCTTGCTCCAAAAAACCTAGAAGTAGGTTTACAAGTTGTTTCTGGACCTGAGGCTGATATTAAAGTAGGAAATGCACTTCCTCTTCAAAATATCCCAGTAGGTACAGTTATCCACAACATCGAATTAAAACCTGGAAAAGGCGGACAATTAGTACGTTCTGCCGGTACTTCTGCACAAGTGCTTGGTAAAGAAGGCAAATACGTATTAGTTCGTTTAACTTCTGGTGAAGTTCGCATGATCCTTGCTACTTGCCGCGCTACAGTTGGTCAAGTAGGAAATGAACAGCATGAACTTATCAACATTGGTAAAGCTGGACGTTCACGCTGGTTAGGCATCAGACCTACAGTTCGTGGTTCTGTAATGAACCCTAACGATCACCCGCATGGTGGTGGTGAAGGTCGTGCTCCAATCGGACGTAAGTCTCCAATGACTCCTTGGGGTAAACCAACTCTTGGTTACAAAACTCGCAAGAAATCCAATAAGTCCGATAAATTCATCGTACGTCGTCGTAAAAAATAACGTGATGGTACTACGGTTCGAAGGAACCGTAGCGCAATCGCGAAGGGAGGTACAAGTATGGGCCGTAGCTTGAAAAAAGGACCATTCGTAGATGAGCATTTATTCAAAAAAGTTGAAAAGTTAAACGAGTCAGAGAAAAAGCAAGTGATCAAAACTTGGTCTCGTCGTTCTACTATTTTCCCACAATTCATCGGTCAAACGATCGCTGTATATGACGGTCGCAAACATGTTCCTGTATACGTTACTGAAGATATGGTAGGACACAAACTCGGTGAGTTTGCACCTACACGTACGTATAAAGGTCATGCAGCTGACGACAAAAAAACAAGACGTTAATGAGAGGAGGCTTTTAAATGCAAGCTAAAGCCGTTGCAAGAACAGTACGTATTGCTCCTCGTAAAGCTCGTTTAGTAATTGATCTTATCCGAGGAAAGCAAATAGGTGAAGCGGTAGCGATTCTTCGTCACACACCGAAAACTGCTTCTCCAATTATTGAAAAAGTTCTAAAATCTGCTGTGGCAAATGCAGAGCACAACTATGAAATGGACATTAACAACTTGGTTGTAACTGAAGCTTATGTAGGCGAAGGTCCAACTCTAAAACGTTTCCGTCCACGCGCAATGGGTCGTGCTAGTGCTATCAACAAACGTACGAGCCACATTACAATCGTTGTATCAGAAAAGAAGGAGGGATAATCCGTGGGTCAAAAGGTAAATCCAGTCGGTCTTCGCATTGGTGTCATTCGTGATTGGGAATCTAAATGGTTCGCTGGTAAAGATTATGCTAATCTTTTACACGAAGACATCAAAGTTCGTGAATATATCAACCAACGTTTAAGCGATGCTTCTGTTTCAAAGATTGAAATTGAGCGTGCTGCTAATCGTGTAAACATTACGATCCACACTGCTAAGCCAGGTATGGTAATCGGTAAAGGCGGTACTGAAGTTGAAGCACTTCGTAAAGCTCTTAACCAATTAACTGGCAAGCGTGTACACATCAACATTCTTGAAATTAAAAGAGCTGATTTAGATGCTAAATTAGTAGCTGAAAACATCGCTCGTCAATTAGAAAACCGTATTTCTTTCCGCCGTGCTCAAAAGCAAACAATTCAACGTGCTATGCGCGCTGGTGCACAAGGAATCAAAACAATGGTATCTGGTCGTCTTGGCGGTGCTGATATCGCTCGTTCTGAACATTACAGTGAAGGAACTGTTCCACTTCACACACTTCGTGCTGATATTGACTATGGTACAGCTGAAGCTGACACTACTTATGGTAAATTAGGCGTTAAAGTTTGGATCTATCGTGGAGAGGTTCTTCCTACTAAGAAGAAAAAAGAGGAAGGAGGAAAATAATATGTTGTTGCCAAAACGCGTTAAGTATCGCAGAGAACACCGTGGAAAAATGCGCGGTCGTGCTAAAGGCGGTACAGAAGTTCACTTCGGTGAGTTCGGTATTCAAGCTCTAGAAGCTTCATGGATTACAAATCGTCAAATCGAGGCAGCTCGTATTGCGATGACTCGTTACATGAAACGTGGCGGTAAAGTCTGGATCAAAATTTTCCCTTCTAAGCCATATACGGCGAAACCTCTAGAGGTACGTATGGGATCCGGTAAAGGGGCTCCAGAAGGCTGGGTAGCAGTCGTTAAACCTGGAAAAGTTTTGTTTGAGATTGCTGGTGTTTCTGAAGAAGTAGCACGCGAAGCATTGCGTCTTGCATCTCACAAATTACCAATCAAAACAAAATTCGTTAAACGCGAGGAAATTGGTGGTGAATCAAATGAGAGCTAATGAAATTCGTGATCTTACCACTGCTGAAATTGAACAAAAAGTAAAATCACTTAAAGAAGAGTTGTTTAACCTTCGTTTCCAATTAGCGACAGGTCAACTTGAAAACACTGCTCGCATTCGTGAAGTACGTAAATCGATCGCTCGTATGAAAACTGTGATCACTGAAAGAGAGATCGCTGCTAATAATCGATAATCCTGAGAGGAGGTTGCAGAATGAGTGAACGCAACAACCAGCGCAAAGTCTACACTGGACGTGTAGTTTCTGATAAAATGGATAAAACGATCACTGTTCTTGTCGAAACTTATAAAAAGCATTCGCTTTACGGCAAGCGTGTTAAATACTCCAAAAAGTTCAAAGCTCATGATGAGAACAACCAAGCTAAAGTTGGCGATGTAGTGAAAATCATGGAAACTCGCCCTTTATCAGCTACTAAACGTTTCCGTCTAGTTGAAATTGTTGAAGAAGCTGTTATTATCTAATATTGTTCGGATTATTTTTCCGAAGGGAGGTAACGTAAATGATTCAACAAGAATCCCGTTTAAAAGTTGCTGACAACTCCGGTGCTCGTGAAGTTCTTACTATTAAAGTTCTTGGCGGATCTGGACGTAAAACTGCTAATATTGGTGATGTAATTGTTTGTACGGTCAAACAAGCAACACCAGGAGGCGTTGTTAAAAAAGGTGACGTTGTTAAAGCAGTTATTGTCCGCACTAAAAGTGGTGCACGCCGTCAAGACGGATCTTATATCCGCTTCGATGAAAATGCATGTGTAATCATTAAAGATGACAAGAGCCCTCGCGGAACTCGTATCTTTGGACCAGTTGCACGTGAATTGCGTGAAAATAACTTTATGAAAATTGTTTCTCTTGCTCCAGAAGTATTATAAATCGAAAATAGACAGCCTTACTAAGGAGGTGCGACTAGGATGCATGTAAAAAAAGGTGATAAGGTAATGGTTATCTCAGGTAAAGATAAAGGTAAACAAGGCACTGTTCTTGCTGCTTTCCCTAAGAAAGACCGAGTACTTGTTGAAGGCATCAACATTATGAAGAAGCATTCAAAACCTTCTCAATCAAATCCTCAAGGCGGAATTATCAGCCAAGAGGCACCTATCCATGTATCAAATGTTATGCCACTAGATCCTAAATCTGGTGAACCAACTCGTGTTGGATTCAAAGTGGTTGATGGCAAAAAGGTACGTGTTGCAACAAAATCTGGTGAAACTTTAGATAAATAGTAAATAAGGAAGGGAGGTCCTCGCATGAACCGCCTTAAAGAAAAGTATCAAAAAGAAATTACACCTGCTTTAATGAGCAAGTTCAACTATAAATCAGTGATGCAAGTTCCAAAGCTTGAGAAGATCGTAATCAACATGGGTGTTGGTGACGCAGTATCTAACTCAAAAGCTCTTGACACAGCTGTTGAAGAGTTAACAACTATCTCAGGTCAAAAGCCGGTTATCACTAAAGCTAAAAAATCAATTGCAGGATTCCGTCTGCGTGAAGGCATGCCTATCGGTGCGAAAGTAACTCTTCGCGGCGAGCGTATGTATGAATTCCTAGATAAATTAGTTTCTGTATCATTACCACGTGTACGTGACTTCCGCGGTATCTCTAAAAAGTCTTTTGACGGACGCGGCAACTACACACTAGGTGTTAAAGAACAATTAATCTTCCCTGAAATTGATTATGATAAAGTATCAAAAGTTCGTGGTATGGACATCGTTATCGTTACAACTGCTAACACTGACGAAGAATCTCGTGAGTTATTAACTCAGTTCGGTATGCCATTCCAAAAATAATCGAAATAGGGAGGCGAAAACGTGGCTAAAAAGTCAATGATTGCGAAACAAAAACGCACTCAAAAGTTTAAAGTACAAGAGTACACTCGCTGCGAACGCTGTGGTCGTCCACATTCAGTTCTGCGCAAATTTAAACTTTGCCGTATTTGTTTCCGTGAACTCGCATATAAAGGTCAAATTCCAGGCGTTAAAAAAGCTAGCTGGTAATACCCCATAATCGGGAAGGAGGTAATTTTGATATGGTAATGACAGATCCAATTGCAGATATGCTTACTCGTATTCGTAACGCGAATATGGTTCGTCATGAAAAATTAGAAATTCCTGCATCTAAAGCGAAAAAAGAGATCGCTGAAATTCTTAAGCGTGAAGGTTTCGTTCGTGATGTTGAATATGTAGAAGATAACAAACAAGGTATCATTCGTATTTTCTTGAAATACGGATCAAACAACGAGCGTGTTATCACTGGTTTGAAACGTATCAGTAAGCCAGGATTACGCGTTTACGCTAAAGCTAACGAAGTACCACGTGTACTTAACGGTTTAGGAATTGCAATCGTATCTACTTCTCAAGGTGTCTTAACTGACAAAGAAGCTCGTGCGAAGCAAGCTGGCGGAGAAGTTCTAGCATACGTTTGGTAAGAACCTGAAATAGAATGGAGGTGTACATGAATGTCTCGTATTGGTAAAAAACCACTTGAAATCCCTGCTGGTGTAACAGTTGCGATCAACGAAAGCACTGTAACTGTTAAAGGACCTAAAGGTGAATTAACTCGTACTTTTAACTCTGATATCAACGTTAAAGTTGAAGATAACGTACTTACTGTGACACGTCCTTCTGATCAAAAAGAACATCGTGCTCTTCACGGTACTACTCGCAGCCTTTTAGGCAACATGGTTGAGGGCGTTTCTAAAGGATTTGAAAAAGGTCTTGAATTAGTAGGTGTCGGTTACCGTGCTACTAAATCTGGCAACAAGCTAGTTCTAGCTGTTGGATACTCACATCCTGTAGAAATCGTTCCTGAACAAGGAATCGAAATTGAAGTACCATCAAATACGAAAATTATCGTAAAAGGTACTGATAAAGAACGTGTTGGAGCTATCGCTTCAAACATCCGTGCTATTCGTCCGCCAGAGCCTTATAAAGGCAAAGGTATCCGCTACGAAGGTGAATATGTACGTCGTAAAGAAGGTAAAACAGCGAAGTAATATCGCCTAGATGATAAGAAAGGAGTGACCTAGATGATTACGAAACTTGATAAAAACGTTGTGCGTAAGAAAAGACACGGCCGTGTTCGCGCGAAATTATCTGGAACAACTGTTCGTCCTCGTTTAAACGTATTTCGTTCTAATCAGCACATCTATGCTCAAGTAATTGACGATCTTCAATCAGTTACAATTGCAAGTGCTTCTACTTTAGATAAAGATCTTAATCTTGACGCAAAAGCTAATATCGATGCAGCTCAAAAAGTTGGCGAATTAGTTGCTAAGCGTGCGATTGAAAAAGGTGTTAAATCTGTTGTATTTGACCGCGGGGGTTACTTATACCATGGTCGTGTAAAAGCTTTGGCTGAAGCTGCTCGCGAAGCTGGATTAGAATTTTAATAAAAAAAGGAGGGACACAGAGAATGGGTCGTATTGAACCAAACAAATTAGAGCTTGAAGAACGCGTTGTTACCGTAAACCGTGTAGCTAAAGTAGTTAAAGGTGGACGTCGTTTCCGCTTTGCTGCATTAGTAGTTGTCGGCGACAAAAACGGTCATGTAGGTTTCGGTACTGGTAAAGCACAAGAAGTGCCAGAAGCGATTCGCAAAGCGATCGAAGACGCAAAGAAAAATCTTGTTGAAGTACCTATGGTTGGTACTACTATTCCTCACCAAGTCATCGGAAGATTCGGTGCTGGAAACATCCTTTTAAAACCTGCATCTGAAGGTACTGGCGTTATCGCTGGTGGTCCTGTTCGTGCGGTACTAGAATTAGCAGGAGTTAGTGACATCTTGTCAAAATCACTAGGTTCTAACACTCCAATTAACATGATTCGTGCTACAATTTCTGGATTAACAGAACTTAAACGCGCTGATGAAGTTGCGAAGCTACGTGGCAAGTCGGTTGAAGAATTGTTAGGATAAGGAGGGAAACATGATGGCAAACAAATTAGCGATTACCCTCACTCGTAGTGTAATTGGTCGCCCAGAAGACCAACGTATTACTGTTAAAACACTAGGTCTTAAAAAAATGCATCAAACTGTTGTACTTGATGATAATGCTGCTATTCGCGGCATGATCGGTAAAGTATCACATCTGGTTACAGTTAAAGAACAATAATATAGATCTCTAATATCAAGGAGGTGTCCCGATGAAACTTCATGAATTAAAACCAGCAGAAGGGTCACGCAAAACACGCAATCGTGTTGGCCGTGGTACAGGTTCTGGTAACGGTAAAACGTCTGGTAAAGGTCATAAAGGACAAAACGCTCGTTCTGGCGGCGGTGTTCGCCCTGGATTCGAAGGTGGTCAAACTCCTTTATTCCGTCGTCTGCCTAAACGCGGATTTACGAACATCAACCGTAAAGATTACGCGATCGTGAGCTTAGACAAATTAAATCTTTTTGAAGACGGTACTGAAGTAACAACTGAACTTTTACTTGAAGCTGGCATGATCAGCAAAGTAAGATCAGGCGTGAAAGTACTTGGCGACGGCAAGCTTGAGAAAAAGCTTACTGTAAAAGCTAACAAATTCTCTGCATCTGCTAAAGAAGCTATTGAAGCTGCTGGCGGTTCAGCTGAGGTGATTTAATGTTTAAGACAATCTCCAATTTTATGCGCGTGGGTGATATCCGCAATAAAATCTTGTTCACCCTTTTAATGTTAATTATATTTCGCATCGGTACTTTCATCCCTGTGCCTAACGTCAACGCTGACGTTTTAAAGGCTCAGGATGAAATGAATGTTTTCGGAATTCTTAACACGTTCGGCGGTGGTGCACTGTATAACTTCTCTATCCTCGCGATGGGAATTATGCCTTACATTACAGCATCCATTATCGTGCAGCTTTTGCAGATGGATGTTGTGCCGAAATTTACTGAGTGGTCAAAGCAAGGTGAAGTTGGCCGTCGTAAACTAGCACAATTCACTAGATATTTTACGATTGTACTAGGTTTCATCCAAGCGTTGGGTATGTCTTATGGTTTTAATAATCTCGCTGGGGGATTATTAATTGAAAACCCAGGTATTACAACGTACCTTTTAATTGCAGTTGTCTTAACAGCAGGTACTGCTTTTTTAATGTGGTTAGGAGAGCAAATTACCTCTAGAGGTGTTGGCAATGGTATTTCCATTATCATCTTTGCAGGGATTGCAGCAGGAATCCCTACAACTCTTAACCAAATCTATGCACAACAATTCCAGGACGCTGGAGATCAGCTTTTCTTGAATATTGTAAAAGTTGCGCTGATAGTTTTAGCGATAATCGCAATAATAGTTGGAGTTATCTTCATTCAGCAGGCGCTTCGCAAGATTCCTATTCAATATGCGAAGAACTCAGCAGGTCGTGCACCGGCGAAAGGTCAGTCTACTCACCTTCCGCTTAAAGTGAACCCGGCTGGCGTAATCCCTGTCATCTTTGCGGTTTCGTTCATTATTACACCGCCAACGATTGCATCATTCTTTGGGTCCAATGATGTTACAGACTGGATTCAAAAAACGTTTGACTATACACAGCCAATCGGCATGGTAGTCTATGTTGCTCTAATTATTGCTTTCACTTATTTCTATGCATTCGTTCAGGTTAATCCGGAACAAATGTCAGAGAATCTGAAAAAGCAAGGCGGATATATTCCAGGCATTCGCCCTGGTAAAAATACGCAAGAATATTTGACAAAAATTCTATACAGACTGACGTTTGTTGGTTCTCTTTTCTTAGCAGCTATCTCAGTTCTTCCTGTATTCTTTATTAAGTTCGCTAACTTGCCAGCTTCTGCACAGATTGGCGGAACGAGCTTGTTGATCGTAGTAGGGGTTGCTCTTGAAACGATGAAACAACTTGAAAGTCAGCTTGTTAAGCGTCATTACAAAGGATTCATTAAACAGTAAGGTTATGGGACTTGGGTCCCTTTCCTTCTAAATAGAGACTGAGGGGGGTAATATTCTTGAATTTAGTTCTTATGGGTCTGCCAGGAGCCGGAAAAGGCACACAGGCAGAACGAATCGTTGAAAAATATGAAGTCCCTCATATCTCAACAGGGGATATGTTCAGAGCTGCTATTAAAGGTGAAACAGAATTAGGTCTTAAAGCAAAATCCTTCATGGATCAGGGTGCACTTGTTCCTGATGAAGTAACAATTGGTATCGTCCGTGAGAGATTGGGCAAGAATGATTGTGAAAAAGGTTTCCTCTTAGACGGTTTCCCGCGCACAGTTGCTCAAGCTGAAGCTTTAGAAGGAATTCTGTCAGATCTTAATAGAAAAATTGATTATGTCATTAACATCGAGGTTGATAAAGACATCCTTATGGAGCGTCTTACAGGTCGCCGTATTTGTAAAAAATGCGGATCAACATATCATCTCGTTTTCAACCCTCCTGCGGCTGAAGGAATCTGCGACAAATGTGGCGGAGAGCTTTACCAAAGAGAAGATGATAACGAAGAGACTGTTGCAAACAGACTTGAAGTGAATCTCAAACAGACACAACCTTTGCTGAATTTCTATGAAGAAAAAGGATATTTGCGTAATATTAATGGACAACAGGACATTAAGCAGGTTTTCGTTGACGTTAATGAGCTGCTTGGAGGATTAGGTGAATGATCATTTGTAAGACTCCACGTGAAATTGAAATCATGCGTGAAGCTGGTCGCATTGTCGCATTGACCCACCAGGAACTCCAAAAACATATACAGCCTGGAATTACTACAAAAGAACTGGATGTAATTGCCGAAAAGTTTATACGCGGAAGCAATGCAATTCCATCTTTTAAAGGTTATAATGGTTTTCGCGGGAGCATTTGTGCTTCAGTGAATGAGGAGCTCGTTCACGGAATACCTGGAGATCGAGTATTGCGTGAAGGAGACATTATCAGCATTGATATTGGTGCTAAATATAATGGCTATCATGGTGACTCTGCTTGGACATATCCTGTTGGAAAAATCTCTGAGGAATCCGAAAGACTTCTTGAAGTAACGGAGGAATCCTTGTACAAAGGGCTTGCTGAAGCAAAGCCTGGCGAGAGACTATCCAATATATCACACGCTATTCAGACGTATGTTGAACAGCATCAATTCTCGGTCGTTCGGGAATATGTTGGACACGGCGTTGGACAGGATTTACATGAAGATCCGCAGATTCCGCATTATGGTCCGCCAAACAAAGGTCCGAGGTTAAAACCAGGCATGGTCTTGGCAATTGAGCCAATGGTTAATGCCGGCAGCCGTTATGTAAGAACTCTTTCTGACAACTGGACAGTTGTTACGCAAGACCGCAAGATGTGTGCTCATTTTGAACATACAATTGCTATTACTGAAACTGGCTATGAAATTTTAACTAAAGCCTGATCCGAAGGTGATATTGTTTGAACGAAGCCGAATCGAGTCCGCGCATAGGTCAGTTTGTCCATATTACTGAAGGCAGAGAAGCTGGACAATATGCTGTTGTGATCAGAATTCTCGATGAACGATTCGTTTTAATAGCTGATGGAGAGAATCGATTGTTTCACTCCCCGAAAAAGAAGAATGTTAATCATCTAGAATTTATTGATTGCGTATCTCCGGAAGTTCAGAACAGTATATATGAAACAGGTCGTGTGACAAACGGGAAACTTCGGTTTGCCTTAACAAAGTTTGTCAATGAGCAAGTTGCTGATTTGAAGAAGGGAGAAAAGTGAATGGCGAAAGACGATGTAATTGAAGTAGAGGGTACTGTACAGGAGACATTGCCAAATGCAATGTTCAAAGTTGAGCTTGAGAACGGTCATACGGTTTTAGCGCATGTATCTGGAAAAATCCGCATGCATTTTATTCGTATTTTACCTGGAGACAAAGTTACGGTAGAATTATCACCATATGATCTATCTCGTGGCAGAATTACGTACCGTTTTAAATAAAACACTCCGCAACTAAGGAGGTAAGAGAAATCATGAAGGTAAGACCATCGGTTAAACCAATCTGTGAGAAATGCAAAGTTATTCGCAGAAAAGGCAAAGTAATGGTAATTTGTGAAAATCCAAAACATAAACAAAAACAAGGCTAAAACTAAAGGAGGTGCAGCTTTAAATGGCTCGTATTGCTGGTGTAGATATTCCTCGTGACAAACGCGTTGTTATTTCATTAACTTACGTTTTCGGTATTGGTCGTCCAACTGCTGAAAAAGTACTAGCTGAGGCTGGTGTTTCTGAAGATACACGTGTGCGTGACTTAACAGAAGAAGAATTAGGTAAAATTCGTGATATCGTAGACAAGCTGAAAGTTGAAGGAGACCTTCGTCGTGAAGTTTCTTTAAACATCAAACGTCTGATTGAGATCGGCAGTTTCCGCGGTTTGCGTCATCGTCGCAGTTTACCTGTTCGTGGTCAAAATACCAAAAATAACGCTCGTACTCGTAAAGGACCTCGTCGTACGGTTGCGAACAAGAAAAAATAAGGTAAAGGAGGTTAACCCACAATGGCTCGTAAAACGAACACTCGTAAGCGTCGCGTAAAAAAGAATATTGAGGCTGGTATCGCTCATATTCGTTCAACATTTAACAACACGATTGTTACTATTACAGACGTACATGGTAACGCTCTTTCTTGGTCAAGTGCAGGTTCACTGGGATTCAGAGGATCACGTAAATCAACTCCATTTGCTGCACAAATGGCTGCTGAAGCTGCAGCTAAAGGATCAATTGAACACGGTATGAAAACTCTTGAAGTAACTGTTAAAGGACCAGGTGCAGGCCGTGAAGCTGCAATCCGTGCACTTCAAGCTGCTGGTCTAGAAGTAACAGCTATCAGAGACGTTACTCCGGTTCCACATAACGGATGCCGTCCGCCAAAACGTCGTCGTGTATAAATTTTCTGTATAGATTTTGTATCCCTGTCAATAATGGGTTATGATACAGTAAAAAGTTCTCGCAGAAATGACTATTCTGTTGTTGTGCACATTCGGGACTTTATAATGGGGAATTTCGGTTAGACACACCTAAATGCAAAATATTTGTCTAGCCGGGGTTTCGACGTTTTGAAGGAGGGTTTATAGATGATAGAAATTGAAAAACCAAAAATCGAAACGGTTGAAATCAGCGACGATGCCAAGTACGGTAAATTCGTCGTCGAACCACTCGAGCGTGGATATGGTACTACTTTGGGTAACTCCTTACGTCGTATTCTCTTATCCTCACTCCCTGGTGCCGCTGTAACATCAATCCAGATAGATAGTGTACTCCATGAATTCTCTACAATTGAAGGCGTTGTTGAAGATGTTACAACAATCATCTTAAACATTAAAAAGCTTGCTCTTAAAATCTACTCTGAGGAAGAAAAAACGCTTGAGATTGACGTACAGGATGAAGGAGTTGTAACGGCTGCAGATATTACTCACGACAGTGATGTTGAAATTCTAAATCCGGACCTTCATATTGCTACATTAGCGAAGGGTGCACATTTCCGTATGAGATTGACTGCGAAGCGTGGACGCGGATATACTCCGGCTGATGCAAACAAAAGAGAAGATCAGCCAATTGGCGTTATCCCAATCGATTCTATTTTCACACCTGTATCCCGCGTGTCTTATCAAGTTGAAAATACACGTGTAGGTCAAGTGTCGAACTATGATAAACTTACTTTTGATGTGTGGACAGACGGAAGCACAGGTCCAAAAGAAGCTATTGCACTTGGTGCAAAGATTCTGACTGAACACCTTAATATCTTCGTTGGGCTTACTGATGAAGCTCAAAACGCTGAGATTATGGTGGAAAAGGAAGAGGACCAAAAAGAAAAAGTTTTAGAAATGACGATCGAAGAATTGGATTTGTCAGTTCGTTCTTATAACTGTTTAAAACGTGCAGGCATCAACACTGTACAGGAGCTTGCTCATAAAACAGAAGAAGACATGATGAAAGTTCGTAACTTAGGTCGTAAATCTTTGGAAGAAGTTAAAGCGAAACTAGAAGAACTTGGCTTAGGTCTTCGTAAAGACGACTGACGACTAGTTAACAAGTTAACTAGCGTTTTCGCGTGTTTCTAAAATTAACATACAGTATTAAACGAAGGAGGGAACACATAATGCCTTACAGAAAATTAGGACGTACAAGTGCTCAACGTAAAGCGTTACTTCGTGATCTAACTACAGATTTAATTATCAGCGAGCGCATTGAAACTACTGAGGCGCGTGCGAAAGAATTACGTTCAACTGTAGAAAAAATGATTACTTTAGGTAAACGTGGGGATCTTCATGCCCGCCGCCAAGCTGCTGCTTACATCCGTAACGAGGTAGCAAACGAAGAAGGCACGCAAAATGCACTTCAAAAACTATTCGGTGATATCGCACCACGTTATACAGAGCGTCAAGGTGGATACACTCGCATAATGAAACTTGGACCTCGCCGCGGCGACGGAGCACCAATGGTCATTATCGAATTAGTTTAATTATATTTAGTTACTCCAAGGGCGGGTCAGTTTTTAGAAACTGGATCTATGCCCTTTTTTTATACACTTAAAGCCCCTTTATTCTATTCATAGAATGAAGGGGCAATCTAAGTGTGAGCAGAGAGAGAATAGAAGAGTACAGGTGTTTTTTTGCGTGAAGGTTGCACCATTACATTAAACGCACAAAAACACAGGTGAGGGAGGCAGCAATGGAACAACCGATCATTCATGTGAATGACGTGACATTCCGTTATCACGAAGAGGATGAAAGACCCGCATTGAATTCCGTTTCCTTAAGTGTAAACAAAGGAGAATGGCTTGCGGTCGTCGGTCATAACGGCTCGGGCAAGTCTACACTTGCGAGAGTCCTGAATGGTCTGATCCTGCCTCAGAAGGGTAACGTAATCGTAAACGGCATCACTCTAAATGAAGATTCAGTTTGGGAGATTCGAAAACAGATTGGCATGGTTTTTCAAAATCCTGATAATCAATTTGTCGGTACAACCGTAAAAGATGATGTGGCTTTTGGTTTAGAAAATCACGGAGTGCCGCGGGAAGTAATGAAAAAGCGCGTGGAATGGGCTACACATAAAGTGAAGATGGAAGCATTTCTCGATCAAGAGCCGCACCATCTATCAGGAGGACAAAAGCAGCGTGTTGCCATTGCCGGCGTAATCGCTGTGCAGCCTCAAATTATCATCTTAGATGAAGCAACCTCCATGCTTGATCCCCAAGGAAGAAAAGAAGTCATGGAAACAGTAAGAGAGCTAAAAGATCAGGGCATCGTGACAGTCATATCGATTACTCATGATTTAGAGGAAGCTTCAAAGGCTGACAGGATTGTTGTCATGAATGGCGGGGAAAAGTTCGCCGAAGGTACACCTGAGACAATCTTCAAACTAGATCAGAAGCTAGTTGAAATTGGCCTTGATCTCCCTTTTCCATACAGAGTAAGCATGAAGCTGAGAGAAGCAGGGGTTAACCTGACGAGCAACCATCTAGATGAAGAAAGCCTGGTGAATGAACTATGGACATTACATTCAAAGAGTTAGAGCACAGGTACCAAGTTCATTCCCCTTTTGAACGTCTTGCCCTATATGATATTAATCTGGCGATTAAAGATCATTCTTTCGTTTCGATTATCGGACATACGGGATCAGGGAAATCTACCATCCTGCAGCATTTAAATGGTCTGCTGAAGCCAACAAAGGGATCGATCTCTATTGGGGACCGCAAGATTGAAGCCAACAAGAAAAATAAGAACCTGAAATCAATCCGCCAACTGGTTGCGATTGTCTTTCAATTTCCAGAGCATCAGCTGTTTGAGGAAACGGTGGAACGAGATATTATGTTTGGCCCTTTGAATTTCGGCGTACCCCCTGAAGAGGCAAAAGTGAAGGCAAGAGATGCATTAATACGTGTCGGTCTTCCTGCAGAGGTTCTTCAAAAATCTCCATTTGATTTAAGCGGCGGACAAATGAGACGTGTCGCCATTGCAGGTGTCCTGGCCATGGAGCCGAAGGTGCTGGTACTCGATGAACCGACAGCAGGACTTGATCCAAGCGGCAGAAAAGAGATCATGGATCTTTTCTATACCCTCCATCAAGATCGATCGCTTACCACCATCCTTGTCACGCACAGCATGGAAGACGCTGCCTGTTATTCAGATGAAATTGTTGTCATGCACAAAGGAACGGTTCAAATGAAAGGAACGCCTGAAGAAGTATTCAGCCATTCTGAAACGTTAATTTCTGCAGGACTTGATCTTCCGGAAACCGTAAAGCTTCAAAGGATAATAGAAAAAAAGCTTGGCAAGGAACTGAAAGGGATCTCACTTTCCATAGATGACTTGGTTGATCAGGTTGCATCTGAGATAAAGGGTGACCCGAAATGATGAACAGTATGATCATTGGAAAATATGTCCCTGGAAGTTCACTCATTCATAAGATGGATCCGCGTTCAAAACTAACGATGATCTTTTTATTTGTCTTTATTGTCTTTTTTGCGAACAATGCACTGACCTATTCAATCCTTGGTTTGTTCACGCTCTTTATCGTTGCTTCTACCAAACTGCCGCCGAGATTTTTGCTGAATGGCTTGAAGCCGATTATCTGGATTATTCTATTTACATTTATTCTGCACATTCTGGTCACGAAAGAAGGTCTGCTTCTGTTTGAATTCGGTTTTCTTTCGATTCATGAAGAAGGTGTCAGACAAGGGATATTCATTTCCCTGCGGTTCCTGTTTCTTATTCTGCTTACAACAATCCTGACGTTAACTACTACTCCTATTGAAGTAACAGATGGGATGGAAAGTCTGCTGAATCCGTTTAAAAAAATCGGTCTTCCTGTCCATGAGCTCGCGTTAATGATGTCGATCTCACTCCGGTTTATTCCAACACTGATGGAAGAAACGGATAAAATCATGAAAGCGCAGATGGCAAGAGGAGTTGATTTTGCGAGCGGGCCTGTAAAACAAAGGATCAGTGCAATCATACCGCTGTTAGTACCGCTGTTTATAAGCGCCTTTAAACGGGCTGAGGAACTTGCAACAGCCATGGAAGCGCGGGGATATCAGGGCGGCGAGGGCAGAACAAAGCTGCGTGAGCTGAAATGGGGAATCCTCGATACAGTTATTCTAACCATATTAATCGGTGTAGGCATTGTTCTATTACTATTTCGTTCATAGGAGCTTATCATGAGGTTAAAATGCACAATCGGATATGATGGCACAAGATTTAACGGTTTTCAAATTCAGCCGAATATGAGAACTGTACAGGGTGAGGTTGAGAGGGGCCTTAAAAGGCTTCATAAAGGAAAAGAAGTAAAAGTATTTGCATCAGGAAGAACGGATGCAGGAGTCCACGCAGTTGGTCAGGTTCTGCATTTTGATACAGATATTTATATTCCTGAGAACCGCTGGCCCAATGCATTAAATTCCCTGCTCGCTGAGGACGTTGCGATCCAATCCGTTGCGTTTGTAAACGATGACTTTCATGCGAGGTATCATGTCCGAGCCAAGGAATACCGCTATAAAATAAGCCGCTCAGCGATACGGAATGTATTTAATCGAAATTATTCTTATCATTATCCTTATAAACTTGATTACGTCAAAATGAGAGAAGCGATTAAATTTCTTATCGGCACTCATGACTTTACGAGCTTCTGTTCTGCGAAGACGGATAAAGAAGACCGGGTAAGAACATTATATGATATCGAATTTTATGAAGAAGATGACATGCTTACTTTCCGGTTTGTAGGCGACGGATTTCTTTATAACATGGTAAGAATATTGGTCGGCACTCTGATCAATGCAGGACGCGGAGCGCTGGATCCTTATCAGATTCCGGAGATACTGAAGGCACAGGATCGTTCCCTTTGCGGCAAAACAGCCCCGGGGTGCGGATTATATTTGTGGAAAGTTTATTATGACAACTAAACCAGGTGTAACATTTTCTTGACAATGTTGCCTGAACGTTATAATATATCATATGGTATGTATTTCAACCCCACAAATAAGCCCCGGAAGAGTTTAATTTGTGTTTTGAAATAGAATGATTAAATTTTAACAATTGAAAGATATTTAGGAGGGAAAAACATGCGTACAACATATATGGCGAAAGCAACTGAAGTTGAACGTAAATGGTTCGTAGTAGATGCGGCTGGCAAAACTTTAGGTCGTCTAGCTAGCGAAGTAGCATCTGTACTTCGTGGTAAACACAAACCAACTTACACACCACATGTAGACACTGGTGATCATGTTATCATCATTAATGCAGCACAAATCGAACTTACTGGTAAAAAATTGACTGACAAGATTTACTACCGTCACAGCCAATTCCCAGGCGGTTTGAAATCAAGAACAGCTCTTGAAATGCGTACAAACTATTCTGAGAAAATGCTTGAATTAGCAATTCGCGGAATGCTTCCTAAAGGTTCATTAGGACGTCAAATGTACAAAAAATTACATGTATATGCTGGCAACGAACATCCACATCAAGCACAACAACCAGAAGTTTACGAACTTCGCGGTTAATTATTAAGGAGGTTATTAATTTGGCACAGGTTCAATATTACGGTACTGGCCGTCGTAAAAGCTCAGTAGCGCGTGTTCGTCTGGTTCCAGGCGAAGGCCGTATTGTTATCAACGATCGTGAAGTAAAAGATTACATCCCATTCGCAGCTTTAATCGAAGATATTAAACAACCATTAAACTTAACTGAAACAGCTGGAAGCTATGATGTTTTAGTTAGCGTTAACGGCGGTGGATTTGCTGGTCAAGCTGGCGCTATCCGTCACGGTATCTCTCGTGCATTATTAGAAGCTGACCCAGAATACCGCGGCACTTTAAAGCGCGCTGGTCTTCTAACTCGTGACGCTCGTATGAAAGAACGTAAAAAATACGGTCTTAAAGGCGCTCGTCGTGCACCTCAGTTCTCAAAACGTTAATTCGTTTTCCAAAAACCACAACATTATGTTGTGGTTTTTTTGTTGTTTCTAAAACACCGTCTTCCTATTTGAGATTTGAAATCTTTACCGCGTATGATAACGATTAGCAGTAGGACAATAAAGTGAGGGGGCATTTATATGATGGAAAATATCACTTCACTTTCAGATAAAAGAAGAGAGAAGCAAATCAACTATGAACGCAGCATACTAAAAGACCTTACGTTAACTCAGCTGAAAACAAAAGCTTACGAGTGCTTTGGCGTTTTTATGCATTCCGGAAAGTTTGACTACTCAGCTATAGAAGATGGCTGCATTGATTTTTCCATAGAGGCATATCTGCTCGGTGCAAGCTACAGCAGGTTTGGCTTTTTTGGAGAAACCATGCAGACTGTAAATGCAAGATCAAGACGGGAAGAAAAACTGCTTGTTGACCAGCTGTTTGACTACATGCTGATATGGGGGAACCCTGGCGAAAATGACTTCAAAAATGAATCGATCTATTATGCATGCGAGTTTTTAATTCATTTGTGGTGGTCGGAGGGTTTTGAAAAAGGAGAAAAACGGCTTAAGCTTCGTCTCCATTAAAACTGGATAACTTATCATATTTCCTGCTGGTCCGCCATATAGTGTTAAAGGACGAGCAGGAGGGGAAAAAATGAGAAGAAAGCTAAGATGGTTTGGCTTCGGTGCAGGCTTTATTTTATTACTCCTATTATTTCAGTTTCAATTCAACAACGACAGCTCCTGGAAGTCGTGGAATCTCCCTTTAACAGGAAAGGTCATTTACATAGACCCAGGCCACGGAGGACCAGACGGAGGGGCAGTCGGGAAAGAACATCTTGAAAAAGATATCGCACTCTCCATATCCAAGCAGATCAGAGATTATCTTCAGGAACAGGGAGCATTGGTCCTCCTCACTCGTGAAAAGGATACTGATCTAGCTGAAAAGGATACAAAAGGATATTCAAAAAGAAAAGGGCAGGATTTAAGAAAAAGACTCCAAATAATAAACGAATCAGAAGCAGACCTTTATTTAAGTATTCACTTGAATGCCATTCCTTCTAATCAGTGGAGCGGGGCACAGACTTTTTATCATTCAAAAATGAAAGAGAATGAAAAGGTGGCAAAATTCATTCAAGATGAATTAAGAAGGAATTTAGAGAATACAGACAGAAAAGCAAAACAAATGAATACAATCTATTTAATGAAACATATCGATAAGCCAGGTGCATTAGTAGAAGTAGGTTTCTTATCAAACCCTGAGGAAGCCCGGCTTCTCGGAACAGAAAAATATCAGGATAAAATAGCTGCTTCCATCTATAATGGCATCTTAAGATATATGACCCATGAAAAAAATCCTCCAGAATGAAGGATTTTTTTGTTTTGCTGCTGCGCATTCCTCCATTTAGGTTCAAATGTGCGATACCTCTTTTTTGTCTAAATATGTTATACTGATGTAAACGAATACAACAAAGGGTGGTTATCATGCTGAAAGAGGAAACAGCTCGTAAAGTCGTCGGGAATTTAAAAGAACCTTTTTTACATAGAACCTTAGAAGAATTAAATGCGATTGAAGAAGTTTCGATAAAAGAAGAGAAAAATCATATAAGTATGAAAGTAGCGATTGCCAAAACTGGTACATCAGAACAAATGCAGCTGCAGCAGGAGATCGTCGCTAAGCTGAAGGAAGCAGGTGCTGCAACAGTCGGTCTCCGTTTCACAGAGCTGCCTCAAGAAGTAACTGCGAAATATCAAACAGCAAAGCCTGAAGATCCTTCCTTGCTCACTGAAGGAAAGCAGCCGACATTTATAGCGATAGCAAGCGGAAAAGGCGGCGTCGGAAAGTCTACCGTATCGGTTAATTTAGCAGTAGCATTAGCTCGCTTAGGCAAGAAAGTCGGTTTAATTGATGCGGATATTTATGGATTTAGTGTTCCTGATATGATGGGAATCACCAAAAGACCGGTTGTAAGGGGCGAAAGAATCATCCCTGTTGAGCGGTTCGGTGTTCAAGTTATTTCAATGGGATTTTTCGTTGAAGATAATGCTCCGGTCATTTGGAGAGGTCCTATGCTTGGTAAAATGCTCAACAACTTCTTTCAGGAAGTAGAGTGGGGAGATCTGGATTATCTGCTGCTTGATCTGCCTCCGGGTACTGGCGATGTTGCACTCGATGTGCATGCTATGCTTCCGTCATGTAAAGAAATCATCGTGACAACTCCTCATCCGACAGCAGCATTTGTAGCGGCTAGAGCGGGTGCTATGGCTCTCAGAACCGAGCATGAGGTAATCGGGGTAGTTGAAAATATGTCTTACTTTGAAAGCAAGCTCACTGGCGAAAAAGAATATGTATTTGGCAAAGGCGGAGGAGAAAAGCTTGCGCATGAACTTGATGTGCCTGTGCTTGGAAACATCCCCCTTCAGCAGCCGGACTGGAACGAAGAAGACTTTGCTCCATCTGTTTATGCGAAAGATCACCCTACAGGTGAGATTTACTTAGGTATTGCCAAGAAGGTAACAGAACTTGTGCCTGTGAGTGTATAAAGGAAAAGCGCCAAGTGATTGGCGCTTTTCTCTTTTTTTAGATTTACGGGAATTATTGACCGCCTTCTCCAGTTTCACCTTGACCGCCTTCTGATTGCTGTCCGCCGCTTTCAGTGCCGCCTGAGCTTCCTTGTCCGCCGCCTTGCTGATTCATTTCTTTAGCAGCTTTTAGAAGGGTTTCTTCCATTTTTGTTTTGAAAAGCGGGCTATTAATGGTTTCTGTTATCACTTGTTGAAGATGCTTGCGGAATTCCTGACTTTGAAGCACCTTTACTGTTTGTTTTTCCATTTCGGGATTTTGAAGGACTCCAATAAGCATTTCTTGATACTCCGGGTCTTTCATTAAGCCCTTAATTACTTTTTCATGCTCCGTCTGTAGGCTTTTGGCGAAGCTTTCACTGAACTTTGGATCTTCAAAGGTTTTTTTCCAGAATTCCGCTCCTTTTTCAGATGTCAGTGTTTTAGAAATGGTATCTGAGACAACTTTTTGATCCATGATCAAATTTTGCTTCATGTCATCATTTTTCAAAATTTCCTGGATCGCTTTTTTTCCATCATCAGTCTTTAATATATCAACAACCATCTTTTTTGTTTCTTCATAATCCAGTTGTCCTGCGGGCTGGTCTTTTGGAGAACAGCTTGCAAGGAAGGAACAGATGGCTATTAGTGTAAATAATGAGAGCAACCTTCGCTTTTTCATCTGTGCAAAGCTCCTTTCATTTTCAAGTTGCCTATTTTTAATATGAATTATCTAAAGCTTTTTATACTGGTAAATAAAATAGCTTTTTTAGAAAGACATTGGTAAAATTTCATGAGTAGATTACATATTGGGGGAAACTGCATTGAACAGTAGAAATTGGGTCCGTTTGTTTTTGACGACTCTGCTTGTCGGGGGCATTAGTACAAGCATCGTCGGTTTTGCATTAAGGTGGGGAGAGTATCAGAAATTTTTCACATCTTTTGATCTTATTGAAATCCTCTCTATTTTATTTTGGCTGATCGGTGTAGGTTTTATTTTCAGTATTATTAGCCAAATGGGCTTTTTTGCGTATTTAACAATCCACCGCTTTGGTCTTGGCATTTTCAGAACAGCAGCATTATGGAATGCGATTCAAATCGTGCTGATTTTGTTTGTGGTGTTTGATTTGATTTATTTCCGCTACCAGCTTTTCGCGGCAGAAGGCGAATCACCTCTGTCATATATTCTTCTTGCATTATTCCTGGTCATTTTCAGCTTGGCTGTAGCATATATCAAGATGCAGCAAACCAATAAAATGGCGTTCATTCCAGCTTTATTCTTTATGATTGTCGTTACAGCTGTCGAATGGGTCCCTGCTCTCCGTGTAAATGAAGGAAACTGGCTGTATCTCATGCTCATTCCGCTTCTCATATGCAATGCGTATCAGCTTTTATTATTAACTAAATTATCTCAAGTCAAAAAAGCTAAGCCGATGTGAGCTTAGCTTTTTTTCTATAATTCGGCATTCATTATTTAACTTCTGTTGATTTCGCATTTCCATTAGCGATTAATTCAGCTATGGATACATTCTTTAATCCTTTTTGTTTCAGGCCGTCAACAATTTGGGGAAGTGCTTTTTGTGTTTGCTTAGCGGAGTCTGATGCATGCAGCAGGATAATGTCCCCGCCTTGAACACTGTCATTGACGTTTTTAACAATGGTGCCTACACCGGGATTTTTCCAATCATCAGAATCAACACTGTAATGGACAACCGTATATCCGTATCTTTCGGCAATTGTAAGAATTTCTTCATTGAAATTGCCTGTTGGCGGTCTGAGGAGTTTAATATCCTTAAGACCGAGCTCATTAAATACATCCTGTGCCATGAGAATGTCCCGGCGTATATCCTCAGCCTCCAAAGCGGTGTAATTTTTATAGGCATAACCCATGCTTCCCACCTGGTGTCCGTCCTTCACAATTTGCTTGACGATTTCAGGATGACGTTCTGCCCATGCTGCAGAGAGGAAGAATGTTGCATTCGTAATGCCGTTATTCTTCAACGTATCAAGAATGGGCTTTGCCTTTTCGTCGCCCCAGCTGATATCAAATGTAAGAGACACTTTATTTTCCTTCTCCTCACCC
Organism: Metabacillus hrfriensis; assembly: GCF_030127205.1. Lineage (NCBI taxonomy): Bacteria > Bacillati > Bacillota > Bacilli > Caryophanales > Bacillaceae > Metabacillus > Metabacillus hrfriensis. Next base: position 166,210 of record NZ_CP126116.1, read on the forward strand.
CTGAAAACGGCTTTAGGTCCATCTGCGGTTGAGAAAACAGGAAATTGCATGACGTTTTCTATATATAAAATCCCGGCTGTAAAAAGCGCAGCTATTACAATAATGATAAGTTGTTTGATCTTTTTAACATGTAAAACATAAAAATTGTTCATCCTCATCAACCCCGTCCCAATGTTCTTGTCTCATATGTATGCCAAGCTGTTAATAATATGATTAGAAAATTACACGTTGTGCAATAATGATAAAACTTAGGCAGCTTAGAGGAGGATCATATGTCAAAAGGATTCATTTTTAATGATAAAGAAGCACGGGAAATGGAACTGCTGGTCGAACAGGAATTATCAATTATCAGCAATATACTGATAGATGAGAATCTGACATTTGTTCAAAAAAGATCTCTTTTAGAAAAAAGAGAACTCCTCAGTAATTTGTATAAAATTATCAGCGGAAAATTCGATCAGCATTTAAATGAAAATATCAAATAATTTCTATTGACCATGGTTGGAATAGATGTTATATTATTATTCGTCGCTAAGAAACAATCTGAATTTGAAATAACGAAAAAAATTATTCAAAAGGTTGTTGACACAGCGATAGTGACCATGTTAAATTATATAAGCCGTCACCACTGATGACGGAAATGATCTTTGAAAACTAAACAAAACCAAAAGCGTACCAAACGTTTTAAATTTTTGAAGTCAGCAACAAATTGAGTCACAAATTTTCTTCGGAGAGTTTGATCCTGGCTCAGGACGAACGCTGGCGGCGTGCCTAATACATGCAAGTCGAGCGGACCTCTTCGGAGGTTAGCGGCGGACGGGTGAGTAACACGTGGGCAACCTGCCTGTAAGACTGGGATAACTCCGGGAAACCGGAGCTAATACCGGATAGTATCTTGAACCGCATGGTTCAAGTTGGAAAGACGGTTTCGGCTGTCACTTACAGATGGGCCCGCGGCGCATTAGCTAGTTGGTGAGGTAATGGCTCACCAAGGCAACGATGCGTAGCCGACCTGAGAGGGTGATCGGCCACACTGGGACTGAGACACGGCCCAGACTCCTACGGGAGGCAGCAGTAGGGAATCTTCCGCAATGGACGAAAGTCTGACGGAGCAACGCCGCGTGAGTGATGAAGGTTTTCGGATCGTAAAACTCTGTTGTTAGGGAAGAACAAGTGCGAGAGTAACTGCTCGCACCTTGACGGTACCTAACCAGAAAGCCACGGCTAACTACGTGCCAGCAGCCGCGGTAATACGTAGGTGGCAAGCGTTGTCCGGAATTATTGGGCGTAAAGCGCGCGCAGGCGGTTTCTTAAGTCTGATGTGAAAGCCCCCGGCTCAACCGGGGAGGGTCATTGGAAACTGGGAAACTTGAGTGCAGAAGAGGAGAGTGGAATTCCACGTGTAGCGGTGAAATGCGTAGAGATGTGGAGGAACACCAGTGGCGAAGGCGACTCTCTGGTCTGTAACTGACGCTGAGGCGCGAAAGCGTGGGGAGCGAACAGGATTAGATACCCTGGTAGTCCACGCCGTAAACGATGAGTGCTAAGTGTTAGAGGGTTTCCGCCCTTTAGTGCTGCAGCTAACGCATTAAGCACTCCGCCTGGGGAGTACGGTCGCAAGACTGAAACTCAAAGGAATTGACGGGGGCCCGCACAAGCGGTGGAGCATGTGGTTTAATTCGAAGCAACGCGAAGAACCTTACCAGGTCTTGACATCCTTTGCCACTTCTAGAGATAGAAGGTTCCCCTTCGGGGGACAAAGTGACAGGTGGTGCATGGTTGTCGTCAGCTCGTGTCGTGAGATGTTGGGTTAAGTCCCGCAACGAGCGCAACCCTTGATCTTAGTTGCCAGCATTCAGTTGGGCACTCTAAGGTGACTGCCGGTGACAAACCGGAGGAAGGTGGGGATGACGTCAAATCATCATGCCCCTTATGACCTGGGCTACACACGTGCTACAATGGATGGTACAAAGGGCTGCGAGACCGCGAGGTTTAGCCAATCCCATAAAACCATTCTCAGTTCGGATTGCAGGCTGCAACTCGCCTGCATGAAGCTGGAATCGCTAGTAATCGCGGATCAGCATGCCGCGGTGAATACGTTCCCGGGCCTTGTACACACCGCCCGTCACACCACGAGAGTTTGCAACACCCGAAGTCGGTGGGGTAACCGCAAGGAGCCAGCCGCCTAAGGTGGGGTAGATGATTGGGGTGAAGTCGTAACAAGGTAGCCGTATCGGAAGGTGCGGCTGGATCACCTCCTTTCTAAGGAAGATATGAGGACGCTTTTGGTTTTTGTTTAGTTTTGAGAGATCATTCTCTCTATGATAGAAGACAAATCATCCGATTTGTCGGTTGTTCTTTGAAAACTAGATAACGTAATTGATAACAAGTAATTCACTGAGATTTACGCTTACCATAATTAGTGATTTTCTAGACATTTATGTCTAAACAAACAACGAAATGCGAAACGCATCTTATGATGCGGATGACCATTTAGGTTAAGTTATGAAGGGCGCACGGTGGATGCCTTGGCACTAGGAGCCGATGAAGGACGGGACTAACACCGATATGCTTTGGGGAGCTGTAAGTAAGCTTTGATCCAGAGATTTCCGAATGGGGAAACCCACTGTTCGTAATGGAACAGTATCTTTATCTGAATACATAGGATAATGAAGGCAGACCCGGGGAACTGAAACATCTAAGTACCCGGAGGAAGAGAAAGCAAACGCGATTTCCCAAGTAGCGGCGAGCGAAACGGAATTAGCCCAAACCAAGAGGCTTGCCTCTTGGGGTTGTAGGACACTCTATACGGAGTTACAAAGGAACGGGGTAGATGAAGCGACCTGGAAAGGTCCGTCAGAGAAGGTAATAACCCTGTAGTCGAAACTTCGTTCCCTCCAGAGTGGATCCTGAGTACGGCGGGACACGAGAAATCCCGTCGGAAGCAGGGAGGACCATCTCCCAAGGCTAAATACTCCCTAGTGACCGATAGTGAACCAGTACCGTGAGGGAAAGGTGAAAAGCACCCCGGAAGGGGAGTGAAAAGATCCTGAAACCGTGTGCTTACAAGTAGTCAGAGCCCGTTAATGGGTGATGGCGTGCCTTTTGTAGAATGAACCGGCGAGTTACGATCCCGTGCAAGGTTAAGTTGATGAGACGGAGCCGCAGCGAAAGCGAGTCTGAATAGGGCGTTTTAGTACGTGGTCGTAGACCCGAAACCAGGTGATCTACCCATGTCCAGGGTGAAGTTCAGGTAACACTGAATGGAGGCCCGAACCCACGCACGTTGAAAAGTGCGGGGATGAGGTGTGGGTAGCGGAGAAATTCCAATCGAACCTGGAGATAGCTGGTTCTCTCCGAAATAGCTTTAGGGCTAGCCTCAAGTATGAGAGTCTTGGAGGTAGAGCACTGATTGGACTAGGGGCCCTCATCGGGTTACCGAATTCAGTCAAACTCCGAATGCCAAAGACTTGCTCCTTGGGAGTCAGACTGCGAGTGATAAGATCCGTAGTCAAGAGGGAAACAGCCCAGACCACCAGCTAAGGTCCCAAAGTATACGTTAAGTGGAAAAGGATGTGGAGTTGCTTAGACAACCAGGATGTTGGCTTAGAAGCAGCCACCATTTAAAGAGTGCGTAATAGCTCACTGGTCGAGTGACTCTGCGCCGAAAATGTACCGGGGCTAAACGTATCACCGAAGCTGTGGACTGTTCTTACGAACAGTGGTAGGAGAGCGTTCTAAGGGCGTTGAAGCTAGACCGTAAGGACTGGTGGAGCGCTTAGAAGTGAGAATGCCGGTATGAGTAGCGAAAGAGGGGTGAGAATCCCCTCCACCGAATGCCTAAGGTTTCCTGAGGAAGGCTCGTCCGCTCAGGGTTAGTCGGGACCTAAGCCGAGGCCGAAAGGCGTAGGCGATGGACAACAGGTTGATATTCCTGTACCACCTCCTCACCATTTGAGCAATGGGGGGACGCAGGAGGATAGGGCAAGCGCGCTGTTGGATATGCGCGTCCAAGCAGTTAGGCTGAGAAGTAGGCAAATCCGCTTCTCATATAAGGCTGAGCTGTGATGGCGAGGGAAATTTAGTACCGAAGTTCCTGATTCCACACTGCCAAGAAAAGCCTCTAGCGAGGTGAGAGGTGCCCGTACCGCAAACCGACACAGGTAGGCGAGGAGAGAATCCTAAGGTGAGCGAGAGAACTCTCGTTAAGGAACTCGGCAAAATGACCCCGTAACTTCGGGAGAAGGGGTGCTTTTTAGGGTTCATAGCCCTGAAAAGCCGCAGTGAATAGGCCCAGGCGACTGTTTAGCAAAAACACAGGTCTCTGCGAAGCCGCAAGGCGAAGTATAGGGGCTGACGCCTGCCCGGTGCTGGAAGGTTAAGAGGAGAGGTTAGCGCAAGCGAAGCTTTGAATTGAAGCCCCAGTAAACGGCGGCCGTAACTATAACGGTCCTAAGGTAGCGAAATTCCTTGTCGGGTAAGTTCCGACCCGCACGAAAGGCGTAACGATCTGGGCACTGTCTCAACGAGAGACTCGGTGAAATTATAGTACCTGTGAAGATGCAGGTTACCCGCGACAGGACGGAAAGACCCCGTGGAGCTTTACTGTAGCCTGATATTGAATTTTGGTACAGCTTGTACAGGATAGGTAGGAGCCTTGGAAGCCGGAGCGCCAGCTTCGGTGGAGGCATTGGTGGGATACTACCCTTGCTGTATTGAAATTCTAACCCACAGCCCTGATCGGGCTGGGAGACAGTGTCAGGTGGGCAGTTTGACTGGGGCGGTCGCCTCCTAAAATGTAACGGAGGCGCCCAAAGGTTCCCTCAGAATGGTTGGAAATCATTCGCAGAGTGTAAAGGCACAAGGGAGCTTGACTGCGAGACCTACAAGTCGAGCAGGGACGAAAGTCGGGCTTAGTGATCCGGTGGTTCCGCATGGAAGGGCCATCGCTCAACGGATAAAAGCTACCCCGGGGATAACAGGCTTATCTCCCCCAAGAGTCCACATCGACGGGGAGGTTTGGCACCTCGATGTCGGCTCATCGCATCCTGGGGCTGTAGTCGGTCCCAAGGGTTGGGCTGTTCGCCCATTAAAGCGGTACGCGAGCTGGGTTCAGAACGTCGTGAGACAGTTCGGTCCCTATCCGTCGTGGGCGCAGGAAATTTGAGAGGAGCTGTCCTTAGTACGAGAGGACCGGGATGGACGCACCGCTGGTGTACCAGTTGTCTTGCCAAAGGCATCGCTGGGTAGCTATGTGCGGAAGGGATAAGTGCTGAAAGCATCTAAGCATGAAGCCCCCCTCAAGATGAGATTTCCCATCACATTAGTGAGTAAGAACCCTGAAAGATGATCAGGTTGATAGGTCTGAGGTGGAAGCGCGGTGACGTGTGGAGCTGACAGATACTAATCGTTCGAGGACTTAACCACAGTCTAATAAAGTGTAAAACCTAAGTGAATCTTGTTATCATACGTTATTTAGTTTTGAAAGAATAACTTCTTTCAAAAAAACACTTGAAATCTTCGGATTTTATAGTATAATAATTTTTGTCATTATGTCTGGTGATGATGGCGAAGAGGTCACACCCGTTCCCATGCCGAACACGGAAGTTAAGCTCTTCAGCGCCGATGGTAGTTGGGGGTTTCCCCCTGCAAGAGTAGGACGTCGCCAGGCTAGCATTATTCCGCAGTAGCTCAGTGGTAGAGCTATCGGCTGTTAACCGATCGGTCGTAGGTTCGAGTCCTACCTGCGGAGCCTTGCTTCCATAGCTCAGTCGGTAGAGCACTTCCATGGTAAGGAAGAGGTCATCGGTTCAAGCCCGGTTGGGAGCTTACATTAAACTAATAAAACGGCCCGTTGGTCAAGCGGTTAAGACACCGCCCTTTCACGGCGGTAACACGGGTTCGAATCCCGTACGGGTCACCATTCAAACTTAAGTCTTAATATGTGAAATATCAAACAATCTTTTATGCGGAGGATTAGCTCAGCTGGGAGAGCATCTGCCTTACAAGCAGAGGGTCGGCGGTTCGAGCCCGTCATCCTCCACCATTAAGACATTGCAGCAGACGACTTTAAAAAGCGAATAAATAGTATTGTATTTCACTATATATGCCGGTGTAGCTCAATTGGTAGAGCAACTGACTTGTAATCAGTAGGTTGGGGGTTCAAGTCCTCTTGCCGGCACCACTTATGTGTGGAGGGGTAGCGAAGTGGCTAAACGCGGCGGACTGTAAATCCGCTCCCTCCGGGTTCGGCGGTTCGAATCCGTCCCCCTCCACCACTTTATTTAGACAAACTTAACTGAATAGTTCTTGTCTAGACTGTAAATAATATGTTTAGTTAACATAAACCTTTTTACGGTCAATTAGAATTTTATAGAATACATAATTGATGGGCTATAGCCAAGCGGTAAGGCAACGGACTTTGACTCCGTCATGCGCTGGTTCGAATCCAGCTAGCCCAGCCATTTCTTGTGCCGATTTCTCAGTCGTTAGAGAACGATCGAGTAATCATTGAAGCGTAGCTTCAGCACATAAATCGAGCCGCTCCTAGAATAATCTTTCTTAGATTAGGGCGTCTTGCAAAACTGAAGAGTGTTTTCTTATAAGGTGCCATTAGCTCAGTCGGTAGAGCATCTGACTTTTAATCAGAGGGTCGAAGGTTCGAGTCCTTCATGGCACACCATTTTGCGGAAGTAGTTCAGTGGTAGAACACCACCTTGCCAAGGTGGGGGTCGCGGGTTCGAATCCCGTCTTCCGCTCCAGAACTTCTTATTTATATCGGGGCCTTAGCTCAGCTGGGAGAGCGCCTGCCTTGCACGCAGGAGGTCAGCGGTTCGATCCCGCTAGGCTCCATCATAAACACCCTGTAAAAACCGTTAGACTTAATGTCTAACGGTTTTTTGTTTAGGAATAATGAAAAAAATTAATTTATGGATACGTGCTTCAATAAAACGTTTATTTATATATGAATTCAATATCCTATCCTTTATGTTATAACAGTTTTCTTGTTGAATATGAGGCTTGCGAGTAGGAGATCAGTTTCCGCAAGTTAGTTCATTATTTTTGCGAGTTGGGCATTCGGGTCTAAATATGAAGTTCAATACACAGCTTAAACTCTTTCATAATTTACAGCAGCTCTGATTAATAATGGCCAACGGCAGCTAGTAACAGGTATTTTTATATCCTTTTTTCATAAAAAAATGAAGTTGCGAGCCAAAAACCCATTTTCGGGAATTGAACACTGATTCGTGCGAGTTGGTTATAGTTTTTCGTTAATTCAAAAACGGCTAATGCGAGTTGGATGGTTTGGATCCAATTTGATGTTTAATTTGTTCAATTCAGATCAGTCATAAAGGTGAAGTAGAAATTCAGAAAAATAATCAAATGACCAGGAAATCAGCTGACTCTACATCATCGTATTAATTATTCCCTGCTATTTTGCCAATTATTTTACAGAAAACTCTGTATATATATACACGATTTTGTCGAGTTGAGTCATGACCCTTTTTATCAGTACAATAGATACAGAGTTTCTTACTAAGGGGGATGATTTACATGAAAGAAAGAATATCAATTATCGGGGTACCAATGGATTTAGGTCAAATGCGCCGAGGTGTGGACATGGGGCCTAGTGCTATCAGATACGCAGGAGTTGTAGAACGACTTGAATGGCTGCAATATGAGATTGAAGATAAAGGTGATATTAAAATTGGACGTCCAAACCGTGAAGAGGATAGCAATTCGTTAAATAATTTAAGAAATTTGAAAGCGGTGTCAGAAGGGAATTTAAAGCTTTCTGAACAAGTTGACGAAGTGATTCAATCAGGTTCGTTTCCACTGGTGCTTGGCGGAGACCACAGTATTGCCATCGGAACACTCGCAGGAGTTTCAAAGCATTATAAAGAACTTGGTGTAATCTGGTATGATGCACATGGAGATCTCAACACAGGCGACACTTCACCGTCAGGCAATATTCATGGGATGCCGCTTGCTGTAAGTATCGGCATCGGCGATGAGACGTTAACGAGAATTGGAGGCTACACTCCTAAAGTGAAGCCGGAAAACATTGTGATTATCGGTGCCCGTTCCCTTGATGATGGTGAAAAGGAATTAATTAAGGAGAAAGGCATTAAAGTATATACAATGCATGAGATTGACCGTCTTGGCATGACTAAGGTAATGGAGGAAACCATTCAATATTTGAAAGAGCGTACTGACGGTGTTCACTTGTCCCTCGATTTAGATGGACTTGATCCGCACGATGCTCCAGGAGTCGGCACACCGGTTATCGGAGGCATCAGCTACAGAGAAAGTCATTTAGCGATGGAGATGCTTGCAGAGTCAGATATCATCACTTCTGCTGAGTTTGTTGAAGTAAATCCTATCTTAGATGAAAAGAACAAAACAGCTACAGTAGCAGTAGCTCTGATGGGTTCTTTATTCGGCGAAAAGCTCCTTTAATTTTTTAAAAAAGACACAGTTTATAAACTGTGTTTTTTATTTAAGAAAAATTTAAGGTAAACATGTTAAAAAGCCATCTACAGACAACCTAAAATTTGTTAAAATATTTTTATGCGAAATAAATGAAACCTTTTATGCGGCTTATACGTAATAAGGGGAACCCGCACTTGCGCGGGGGTAAGGGGTATCATGGAGACGATCGTAAAAAATAGGATTAAACAAGTTAAAAAGGGCGACCAGAATGCTTTTGCCGAAATCGTAGATATATATAAAGACAAAATTTATCAGCTTTGCTACCGCATGCTCGGGAACTCCCATGAGGCGGAGGATATAGCCCAGGAAGCGTTTATCCGGGCTTATGTGAATATTAACAGCTATGACATGGATAAGAAGTTCTCTACGTGGCTGTATCGCATTGCGACAAATTTAACGATTGATCGAATCAGAAAGAAAAAACCGGATTATTACCTGGATGCCGAAGTGACAGGAACGGAAGGGTTAACGATGTATTCTCAAGTAGCAGCAGATGTAGCTCTGCCCGAGGATCAAGTGGAAACAATGGAGCTTCAGCAGATGATTCAAAAAGAAATTTTAAAGCTCCCCGATAAATATCGAACTGTCATCGTATTAAAGTATATTGATGAGCTTTCTTTAATTGAAATCAGTGAAATTCTAGATATGCCGATCGGTACGGTGAAAACAAGAATTCACAGAGGACGAGAAGCGCTGAGGAAGCAATTAAGGCATTTATGATTTGAGGTGATAAGGTTGAAGTGTTCAGAACAAATGAAAGAACGGATCCATCAATATTTGGATCATGATATAAAGCAGCAAGATGAGCGAATCTTGAAAGAGCACCTTCAGTCATGCGCGGACTGCACGCAGCACCTGCATGAGCTTGAGAAGTCAATCGCCTTGGTTCAGAGTACATCCCATATTGAGGCTCCGATGGATTTTACTCAAGCCATCATGGATCGTCTGCCCAAAGAAAAGAAAACGATTGGTGTCAACAGATGGCTAAAGGGTCATCCATTGTTGGCTGCTGCTTCTCTTTTCATGTTATTGATGACAGGCAGTTTATTTTCTTCCTGGTCAACTGATTCAGAATTCAGCGTTTCAAAGCAGCCTAATTTGGTTGTTGAAAATAATACGGTTACCGTTCCTGAAGGTGAAACTGTTGAGGGAGATGTAACCGTTAAAGGCGGAACAATCAATATTGAAGGTAAAGTTGAAGGAAACGTCACGGTGATTAACGGAGAGTATATGGCTTCTGCTGGACAGGTGACAGGTGATGTTGAAGAGATCAATGAGGCTTTTGAGTGGATTTGGTATCAAATGAAATCTCTTTCCAGAGAGGTTGTCGCCATATTTAATTAAAAGGTCACCTTTTGTATAAGGGGCCTTTTTTGTGCTGTACCACTTTTGAGACTCTGGCTAAAAGATAAACCGGTATTTTTTGCCGAAGTCTTATCTGCTGGCCTGCGCTTTGCTTATGTGAGTACAATACGGTTTAATTGCAGAATATATGGTATAATATCGTAGTTATAGTCCTATGCAAATGACTAAAACTGATGGAGGAAGAGAATATGGCATTTGAGGAATTTCCACTACTGCATTACCTCGGCATCGCCGTTGATATTCTCCTGGTTTGGTTCGTTATATATAAGTTGATTATGGTGATACGGGGAACGAAGGCCGTTCAGCTGCTGAAAGGCATTATCGTTATTATTCTCGTTCGTACACTGAGCCAGTACTTAGGGCTGCAGACTTTGCAATGGCTCATGGACCAAGCATTAACATGGGGTTTTCTTGCGATCATTATTATTTTCCAGCCTGAGCTGCGAAGGGCGCTAGAGCAACTGGGCAGAGGGAAATTATTCTCAAGAAGCGGAGCTCCAGAGGAGGAAGAACAACAAAAAATAATCGATGCCATCACAAAAGCGACAGATTACATGGCAAAACGAAGAATTGGCGCATTAGTTACGATTGAAAAAGAAACAGGGATGAGTGATTACATAGAAACGGGCATACCGCTTCATTCAGCTCTCTCTTCTGAGCTTTTAATTAATATCTTTATCCCGAATACTCCGCTTCACGATGGAGCTGTTATTCTCCAGAAAAATCAGATTGCTGCGGCTGCATGTTATCTGCCTCTGTCCGAAAGTCCTTTTATTTCAAAAGAATTAGGGACAAGGCACCGGGCAGCAGTTGGGATCAGTGAAGTAACCGATAGTATTACGATAGTCGTTTCTGAAGAAACGGGCAGTATTTCTGTGACCAGAAACGGAGAGCTTCACAGAAATCTAACCGTTGAAGCTTTAAGTGAAATCTTGGTTTCCGAATTTGGAAAGCAGGCAAAGGTCACTTCCTCAAACCTATGGCAGTGGAGGGGGAAGAAAAATGGATAAGATGATTAATAATCATTGGGTAATGAGAATTATTGCACTGTTAATGGCGCTCATTCTTTATGTATCTGTTAATTTCGAAACGCCGGCTCCGAAAAAACAGCCGGGGCCAGTAACATCCGTATTTCCATCTGCGCCGTCTGAGTCTGCAAAAGATACAGAAACAATTCCTGATGTTGAAGTGAAAACGTATTTGGATCAAGAAGATGTTATTGTGACAGGAGTGCCTGAAACGGTAGCTGTTACGCTGAGCGGGCCGACTAATTCACTATTAAAGGCAAAGCAGCTTAAAGATTTTGAAATTTATGCTGAACTCTCGGATCTGTCCATCGGCTCACACCGGGTTCAATTAAAGCATAAGAATATAGCGGATAATCTTGAGGTGAATTTGAACCCTTCCATTATCACTGTAAATGTGGAGGAGAAAGTTACACGTGATTTTCCGGTACAAGTGGATTTTATAAATAAAGACCAGATTGAAACTGGTTATACAGCACAGGACCCAATTGTTAAACCGAGTGTTGTAAGAGTAACCGGATCTAAAACTCTTATTGACAGCATTGCTATGATCAAGTCAAGGGTGAATCTGCAAAATGCTAATGAAACCATTGAGCAAGAATCAAAAGTCACGGTATATGACGACGACGGAAACATCCTGCCTTTAGAGGTCTACCCTTCGGTTGTTGATGTGACAGTGCCGATTACAAGTCCAAGCAAGAAGCTTCCTTTTAAACTTAAGAATGAAGGCGAGCTTGGAGAAGGATTAAGCATCTCAAACATTGAAGCAGTGCCGAACGAAGTGACCATATACGGACCGCTGGATGTGATTGATCCGCTTGAATTTATAGATGGTGTCACAGTGGATTTAAGCAAAATCAAAGATGATACCGTGCTCGATGTAGATATTCCTGTACCTGACGGAGTGACAAAAGTAAGTCCCGAAAAAATCCAAATTAAAGTTGACGTTGAAAAAGAAGAAGAAAAAGTACTTGAGAATCTGCCTGTTAATATCCGGGGTTTAGGGGAAGGGAAGATTATTCAGTTCCTTGAGCCGGAAACCGAAGAGCTCGATTTAAGCGTTGTTGGTGCACCTAGTGTATTGACGAATATTAAGCCGTCTGATCTTGAATTATTTGTAAATGTGACAGATCTGTCGGACGGAGAGCATGATGTTAAGGTAGAAGTGAATGGGCCGCAGGATATTAAATGGACCCTTCCTGTAGATAAAGTGAAAGTGAAAATTTCTTCTAAGCAATCGTGATGATTGAAACTGTCTAAAGGAGCGATAAAAGAATGGGAAAGTATTTTGGAACAGATGGAGTAAGAGGCGTTGCAAATAGTGAATTAACACCTGAATTAGCGTTTAAAATCGGTCGTTTTGGAGGTTACGTATTAACGAAAAATGCGAACCGTCCAAAAGTGTTAATCGGAAGAGATACACGTATTTCAGGTCATATGCTGGAAGGTGCGCTAGTTGCAGGACTGCTCTCTATCGGTGCTGAGGTGATGCGTTTAGGAGTTATTTCAACACCTGGTGTTTCATATTTAACAAAGGCTCTTGGAGCACAAGCGGGTGTTATGATTTCTGCCTCACATAATCCTGTTCAAGATAACGGAATTAAATTCTTTGGTCCTGACGGTTTTAAATTGTCAGATGAGCAGGAATTAGAAATAGAAGGTTTAATGGATCAGGAAGAAGATTCACTGCCAAGACCTGTTGGCGCTGATCTGGGACAAGTTAATGACTATTTCGAAGGCGGTCAGAAATATCTTCAATTCCTGAAACAAACAGTAGACGAAGATTTCACAGGCATCCACGTTGCACTTGACTGTGCACATGGTGCTACGTCATCTCTTGCAACGCACTTGTTCGCAGATCTTGATTCTGATGTTTCAACTATGGGCACAACTCCAAATGGATTGAATATTAATGATGGGGTAGGTTCTACACATCCAGAAGCATTAGCCGGTTTCCTTATGGAAAAAGGCGCTGATGTCGGTCTTGCTTTTGACGGTGATGGAGACCGCCTGATCGCTGTTGATGAAAAAGGTCAAATCGTTGATGGCGATCAAATCATGTTTATTTGTGCAAAATTCCTAAATGAGCACGGAAGATTGAAAAAAGAAACAGTTGTCTCTACAATCATGAGCAACCTTGGTTTTTATAAAGCAATTGAAGCAAACAACATGAAGAGTTCTCAAACGGCTGTAGGAGACCGTTATGTTGTGGAAGAAATGAAAAAAGGGGATTATAATCTTGGCGGCGAGCAGTCTGGCCATATTATCTTCCTTGATCACAATACAACGGGTGATGGTCTGCTTACAGCTATTCAATTAGTGAATATCATGAAAGTAACTGGCAAGCCGTTATCCGAGCTTGCAGCTGAAATGAAAAAGTTCCCTCAGTTGCTTATTAATGTGAGGGTAACGGATAAGTATAAGGTAACGGACAACATGAAAGTGAAGCAGGTCATTGCAGAAGTAGAGAGTGAAATGAATGGAGACGGACGCATTCTTGTCCGCCCTTCAGGCACAGAGCCGCTTGTGCGTGTAATGGCAGAAGCGCCAACAGCAGAATTATGCGAGAAGTATGTTACACGCATCGTTGCTGTAGTGAAAGAAGAAATGGGAACGGAATAAAGCAATCACGGGTCTGCCTATAAGGCAGGCCCTTTTTCTATTTTCTTCAAAAATAATTATCGTGAATATGCCGCAATTTTCACCTGCTTGAATTTAACTGATTTTCACAGTCATAAACCTGATGGGACAAGTCGAATACTATAACCATACCTCATTGCTTCTTGTCTTTTTATCTTCAGCGCAGCTGGACAGTCCTTGATTGCGGAATGTTTGAGTTGCTGATGAAATAGGGTAAATTCAGTCAAGAACAATCTTTTCAATAAAAACATATACTGAATAGTGCATCTTTCTATCCACATTTGCTAAGTACTTAATTGACGATTTGAAGGTTAATATAGTATGATTACTTTTGTGTTTTTATTTTAGAATGGAAAGGAGCATTGTGAGGTTGTATTAATGAAAAGCGCCTGAACTAAGCGGACCGAAAATAGCTTAGTTGACGAGGATGGAGGATTATCGAAAGTTCGGCGGATGCCTCCCGGTTGACAATTACAGCCGTAAGCTCTCTCCTGAAAACAAAGAGGCAACTTTTTGCACAAAGGGAAGAACGTAATTAAACTAAAAAAAATATAGACATGTGTGAGGGGACAGCAAAAGGTCCCCGTGGCTTGACCTGTCCCCCGCCTATTTGGGAGGATACATTAATTATGTGCGGAATCGTAGGATATATTGGACAACAGGATACGAAAGAAATCTTATTGCGTGGACTAGAAAAGCTTGAATATCGCGGATATGACTCAGCGGGCATTGCTGTTATCAATGAAGATGGCGTGCATGTTTTCAAAGAAAAAGGACGCATTGCTATTCTTCGTGAAGAAGTGAATGCAAATGTAATGTCTACAGCAGGGATTGGACATACCCGCTGGGCGACTCACGGTGCACCAAGCAAACGCAATTCACATCCGCATCAAAGTGCATCAAGCCGCTTTACGCTAGTGCACAATGGTGTTATTGAAAACTATTCAAGCTTGAAACGCGAATATCTTCAGGATGTTGCGCTAGTCAGTGATACAGATACAGAAGTAGTTGTTCAGGTCATTGAACAATTCGTTAATAAAGGAGCGGACGTGGAAGAAGCGTTCAGCCAAACACTTTCCATTTTAAAAGGTTCTTATGCGATTGCGCTTTTAGACAACCAAAATCCAGATACGATTTTTGTTGCTAAAAATAAAAGCCCATTGCTTGTTGGTCTTGGAGAAGGCTTCAACGTTGTTGCATCTGATGCAATGGCGATGCTGCAGGTAACAGACCAATATGTAGAATTGATGGATAAAGAAATCGTCATTGTGAAACGTGAAGCTGTTACAATCAAAAACCTTCAAGGTGAAACAATTGACCGTGCTCCTTATACAGCAGAATTAGATGCCAGTGATATTGAAAAAGGAACATACCCTCACTATATGTTAAAAGAAGTGGATGAGCAGCCGCTTGTTATGCGCAAAATCATCCAAAAATATCAAAATAATCAAGGCAAGCTGACAATTGATCCAGCAATTGTAGATGCTATCAGCTCTGCAGACCGCCTTTATATCGTAGCATGCGGAACAAGCTACCATGCAGGTCTTGTCGGTAAGCAATTCATTGAAAGATGGGCTAAGAAACCGGTAGAGGTTCATGTTGCAAGTGAATTCTCATACAACATGCCGATTTTATCAGAAAAGCCATTATTCATCTTCATCTCACAAAGCGGTGAGACAGCAGACAGCCGTGCCGTTCTTGTTCAAATTAAAGAGCATGGCTACCAGTCATTAACCATTACAAACGTACCTGGTTCAACCCTTTCACGTGAAGCGAACCACACGTTATTGCTTCATGCTGGTCCTGAAATCGCTGTTGCTTCAACGAAAGCTTATACAGCACAATTAGGCGTACTTGCCATTCTTGCAGCTGTAACGGCTGAAGCAAGAGGTGTAGAGTTAAGCTTTGATCTTGTAAAAGAGCTTGGCATCGTGGCAAATGCAATGGAAGTCCTTTGCGATCAGAAAGACGAAATGGAGTACATTGCACGTGAATACCTTTCAACAACACGCAACTGCTTCTTTATCGGCCGTTCTGTAGACTACTATGTAGGACTTGAAGGTGCGCTTAAACTGAAAGAAATCTCTTACATCCAGGCAGAAGGATTTGCCGGTGGAGAGCTTAAGCATGGAACAATCGCCCTGATTGAAAACGGCACGCCTGTTATCGCGCTTGCAACCCAAGAGCACGTAAACTTAAGCATCCGCGGAAATGTTAAGGAAGTAGCAGCACGCGGTGCTAACCCATGCATCATCGCGCTTAAAGGTCTAGAAGAAGAAGATGACCGTTTCGTTCTTCCTGCAATACATGAGGAACTGACACCACTTGCTTCTGTTATTCCTTTACAGCTGATTGCTTACTATGCAGCCCTTCACAGAGGCTGTGACGTTGATAAACCGCGTAACCTTGCTAAGAGTGTTACGGTTGAGTAAGAGGGATTATAGAGAAACAGCGACTGTTCAATGAAAATAAAGTATTAGACTGAAAAATAAAGTTCTAGACTGAGTAAATAAAGTATTAGACTGCTGGGTGTTTCAGCATTTACTCCGGTATAACAGACATCATGAGCTTGAACCCCGTAATTGAAACTAATTACGGGGTATTTTTGTTTTCTGGAGCTGATACAGTTGAACATGGGTGAAAAAGTCAGATTTATCCGAAAATCAAATGAATTAAATCAAAAAGAATTTTCGGTCAGGATTGGTGTTTCACAAGGAACGTTAAGTGATATTCCCTTCATGCGAAACGATTATTGCATTCAGAAATAAATTTAAATACGATTTGAATTGTCTGCTTGCAGATGACGTTAAGTCTTCTCTTTCGAGGTCGATTTGAATGTCGTGCCCGTGAAGACCACCATGATGGGCAGACAGTTCCTTTCTGTCGAGCGGGTCGACAGACGGCACGTCCACCCCGATGAGCCGAATTCCTTTGCTCGCCAGAAAGAGCGCAATATCGCCTCGCAAATAAGCTATTTCCGTAGGGAACACGCTTGGATTAGTCTATGTACCGGTCCGAAGCAGCAAGCGGACGACTCCGTTCAGTTCATGCACGCCCAAATCTTCTGCGCCGATGCTATGCTCGGTTTGCCCGAGACATCGATAACTCGGACCGGTCCCGCGTACAATTCCAAATCCAGTTCCGTCACTTTCCCGCCCCTCGTTATCGAAATGAAACGGAGAGTCGATTTGCGTGCCGGTATGTATGCTCATGTCAGCTTGCCGACGTTTACCGAGATGCTTTGCTCCTTCAGCCAGCTAACTTCGTGAGAAGGGCGTGTCGCCGGGCCAAGTCGGAACTCCTTTCGCCAGACGTCTCGAAATTGATCATCGTGATGGTCATCAGCCTCTATGGACGGAGCGGACGGGTTGCGTTAGTCCCGTTTGTTATCTGCTGCTGGTGAAGTAACCTTTTTTGAGAAAATGGAATAAGAAATGCACTTCGGATGGAACCTAACAAAAGGGTATCACTAGAATACTATCCGAATGGAGCGCTACTACTTATGAGCAGAAGATACTGGTTTCGTTTGGCAATGATTTCGGCTCTGTCCCTAGGATTGACAACCTGCGGCACAAATGCCCTGGCACAGAATATCCAAAAATCCCAAACTATTCAAAAGGAGATAAAAAAGCAACATACTGATAAGAACGCCATTCGTCCGTTTCATGTAAATGTTCCGGAATCGGATCTTAACGAATTGCGCAGGCGCATACTCGCGACAAAATGGCCTGACAAGGAAACAGTCTCGGATCAATCGCAGGGCGTGCAGCTTGCAACCATTCAGGAACTCGCGCGCTATTGGGCAACAGATTACGATTGGCACAAGTTCGAGGCGAAGCTGAACGCGCTGCCGCAGTTCATCACCAATATCGATGGTGAGGACATTCACTTCATTCACGTTCGTTCGAAGCATAAAGATGCTTTGCCCCTCATCATCACGCACGGATGGCCCGGCTCAATCATCGAGATGATGAAGATTATCGGGCCGCTTACCGATCCCACGGCATATGGCGGGAAGGAATCAGACGCTTTCGATGTGGTGATTCCGTCGATGCCCGGCTACGGATTTTCGGGCAAACCGACCAAGGTCGGCTGGGACCCCGACCGCATCGCACGTGCCTGGTCTGTGCTGATGAAGCGCCTTGGATACACGAAGTATGTGGCGCAAGGTGGCGACTGGGGGGCGCTTATCACGGATTTGATGGCAGTACAGAAGGCTCCGGGACTGGTCGGCATTCACTCCAACATGCCTGGCGTGGTTCCGCCCGACATTGATAAGGCAATTCAGTCAGGCAATCCGCTGCCCTCCGGTCTCTCAGACGAAGAGAAACGCGCGGTACAGCAGCTGAACTTCTTCTACAAACACAGCGGTTACGCCTTCTTGATGGGGACGCGCCCGCAGACGCTGACCGGACTGGTGGATTCGCCTGTCGGATTGGCAGCCTTTATGATTGACCATGACGCGAAGAGTCTGGAGCTGATCTCAAAGGCTTTTGCCGGACACCCCGGAGGCCTTACGCGAGACGATGTGCTCGACAACATCACACTCTACTGGCTGACGAACACAGCGATTTCTGCGGCTCGTCTCTACTGGGAGAACAAGTACTCCTTCTTCGACGTCAAAGGCGTATCTATCCCGGTAGCCGTAAGCGTCTTTCCTGATGAGCTCTATCAGGCCCCGAAGAGTTGGACGAAGAAGGCGTATCCCAAACTCATCTATTACAACAAGCTCGACAAAGGCGGACATTTCGCGGCGTGGGAGCAGCCAGAGCTTTTCACTGCAGAACTCCGCGCGGCATTCAAGTCGCTACGCTAATCGGAGTCAGGTGGAATACGCTCACACGGGTTCGTCGTCCTTTCGCCAAAACAAGAGTTTGAATTCATATTAAAGAACAGGCGATTTGACTAGCCATTAATCTACGATGAAGCCCAAGGAAACAGGAAGCTTCGTCAAACAATTGCTAAGCATCTAGCAGAAACGCGGAAGATTCATTCCAATCCTGATTTGAGTTTAGAATTACATTTTCATTGGATAAAGAATATTTAAATGTTAATAGAAGGTCAGTTGAACAATTTTTCTTTAATACATTTGATTCTTTAAAAAATAAATCTAAATTAAAGAAATAATTTTTCTTGAGAGGATATATTCCTCTCTTTTTATTTTGTTCTTCTTTAACTAACCATAAGAAAAGATACAGCAACATTGGTGAGGGATCAGTCGCTGTTTTTTTTATTAGAAAAAAGAGGAGCCAGGCAAAAAAATACCTGTCTCCTCTTTTATATTAATTAATAAACCTTATCACCATTAAAAATCGAATTCTTAACCACCACATAATCCACCGTACGAATAGCATCAAGTTTGGTTCCGCCTGCATACGAGATAGATGACTGCAGATCCTGTTCCATTTCAGTCAAGGTATCCTTTAAAGCGCCTTTATGCTCCACGTACATTTTCTTGCCTTCTACGTTTTTCTTTTCGCCTTTTTGGAACTCTGAAGCAGAGCCGAAATATTCTTTGAAGAGCTTTCCATCCATTTCGATTGTTTCTCCAGGAGATTCTTCGTGCCCTGCAAACAATGAACCGATCATGACCATAGAAGCACCGAAACGAATCGACTTTGCGATGTCTCCGTGTGTGCGGATACCGCCGTCAGCAATGATTGGTTTGGTTGCAGCTTTTGCACACCAGCGAAGTGCAGCTAATTGCCAGCCGCCTGTGCCAAATCCTGTTTTAATTTTCGTGATACATACTTTACCTGGGCCAATGCCTACTTTTGTTGCATCTGCACCGGCATGCTCAAGTTCTCTTACAGCTTCTGGAGTACCAACGTTTCCAGCGATGACAAAGCTTTCAGGAAGATGCTTCTTGATGTGCTTAATCATTTCGATAACCGCATTAGAATGACCATGTGCAATATCGATTGTAATGTAATCCGGTGTCAGCTGCTCTGCAGCCAATTGCTCAATGAATTCGTATTCTTCTTCTTTCACACCAACACTGATAGAAGCGATTAATCCGCGTGATTTCATATCTTGAATAAATGAGTTTCTTTTCTCCGGCTGGAAGCGGTGCATGATATAGAAATAACCATTTTCAGCTAAGTTAACCGCAATTCTTTCATCTATAATCGTCTGCATATTGGCAGGCACAACAGGCAGCTTGAATGTATGATTTCCTAAAGCGATTGTTGTGTCACACTCTGAGCGGCTGTTTACTACACATTTTGCAGGTATTAATTGAATATCTTCATAATCAAATACATTTTCCATATGATTTACACCCCTAAATACGAATGTTGTTGTTGAAAATCAATTTAATTGTTCGTCCATTTGGTACTTTACATCATTTGTATATGAATGTCAAAGATTTTGGAAGAAAAAAACGAAGAATAGCGATTATCTTTTTCATTTTAGAAAGCCTTTTCAAAAAAACAGGCATATGTATATTGTCTAAAAAGTCAAACCCTTTTATTCGGTAAAAACTACCGCTATTCTTCTAATCTAGTATTCGTATAAAATAAAACTATGAAAACATTAAAATCTTTATCACTTATGTTGTTGGTTGTCGCTCTAGCCTTTGGATTCAGCAGTCAAGCAAGTGCTGCAAGTACATACACCGTTAAAAGCGGTGACACGATGTGGAAAATTGCGTCGAAATATCAGGTTGGCGTCTCGGAATTAATCAAAGCCAATCCAAGCGTTAAAAATGCCAATGTGATCTATCCGGGTCAATCGCTTAACATTCCTTCTGGAAGCGCTTATCAAAGCATGGAAAGCGAAGTGGTTACTCTAGTTAACCAAGAACGCGCCAAATACGGGTTAAAGCCGCTTACGGCCAATTGGGAAGTTGCGAGAGTAGCAAAATATAAGTCGGAAGATATGCGTGACAAAAATTACTTCAGTCACACATCACCTACATACGGTTCTCCATTCGATATGATGAAGAGCTTCGGTATTCAGTACAGCTATGCAGGAGAAAATATCGCAGCGGGCCAAACAACAGCGAAAAGCGTTGTGACAGCTTGGATGAACAGTGAAGGACACCGCAAGAACATTCTGTCTTCTAATTTCAAAGAAATTGGTGTAGGCTACGCTAAAGGCGGATCTTACGGCCATTACTGGACGCAGATGTTTATCAGCAAATAATAAGTAGGAGGATCAGGGACAATCCGTACAGGGTTGTCCTTTTTGCTGTCTTTGTGCAGGGCGTTAATATGCTTTGGGGCTGTTTCGTTGTGTCAAAGGAGTCCAATGAGTCCTTAAAATGAATAAAAAAGCAGATTTGAGGACTCAAAGGAGTACAATGAGTCATTAAATTGAGTAAAAAAGCAGATTTGAGGACTCAAAGGAGTACAATGAGTCATCAAAATCAGTAAGAGAGCGGATTTGAGGACTCAAAGGAGTACAATGAGTCCTTAAAATGAGTAAAAAAGCAGATTTGAGGACTCAAAGGAGTACAATGAGTCATTAAAATGAGTAAAAAATCAGATTTGAGGACTCAAAGGAGTACAATGAGTCATTAAAAAGAGTAAAAAATCAGATTTGAGGACTCAAAGAAGTCCAATGAGTCCTGAAAATGAGTAAAAAAGCAGATTTGAGGACTCAAAGGAGTTTAATGAGTCATCAAAATCAGTAAAAGAGCAGATTTGAGGACTCAAAGGAGTTTAATGAGTCATCAAAATCAGTAAAAGAGCAGATTTGAGGACTCAAAGGAGTACAATGAGTCATTAAAATAAGTCAAAAATCAGATTTATAGTTCAAAAAAAAGGATGACTGATTGTTTTCAGTCATCCTTTTTTTTACATATCATTCATGAAAATCCGATGGTCATTAAAAAGGCTTCCATTTTAATTGCTGTGCTTTTTGAAAGCGCCCTTCTGCTTCTTGCCAATTAACAACATTCCACCAATTTTCGATGTATTTTTTTCTGTCATTCTTATATTGCAGGTAATAGGCATGTTCCCACACGTCAAGGACAAGTATTGGTACGACATCCCATTGACTTAAGTTTTGATGCTTTTCAGCCTGAAGGATCTCTAATCGGCGTGCACGGGGTGACCAGACTAAAATTGCCCAGCCAACTGCTTCAACTTTGTCAGCTGCTTCAGAGAAGTGCTGTTTAAACTTTTCAAAGGTGCCAAAGGTTTGATTAATTTCCTTCATTAGCTTTCCAGCAGGTTTTCCGCCGCCATTTGGACTCATAATACTCCAGAATATCGTATGAAGATAATGGCCGGCTCCATGAAATGCAGCTTCTCTTTCCCAATGCTTAATAAGATCATAGTTGTTAGATAAACGTGCTTTCTCCATTTCTTTTTCAGCTTTATTTAATCCATCCACATAACTTTTATGGTGCTTATCATGATGAAGCTTCATAATTTCCTGATCAATGTAGGGCTCTAATGCATCATATTTATAAGGCAGCGGAGGAAGAGTGTGCCCCCCGATTGGAACGACAGTGACGGATTCAGCTTGAATGCGAGTTTGCTCATTTTCGCTGTCTTGTTCAAAATAAGCCGCAAGCTTTACATATAGTGAATTAGCACGTTCATAGATCTCGCTGTCTTCAAATGATCCCGTTGAAAGTTCTTCTTTAAATTGGCTTATTTGCTGCAGCCAAACCTCTAAGTCTTGATGATCCCCATGTTTTCGTTTTTCATCACGTAACTGATTAAAGCATTCTAACATATTTTCACACCACTTTTTCATTAAGACAATGTAATCTTCAGACATTCATATCCCACCCCTTAGTCAGTTGTAGACAATATATGCGTAAAGGGAAAATGGATGATGATTTTTAAAGGCTGCCTTTTACACTGGCTGATCTGGATAAGAATGCTGATTTCAAAAATGACAGACCTCATCTTCATTTGCAGATATTTTCCTTTCTTTAAAAGGGAATTGAATTATATTTTCAATTTCTAAATAAAGCCACTATAATAATCATTAGAGTACAAGTACTGAGTGCATAGAGAAAAAGGAGGACACTCATGAAACAGGTAAATCCCAGAGTAGGGACGTTTAAAAGGTTTATCCTTAATAATAGATTTGTTCTGTTTCTTCTGATTTTGCTTCTGATTGGATTGAACATTCTTGTCTTTATGAAAGTATCCTTTATTTTCACACCGATTGAGGTATTAATTAAAACGATTCTGCTGCCGATTATTCTTGCGGCCATCGTTTATTATGTATTAAATCCGGTAGTTGATTTTTTTGAAAGAAAAGGCATTCGAAGAATATACACGATCCTGGCCCTGTTTATATTGATTATTGGTTTGCTGACAATCTTGATTGTGTCGGTTATCCCGTTTCTTAAGGAACAGGTGTTGAGCCTGATCAAGAGCTTCCCGCAATATACAAGCGATGTAGAGCAGCTGGTCAGAGATGTTGTCGGAAGCGACTTTGTGAATCAGGCGCAAAAGACACTGAATATTAACGTCGCAGATCTCTCAAAACAAATTTCGGATCAGGCATCAACCATTATAAATAATATGTTTGCTGGAATTGGAAATATCGTAGGGATAGTAAAGGATTTTATCCTTGCGATTGTCACGCTTCCGTTCATTTTGTTTTATCTTTTAAAAGACGGCAAAAAGCTTGGGCCTTATGTTCTTAAGTTCATGCCCGTTTCTTTCCGCAGTTCAACGTATAATGTAATGCATGAAATGAATAATCAAATCAGCTCCTATATTAGGGGACAGATCATTGTCAGCTTTTGCATTGGTGCGTTAATGTACATAGGCTTTCTGATTATTGGCATGGAGTATGCATCACTTCTTGCCCTTATTGCAGCCTTTACAAGTGTTGTTCCGTATTTAGGACCGGCAATCGCAATTACACCTGCATTCATTATCGCGCTTGTCACATCACCGTTTATGGTGCTGAAATTGATTATTGTGTGGACGATTGTCCAATTAGTTGAAGGGAAATTCATTTCCCCTCAGATCATGGGAAGGAATCTTCATATCCACCCGATCACCATTATTTTCGTGATCCTGACTGCGGGGAATTTATTTGGAGTAGTCGGCATTATCCTGGCTGTGCCGGGCTATGCGGTATTAAAAGTGATTGTGACTCATCTGTTTGAATGGATGAAGATCCGGAGTAATATGTATGAACAAAGAGACCAGATCAACAGTAAAAATAAATAGCAAAAATAAAAAGTGCTGAAGAATCGTTCTTCAGCACTTTTTTTTGTTTATTTTTTAAGGTCTTCAATTGACTCAATAGGCATGTATTCCGGAACGGTTAAACCTAATTTCGTTCCTTCAAGATTTGGCCCAAGATCGATAATTTGATCTTTATATTCATTAATATAGTCCTGATGTGTTGTTGGGAGCCATGCAGCTACTAACGCGTCTGCACTGCCATTGGCAACACCGGTGAACATTGGTCCTGCCTCTACTTGTTTTAAAGTGACATCATAGCCCTGCTTCTTTAATGCAGCACCAATGACATTCGTACTTGCGATTTCTGATTCCCAAGAAACGTAGACAAGGCTTACTTTTTCACCATTGCCTTTTTGAGCGCCATCCGTCCATTTTTTCACTTTGTCAGGATGGCCGTTAATCCATTTTTCAGCAGCTTCCTCGGGTTTCATGCCTTCCTGGATATCTCCCATCACTTCTTCCATATCTTTTGGTTCCCAGGAGAATTGATCAAGGATTTTATAAGCACCGGGATTTTCTTCTTCTAAGCCTTTTCTGACTATGGTGTGAATGGATTCACCTTTACCGAACGAGCCTTTAGGATCCTCTAAATATTTCAGCTTATACTTTGTAAACATCCAGTGAGGTGTCCATCCAGTGATAATGATAGGTTCTTTTTGTTCATAGGCTTTTTGTAATTCAGCGGTCATGGCTGCTGAAGAGCCTTCTATTAATGTCCAATCTCCCTCTAAGCCGTAATCCTTCATTGCTTTTTCTGTGGATTTCATAAGTCCGGCTCCGGGATCAATTCCTGTAATTTTGTAATCGACCTGTTCGCCTACTTTACTCGGAGAAGCCTTTTCAGCCTGGCCTCCGCCAAAAGATACGGCAATAAAAGCACCAATTACCAATAAAGAAAAAATACTATATGCAAATCTCTTAGGTATAACTTGATGATAGGCAGGCTTACGCAGGTTTTGTGAAATCCGGTCTAATATGATTGCAATAATAACAATGGCTAAACCAGCTACAAATCCTCCTCCAACTTGAACCTGTGTTACAGCACGGTAAACTTCTGCCCCTAATCCTGGCGCCCCTACCAATGACGCAATAACTACCATGGATAATGCAAGCATGATACTCTGATTAACTCCAGCTAAAATGGTAGGCGCTGCAAGCGGCAGCTGCAGGGTAAAGAGTCTTTGAGAAGTCGTTGAACCAAATGCATTCGAAGCCTCGATCAAATCCTTAGGAACTTCGCGTATCCCTAAGTTCGTCAGTCTGATTGTAGGAGGTACAGCAAATATGACAGATGCTATAATTCCTGGTACAACCCCGATTCCGAAAAACAGAATGGCTGGAATAAGATAAACAAATCCAGGCATTGTCTGCATGAAATCTAAAATTGGGGTGACAATCTGTCTTACTTTATCACTTTGCGATGCCCATATTCCAATCGGAATCCCAATAAGGATAGTGATGACAACAGATGAAAGCACTAAGGCCAATGTGTTGACTGTTGCATCCCACAGTCCAAGATTCTCAATTAAAAGCAGACCGATCAGTGTAAAAAGACCAATAGACCAGCGGCTTGTGTAAAAAGCTAGCAGCGTAATCAAAATAATAAGGAGTAAAGGAGGGCCAAGCTCTAAAACTTTTACCAGTCTATCTATAAAGCCTTCGGTGAAGGCAGATATGCCGCTGAAAAAGCCTTGAAAATTAGTTATGATCCATCCTACAGCAGTATCTACCCAATCAGCGAGGGGGATTTGCGGGAGTCCCATTTAATCTGCCTCCTTCATGTTCAGATCATCTTTGTTTCCTGCAAGTGCTCCAATAACAGCACCGCGTATAATAACACCTTTTAAGCGATTTTCCTGATCAACTACTGCAACCGGGAGGGCAGAATTCGATAGTGCTTCGATAACGTCAGTAAGCAATGTATCTTCTGATACTGTCGCTATATTTCTTGCCATCACATCTTCAACCGTCTTATTCTCTTTGACTGCATTGGATGCATCATCAGCGGTGAGCGCCCCTAATAGCTTTTGTTTGCGGTCTACAATAAAGATGCTTGAATATCCCTGAGCCTTCATAATTTGCAGAGCCACACGCGGACCGCGATCAGGAGTCATTCTCTCAGCACGTTTTAAAACATGAGATGCCTGCAGCACCTTGGAAAGGTCCACATCTTCTACAAAACGTTCTACATATTTGTCTGCAGGATTCATCATGATTTCTTCAGGAGATCCGATTTGAATAATTGTACCGTCTTTCATTAATGCAATACGATCCCCTATGCGAAGGGCCTCATCAAGGTCATGAGTAATAAAAATAATCGTTTTCTTCATGGTTTCTTGAAGTTCAAGTAATTCATCCTGCATGTCTTTACGGATCAGCGGATCCAATGCACTAAAAGCTTCATCCATTAACAGAATGTCAGTATTGCTTGCAAGGGCTCTCGCTAGACCGACCCTTTGCTGCATGCCTCCGCTGAGCTGTGAAGGATACTGATTTTCATATCCCTTCAAACCGACAACCGCGAGTGACTGCATGGCTTTTTCTCTTCTTTCATCTGCCGGTACGTTTCGGAGTACAAGCCCATGTTCCGTATTTTCAAGTACGGTTTTATGAGGGAATAAAGCGAAGTTTTGAAAAACCATGCTGATTTTATTTCTGCGTACGTCTCGCAGCTGCTGCGCTGACATTTTAACAATATCGACATCATCGATTAAAATTTCGCCAATTGTAGGATCTATTAAGCGGTTCAGCATACGGATCAATGTTGATTTTCCGCTTCCTGATAAACCCATTACTACAAAAATTTCACCTGGGTAAATTTCAAAACTTGCACTATTTACGCCAATGGTTGAACCCGTTTTTTCCAGTATCTCTTTTTTTGAATATCCTTCTTTAAGTAACTTAATAGCATTCTTGGGGGATTTTCCGAATACCTTCGTTACATTTTTCACTTCAACTTTTGGTCTCATCCTACACCTCAAAACTGCTTATTTTATTTAAATATAATTCGAAAACCTTCTGTTTTCCGCAATCTCCGGAGACTTACTATACTTCTTGCAAAAAACAATAACTGTTTAAGTATATAGAAGTTCAACTTTTGATTGCAAACGATATGGCAGCAGAAACAATCAAGAAAACCCTTACACTTCAATAAATAAAAGACTGCTGCAACCGCTCCGATGTCAATAGCGGTCTTATTTCACAGCTTATTTGTTTTTGATAATTTAGTTTCTGCAAAAATTATTTATTTTATTTCAGGGAAAGGATGAAAGTTTTAAAAAATCATTGAAAATAATGATTTTTTTCTGCAGATTGAAATAGTTTAAAAGAATAACATTCATAAAAAAGGGTATTTAAAATATGTGTATAACAGCTAATGAATTTTCTGGAAAGGAAGATGAAAATTGTCAGAACCATTATTCACTACCTCAGTTACAGCAGTAGGCGGAAGAGAAGGAAAAGTACACTCATCAAATGGCGTAATCAACATGGATATCGCCATGCCGGGATCACCTAGAGCTGAAAGAATGCCTGAAGCTACAAATCCGGAACAGCTATTTGCAGCGGGATATGCTGCGTGTTTCGATGGAGCTCTGCAGCATATGGCCAGAAAAGAAAAAGTGAAATTTGAATCTGAGGTTACGGCTAATGTAAGCTTTTTAAAAGATGAAGCTGATGGCGGCTTCAAATTAGCCGTAAAGCTTGATGTAAAAGGGAAGGGGATTGAAAAATCTCAATTAGAAGACCTTGTTCACAAGGCTCATGAGTTTTGCCCATATTCTAAAGCAACCAGAGGGAATATCGAGGTTACCCTTGAGGCGATTGTTTAATAAGAGAGAGGCACCGTAAATGCGGTGCCTTTTTTATGTTTTTTAGTTGAAAGTAAACAAACGATAATATAAAATGTTTATTATATATTAAACAAAATAAGGAAGTGTTTGTTATATGGGTGTATCTGAGTTGTTTTGGAGTGCTTCTCTGGATGAATGGAAACAGGGGTTCATCCAAAACCAGGAGCACTATATTTGTCTGCTTTGCGGAGACAAAACAGAAAAAGGCGTTATTTACCCTGTAGATGACATGTTCTATGATGCTGAAAAAGCGATGAAGATTCATATTGAAAAAGAACATGGATCTGTCTTTGATTATCTGATTGGACTTGATAAAAAGCTTACTGGGCTGACTGACCATCAAAATCGTTTATTACGGCTTTTTTATGCCGGAAAAAATGATGCCGAAATCCAAAAAGAGCTAGAGATCGGAAGTTCAGCTACAATCAGAAACCACCGATTTGTATTGAAGGAAAAAGAACGCCAGGCAAAAATGATGCTGACGATCATGGAGCTTTTAAGAGAAAAGGATCAGCATGCACCGGTATTGATAACTCCTCACAAGGCAGCCAAAATGATTGACAGCCGATACAATGTCACTCAGGAGGAGGAAGCAGAAATGCTTGAAAAGTTATTTCCTGAGGGGACACATAGAAAGCTTAAGAAATTTCCGCTTAAAGAAAAGCAAAAGCTGATTGTCCTAAAAGCGATTGCTGACCGATTTGAAGGAAAACGGAAATATGACGAAAAAGAAGTGAATCAACTATTAGAATCCATTTATCACGATTATGTCCTCCTTAGACGGTACTTAATTGAATATGGATTTCTTGCCCGCAAGGCAGATGGAAGCGAGTATTGGAAAATACTTTAAAAAGGAAAGGAGATTCAATTAATGGATCGGAAAAAAGAATTAAAACAGCTTTATAAAGAATCGAAACCCGAAGCGGGAATCTATCAAATAAAGAATATCAGAAACGGGAAACTTTTTATCGGAAGCACATTGAACTTAAAAACATTGAATGGAAAGCAGTTTGAACTTGAATCAGGATCAAGCACAAACAAAACACTTCAAAACGAATGGAGTACTTTTGGAAAAGAAGCTTTTTCAATAGAAGTGCTGGAAGTATTAAAAAGAAAAGAAGAGGGCTTTTTTGATGCGAAACATGCTTTGAAAAAGCTTGAGGAAAAATGGCTTAACGAGCTGAAACCATATGGTGAAAAAGGATACAATAAAGAAAAGCTTCAATAAGAAAAGGTGTTTACCAAATGGTAAACACCTTTTGACTGTTAAAGAACATGCTTTCTGCTGTTTCTGAATCCTTTTGCCATATCCACTATTGAAATGAGAATGACGATGGCAGCTGACGCCCAAATCCAGTTAGACCAAACCTCATCATGATTTTCAGGCTGTATTCCAAAGGAATTCATCGTCAAGCTGATAAAATCATTGTTGAAAAGCTCTGGATTCAGCAGCATGATGCAGTAAAAGCTGATGAAAACGAGATTGCTGAGAGTATTGATCCAGGCGAGCCTTTTGGTCCATCTGCCTGTATAAAGCTTGTAAATAGCTATAAACATCTCTAATGCAAAAATGGCAGCAATGCCGGGGAGATACATTTTAAGAACATCTGCCTGAAATAGAGGGGCAGCAAGCTTAAGGTCTTCAAGACCAGTTCCCTGCAGTGTGTACCAGCCAAGAAGGTTCGATGCGTTCAAAAAGATGGAAGCCCACAGCACCGTGAAAAATAATTCGAAAATGGGTTCAGACCTGGGAATGGATCTTTTAGGAGTATGGGTTAAAGCCAGTAAATCGTCTGGTGTCCATTTCGTGTTTTTTACATAATCACTTATCGTTACAGCGCGTTCCAAAAACGCATAAGTCAGAGTTACCCATGTAAACACTTGAAAGCTAACAAGCAGGGAGCCGATAAGAATGTCAAGGAAAATGGTCAGCATGAGAGAAAAAATGGAAGTATCACCCTGATGCTGAATGATTCCTTCAAAAAACCTGGATAAAAACGTGATGCACAATGCCGCAGCAAGGGATATTTTCATGACATACAGATAGGAATTATACATTGCTGGCCCGATTAAATAATTTGGTTTACCAGAGTATTTTTGTGCTAGTTCAGCGGGGTTTCCGAGTTTAGTCAGTACCATTTTTACATCTTCTTCGGTATAGTCCTCCGGAAGCATATTTTCAATATTCGATCGCAGCTCAAGGGCAATATCCTCTTGAGCCTTTTCAGGAAGCCTTCGTGTGACTTCATTAATATAAAGATGAATCAGATTCACTGAATCATTCCTCCTCTAATAGCTTTTTCATTTGAATAGAAGTTTTAAGCCATTCAACTTTAAGCTGTTCATACACCTCTTTTCCAAAATCGCTCAATTTGTAATACTTTCTTGGCCGAGTCTCTGTCAGTTCCCATTCACTTATTAGGAGTTCTTGTTTTTCCAGTCTGCGGAGTAAGGGGTAAAGGGTGCTTTGATCAATTGTTATGTTGTTTTTCTCAAGAAGCTGGACGAGAGAATATCCGTATTGAGGTGTTTGCAGCTGGCTGAGGACGGCAAGTGTAAGGGTTCCTCTTCTTAGTTCAGTGGTCAGCGAGTTCAGTAATTCATTCATTATGACACCTCCAATTTTATAATAGTGTGTGACGTACACTATTGTCAATAAAATAATACTAATATTTGTAAAATGAGCAAATCGTTGACATGCGAGAACAAATGAATTAAAATTATCTTGAATTCGAGATAATTATTAAAATAAGTGTTATTTAGATAAAATGAGAGAAAATACAATTTATTAAGGAGAGGTTTTCTATGACTAAAAAAACGGCAGGTATCCACCATATCACGGCAATCGTTGGTCATCCCCAGGAAAATGCGGACTTTTATGCAGGGGTTCTTGGCTTGAGACTGGTAAAGCAAACAATCAATTTTGATGATCCTGGTACGTATCATCTTTACTTTGGAGACGAAGCAGGAAAACCGGGAACGATTATTACTTTTTTTCCATGGCCTGATGCTTATCAGGGGAAAGTTGGGGATGGCCAGGTTGGAGTAACATCATATGTTGTGCCAAAAGGAGCATTGAGCTTTTGGAAGGCAAGACTTGAAAAGATGGATGTTCCATTTTCTAAAATGGAGCGGTTCGGTGAGGAGTATGTGGTTTTTGATGATCCGCATGGTCTGCACCTCGAAATCGTTGAACGGGAAGAAGGAGAATCAAACAAGTGGGAGTTTGGCGGAGTCACATCTGATGTTGCAATAAAAGGATTTGGAGGGGCAACTCTGTTATCCGCTCAGCCTGAGAGAACAGCAGAACTGCTGGAGGCGATCATGGGATTTGAAAAAATCAGCCAAGAAGGAGATTTTATCCGTTTTCGTTCAACTGGAGAGATTGGAAATGTGATTGATTTGAAAATGACGCCAATCGGCCGCGGGCAAATGGGAGTTGGAACGGTTCATCATATTGCGTTCCGAGCAGAAAATGATGAGGATCAGCTTCAGTGGCAAAAGCATGTTGCAAACGGAGGATATCATGTCACTCCAGTACAGGACCGACAATATTTCAATGCGATCTATTTCAGAGAACACGGTGAAATCCTGTTTGAAATTGCAACAGATCCTCCAGGATTTGCTCATGATGAGGAGACGCTGGGAGAAAAGCTGATGCTGCCGAAATGGTATGAGCCGCAAAGAGATAAGATTGAAAAAGCGCTTGCGCCATTTGAGATTAGAGAGCTTTAAGGAGTGATGAAAATGCTGAGCATTGATCCAGCTGCTAACACGGAAAGGGAGAATTATAAGCTTTTAACTGGAAGCATTATTCCAAGACCGATTGCATTTGTCACTTCGCTTTCAGAAGACGGAACATTAAACGGAGCGCCATTCAGCTACTTTAACATCGTTACCGCCAATCCCCCGATGATTTCGGTGTCCGTTCAAAGAAGCGAAGGAAATCAAAAGGATACTGCCAGGAATATCAGCAGTCTGAAAGAATTTGTTGTGCATATCGTTGATCATGACAACGTTGAAAAGATAAACATCACTGCAGCAAACCTTCAGCCTGATCAAAGTGAGATTGAATTGGCGCAATTAACGCCTATTAAGAGCAGCAGGATTGCTGTGCCAGGAATAACGGAAGCCAAAGTACGCATGGAATGTGTTCTTGAACGAGTGATTGAGCTCGGCGGTGACGATTCGCCTGCATGTGATTTGATCATCGGGAAAATTGTTCAGTTTCACGTAGAAAAGAGCATATATGAAAAAGGAAGAATTAATCCTGATGGACTGGGTGCAGTCAGCAGACTTGCGGGAAATGATTACGCAAGAGTCGGAGAGCTGTTTTCAATCGAACGGCCAATATGAAAAACGGACCAAATCCTGGTCCGTTTTTTATGATCGCAGATAAATTCTTGATTTAGATGGATATCATGTCAAATGTGGCTGATCCAAAATAGATGGATAAATAGAAAACAAGCCCGCTTATAAAAATAAAACCATATGATCCTCATCATAATAGATGCCATCAGCTTTTAGCGCTCTTTTTTCATGACCATAAACGGTGAAGCCAAATGAAGTGTACAGTTGTTTTGCTGAAGGATTGGTGCTCACAACAGATAAATGAAGCTGCTCTGTATCGTCAAACTCCTGTGCTTTTTTTACCACTTCAGCCATCAGTTTTTTTCCTATGCCCCTTCCGCGATAATCAGGAGAAACATACATCGCGTAAATCGAAGCTTTATGCTTAAGCTTGACCTTCGTTTCTTTTACTAGAGTGACAACACCGGCAAGTTCTTCCTTTTCAAAAACTCCAAACGTAAAGGCAGTATCTGATTCAAGTCTAGATTTGTAAAGATCAATCGGATAAAGCTGTTCTTCCTCGTAGCTTGACCCAAATGCTTCAGGGCTGTTTTTTAAACCCTCGAGCCGGATTTTTTGGTAAGCGTCTGCATCATTTCCATTCAGGATTCGCTTCTTCATGGGTTCCTCCATAAATGTTTTCCTCTATTTTACAATCTTGAAAGCGTTAGTTCCAGTCTTTTCATAGTTGGCAACAGCACAAGTGACAAAGTTGGGTTTTCTTTAAATTGTAGGAACAGGATATGAGTCTTAAGATAGACATATAGAGTTTTGGTAAAACGCTTTCATAAATTTCTATTAGGAGGTTAATACATGTCTACACAAAACAATTCAGATATAAAGGTTCGAATTCAGCGTTTTGGAAGTCACTTAAGCGGAATGATCATGCCGAACATCGCAGCATTTATCGCTTGGGGGCTGATTACAGCTTTATTTATTCCAACAGGCTGGTGGCCAAATAAGGAATTGGCAGAGCTAGTAGGACCGATGATCACCTATCTGCTGCCATTGCTGATTGGATTTACCGGCGGACGCATGGTGTATGATCTGCGCGGAGGTGTCGTTGGTGCAACGGCGACAATGGGGGTTATCGTAGGTTCAGAAATCCCGATGTTCCTGGGCGCCATGATTATGGGTCCTCTTGGCGGGTATTTAATTAAGAAAGTGGACCAAGTGTTCAAGGATAAGGTCAAATCTGGATTTGAAATGCTTTACAATAACTTTTCAGCAGGTATTGCAGCGGCTTTTTTAACAATTCTTGCTTTTAAAGCAATCGGTCCTCTTGTATCAGGTTTAACGAACATTCTTATTGGCGGAGTAGAAGCAATTGTCTCTGCAGGTTTGCTGCCTCTTGCAAGTGTTTTTGTAGAGCCGGCAAAGGTTTTGTTCCTAAACAATGCAATCAACCACGGAATTTTCAGCCCGATTGGCATTGAGCAGGCATCAAAAGCAGGAAAATCCATCTTATTCCTGATTGAATCGAACCCTGGACCAGGACTTGGCATTCTGCTTGCCTATATGGTATTTGGAAAAGGCAATGCGAAACAGTCTTCACCTGGTGCAGCAATCATCCATTTCTTCGGGGGGATTCACGAAATTTACTTCCCTTACATTTTGATGAAGCCATTGTTAATCTTAGCGGCTATTGCAGGAGGAGCAAGTGGTGTACTGACATTCATGCTGTTTGATGCAGGTCTTGTTGCCACTCCATCACCAGGAAGTATTTTTGCTCTATTAGCGATGACGCCTAGAGGAAACTTTGCAGGTGTGATTTTAGGGGTAGTAGTTGCTGCAGCCATTTCATTCTTAGTAGCAAGTGTCATTTTAAAATCATCGAAATCAACAGATGATGAGAGCATTGAAGCAGCAACAGAGAAAATGCAGCAAATGAAAGGCAAGAAAAGCAGTGTTGCAGACTCACTTGTTGCTGAAAAGAAACCAAATGCAGCAAACCATTATCAAAATGTGAAAAAAGTCGTATTCGCATGTGATGCAGGCATGGGTTCAAGTGCAATGGGCGCATCTGTTCTGAAGAATAAAATGAAAAAAGCAGAGCTGAATGTTGATGTAACGAACACGGCAATTGCTCAGCTGCCAAGTGATGCAGATGTGGTCATAACCCATAAGGATTTAACAAGCCGTGCAAAAGAAAAATTGCCTAATGCCATTCACCTTTCTGTAGAAAATTTCTTAAACAGCCCGGTTTATGAAAAACTGGTTGGAGATCTGAAAGAAGGAAAGCAGCCTAATATTGCGGGATCAGAAGAAGTACAAACACCAAGTAAAAATGTTGAGAAGGTCATCTTCGCATGTGATGCCGGAATGGGATCAAGTGCAATGGGAGCTTCTGTATTGAAAAATAAATTCAAAAAAGCAGGTCTTGAAATTCAAGTGACAAACTCGGCAATTAATAATCTGCCGGGTGATGCGGATATTATTATTACGCATAAAGACTTAACGGACCGAGCAAAGGCTAAAGTTCCTCAGGCTGAACATCTTTCAGTAGATAACTTTTTAAACAGCCCTAAATATGATGAACTGGTTCAGCGATTAAAGAAGTAATCCGTTTGCTTAGATGAGCAGGGATGGTGATGAAAGTGTATATAACAGCCAGAGAACGGGACATTTTAAAGCAGCTATTTGAACAGCCCGGCTTCATTACGGTTCACACGCTTGCTAATGATGTCGGGGTGAGTTCGAGAACCATTCACCGAGAAATGAAAAAGCTTGAAGATACACTGAAGAATTACCGGATTGTAATTGAGAAGAAGGCAGGGCAAGGGGTGAAGCTGACTGGTCTAAAGGAAGATATAGACCGGCTGCGGAATGACTTGTCCTCGCAGTCTTCCTACGATTACCTTCAGGATGAGCGGGTGTATTTGCTGATAAGTGAATTAATTCAATCCAAAGAACAAATGAAGCTCTATGCCCTTGCGTCAAAACTGCTTGTTTCTGCAGCAACCATCAGTCATGATTTAGACCGGGTGGAGAAGAAAATTGAACCTTATGAGCTTGAATTAGTAAGAAAAAGAGGATTTGGGGTTCAGCTTACAGGGGAAGAAACGGCAAAAAGAAGGCTGCTTGAGGCATTGCTGCTGGAGACAATTGATGAGCAGGAGTTCATTCAGATTATTGATAAAGATCCTATTAGGGAGCCAGAAAGCCAAACGTATTTAGGGTTTTTAACCAGCTGTGATCTGAATAAGGCAGATGATGCATTGAAGCCGATTCTCGAAATGATGCCCTATGAAATGGCGGATAACGCTTATTTTTCCCTATTGATTCATTTAAGTGTTGCAGTGAAAAGGCTGATGCAGCAAAAACCAGTGTCCTTCGTGAAAAGTGATGTGCAGAATGTGCTTCAATCTGAGGAATTTCAAATGGCAGCAAGGATAGGAAAGCAATTAACGAATGTTTTCAGCCTCTCACTTCCAGAAGAAGAAATCACGCAGATTGCTGTTCATCTTCGAAGAGCGAGAAGGCAAAATGAAGATTTCAACTTTGAACAAAGAAATTCCTTGATCTCCCTGCATGTAAAGCAGCTGATTGAATACGTTGCAGACGAACTCGACGCTCCTCTTAGAAACAATCAGTCTCTTTACAATGGACTTATTTCACATTTAGAACCGGCTTATTACCGGATGAAAGACGGGATTTACACACATAACCCGTTTGCCAAAGAGACAAAAGAAAATTACCCTAAGCTTTATGAGGCAGTAAAAAAAGGATTGGAACTCGTCTTTCCTTCGCTTGTCTTTCCAGATGATGAAACGGCTTTTGTCGTTTTGCATTTTGGTTCAAGCCTTGAGGAAAGAAGACAGGTCTTTTCATATAAAGCATTAATCGTCTGCTCAAGCGGAATTGGATCCTCGAAGATGCTTGCGACAAGGATACACAAAGAGATACCTGAAATTACTGAAACAGCTTTATCATCGCTTATTGGCTTAAAAAAACTGAATTTGGAAAACTTTGATTTAATCATTTCAACCGTTAGTCTGCCGCTTGATTCTTCTGATTATATACAGGTCGGACCGCTGCTTGCGGATCATGAGGCTGAAAAAATTCGCGAACAATTAAAAAGCACATCCAAATCTAAAAAAATGACCAGACATCCAAGCTATGCAGAGGCTTTAGGCGAGGTCAATCTGCTTGAAAAGATCGAAGTCTTTGAAGAAGCGGCAAAAACCGTTAAAGAGCTTCTCCGGCATTTCAGAGTCTACCATTTCTCGAATCATGGAAACCACCGGGACGTTTTATTTTCAGCAGCAGAGGTATTGAAGGAACAGGGTCTTATTAGAGACTCCGAAACACTGACGAGCGAGCTTTTGAAGAGGGAGGAGCTTGGCGGGCTTGGTATACCGGATTCGTCAATCGCTCTTTACCATTGCCGGGATACCTGCAACATTAAGCCGGTTTTCGTTCTTTTCAACCTTGAACATCCTTATACAGTACCTGGCATGGATAACAGGGAAATTGAGATGAAGACCCTTGCTCTCCTGCTCGCACCTGAAGATTTTTCTCATACAGGGCTTGAGGTTTTAAGCCTGATCAGTGCAACATTGATCGAAACAGAAGACAACCTTCAGCTTTTTCAATCCGGCAACGGAACAAAGATGACAGCTGTGTTAAATGAAACCTTTCACAAATGGCTTACGCAAAAATTTATAAAATAGGAGAGTGCGACAATGAAAAAAATACTAGATGAGGCAAATATCCTCCTAAATCAAACAATTGGATCAAAAGACGAAGCGATTCGTTTAGCTGGGAAATTACTAGTTGAAAACGGATATGTCAACGAAGATTATGTAGAAAAAATGCTTGAGCGTGAAGAGCTTTCTACGACATATATGGGAAATGGCGTTGCCATTCCACATGGCACGGAAGACGCTAAAAAAGAAGTCAATCACTCTGGAATCTCAATTGTTCAAGTTCCGGAAGGCGTAGATTTCGGTACTGGAGAAGATGCTAAAATTCTGTTTGGAATTGCCGGCAAGGACGGGGAGCACTTAGAGCTTCTATCTCAAATTGCGATTCTATGCTCAGAAGAAGAAAATGTTCAAAAAATGCTTGAAGTAACTACAAAACAAGAGCTGATTGCTTTATTTGAAGAGGAGAATTAAGATGATTGCTGTGCATTTTGGAGCAGGGAACATCGGCCGCGGTTTTATTGGAGCTTTGCTTAGCGGAGCAGGGTATGAAGTTTATTTTGCTGATATCAATAAGGATGTTATTGACGCATTAAATGAAAAAGGGAAGTATGAAGTCAGATTAGCTTCTGATGAGTTTGAGTCCTTTATTGTTTCAGGTGTTAAAGGAATCAACAGCAATGAGAATCAAGAAGAAGTCATCGCAAAGATTGCAGAAGCAGACCTGATCACAACTGCGGTGGGACCAAATATTCTAAAGTTTGTTGCGAAAACAATCGCTCTAGGCCTCAAAGAAAAAAAAACAGAAGCAAATGTGATTGCCTGTGAAAATATGATTGGCGGAACAGACCATTTGAAGAGTGAGATCTTCAAGCACCTAAATGAGGAAGAGCGGCATTCCGTCTCAGAGCTGATCGGTTTCCCTAATTCAGCAGTTGACCGCATCGTGCCTATTCAGGAAAACGAGGATCTTCTAAGTGTATCAGTAGAACCTTTCTTTGAATGGGTGATTGAGCAATCAAAGGCAAAGGGAAATATGCCTTCCATTCAGGGAGTCACTTACGTTGACGATCTTATTCCGTATATTGAGCGCAAACTTTTCACCGTAAATACAGGTCATGCTGTGACTGCATACGCCGGGTATCAAAAAGGACTGGCTACCGTTAAGGAAGCCATTGAAGATACAGAGGTTCGCCGTCTCGTTGAAGGTGCTCTGAATGAGACAAGCATGCTGCTTGTAAAAGAGTATGGTTTTGATGAGGGAGAACATTTGAACTACGTGAAAAAAATCATTGCCAGATTTGAAAATAAACATATTTCAGATGAGGTCACTCGAGTCGGAAGATCTCCAAAACGTAAATTAGGCTTTGATGACCGTCTTGTAGCACCTGCAAGAAGGCTGCTTGAAAAAGGGATTTCGCCTGATGATCTTGCAGCTGGCATTGCAGCATGTCTAAAATATGATTTTGACAAAGATGAAGAAGCGGTTGAAATTCAGCAGCTGATTCAGGCAAAGGGCATTTCGGGTGCACTGCAGGAGGTTTCACAGCTTCCTGAAAATCATCCGCTGATCGGCCTTGTTGAAGAAAAATATCATAAGCTGTAAAAGGAAAAGCCTATCATTGTCAGACAATGATAGGCTTTTTTAACCATACTTTTTCTGATGCTCTTTCTTTAATTCCAAATATTCAACGTCTTCTCTGACTGCCATCCACATTTCTTTGAAGAATGCAGCAGACTTGGCTTTTCCCTCGTCAATTTCCCGTTTATGGATGTTTCCATCTTCTTTATACTTACGTCCGCCTTTGTAATTAGCATATCTTCTTGCTCGTGTGTAGCCCATTTGCAGAAATTTCCGCGCCATGTCCATACCGACAAAGTCATCGTTGTCTTTGTATTCAAGAAAAAGATGATAAATCTTTTCAGAGGATTCCTTTGCGATCTCAGGAGTTTTAAAGCGCCAATAAGGCAAGATCTCACTTTTATATGGCTCTACAAGGAGGACACCCTGTTCGCCTCTGCCAATGCGGTATTTCTCTGGATGCTTTCGGAAATCCGTGTTTTCAAAGTCCTCATCGTAATTAAACGGCACACGAATCACCTCTCTTTTTTTACCATTCCCCGTTCAATTAAAAAGTGAAACGTCCTGAATGTGCCGGTAAAGAAAAATAGACCTTTATAAAAAGGTCATGACTTATTCCATGAAGATAGATGCTGCGCCTATACCAATCAATATGATGAATAACCCAGTAAGAATGGCAGTTGAAATGTTGACATTCCGCCTCCTTCGGGTAATCCCGAGCTTCCGTCTGACAAACAGCCCTGTTAGGAAATTGCTGATATAGTACGGACACAATGTGAACAAAAGGTAGAGCCAAAATAACGGGTTAAAGGCAAAAAAAATAAAAATCATGATGATCCAAAATAAGACGGCTGATCTTCTTCTCAGGAAGGAATTAACCTGTATAACTCGGAGGAAGAACGTGTGAATGGGATAGGCCGTTTTTAATAATTCCATGTATTGCTCTCTGTATGTTTCTTCCTCAGGCTCTATTTCGGCAGCAAGCCTGCTCAGTTCTCTGGCCTGCTTGAAGTCTCCGCGATTAAAAGCAGTATTGGCCAAAGAATAGAATACGTGCGGGTCATTCTCATTTTTTTCTAAGGCAATCCTTTCGAATTCCCTCGATTCTTTCTTCTTGTTGGCAAGCAGCAGGAAATCACTGTAGGCTGCAAGGTAAACAGGCTCTTCGCTCTCATAGGCAAGAGCGCTCTCCATCAGCTTAAGTGAGTCCTTGAGCTTGTTCTTTTGAAAGGCTCTCAGAGCTTTTAAATAATAGAAATGGGCAACATCGGGATATATCCGCAGTGCATCTTCAACAGCGTGATCAAAAGTTTTCATATCTCCGCTTTGATAATAAGAGCTGACCAGCAGAAAGCTGCCTGTGTAATCCTCAGGGTCTTTTTTTAATGCTTCTTTTGAAAAATGAATCGCTGATTTAAAGTCTTCTTTATGAGAATAAATATCTGCCAGTATGGAATAGGAATGGGCGATTTCCGGATCTGATGCGATGAGTTTCTGTGCTTCTTCAATTGCTTCATCATATCTTCTCCAGTCTCTGAGTTTTTTAATGCGCTCGATTGTCTGAATATGCCAATTACTCATGTCTTACCTGATTCCATGTGTCTTCATGTAGTGAAGCACTTTCTTGTAATCTTTATTTGTATCGCTGAAGGTAGCGTAATTTTTTGCCGTGGCAAACCATTCAAGTGTTGTGGGATTACGATCTTTGGCTGACTTCAGCAAATCAGTATTGGACATTGGCTGTAGGGAGCCTTGTTCAAGAGAACGCTCAATCGCTTTTGAGATAGCATCATCGATTACCTGTGTTAAATCAGCGCCTGAGAAATGGTTGGTAACCTTTGCTATTTTTGACAAATCAAGCTTATCCTGAGGCTTATCTTTTGTTTTGATTGAAAGAATCAGCTCACGTTCCTCCTCAGACGGCGGAGGAATAAATAACAGCGAATTAAATCTTCCTGGACGGCGAAGGGCAGGATCGAGGTACCACGGGGTGTTCGTGGCTCCGATAATATATACCTGATCGTTAAAAGATTGGAGACCGTCAAGCTCAACTAACAGCTGATTCACGAGCACACGGTCATGATGCTGGCTCATGCGGTGACGATTGCCTCCCAGTGCATCCAATTCATCAATAAATAGAACGCACGGTTTTTGTTCTCTTGCCTTTTCAAAAATATCATGCAAATTGTGTTCGCTTTGGCCTACATACATTGAGAGAATAGCCTGCAGTTCCAGGTGAATGAAGCTGGCATCGATTTCACCGGCAATCGCTTTAGCAAGGAAAGTCTTTCCGCATCCCGGAGGACCGTACAACAGCAAGCTTCCCCCTCCAGTTTTTCCGTATGCCTGAAAAAACTCAGGAGATTGGATGGGCATGATAAAGTCCATGCGAATCCGCTTTTTGACATCCTCAAGTCCTCCAACATCTTCAAACGTTTCCTTAGGCTGCAAGGTTTCAATTAAACTATTTTTATCCTTATCAAACTGAATGACCTTCAAGTTTTTCCGTCTCTTGTCATCTCCAGAGCTCATGAGATCCCTCCTAAAAAACATTCCTCTTTGATACTAGCAAAATATGAAACTTTTTCCAATGCTTTTAAGGGGAGAGATGGGATTGAATGACATAAATCAGGGGTGAAAAGCCTTATTTCAGCTGTCTTCGGCCATTGCTTATCAGGAACCAGCAGACTATATTTGACATCACTAATCAGAGCGTGTATATTGTAAGTATAGAAATTATCTCGAATTCAAGATATTATTTGGAGGGATGAACATGCAGCCATTAAAAGGCATTCACCATGTATCGGCCATTACTGCTAAAGCACCTGAAAACTACGAGTTTTATACAAAGACGTTAGGTTTAAGATTAATTAAGAAAACCGTTAACCAGGATGATGTATCTGTTTATCATCTATTTTATGGAGATGAAAAGGGCAATCCGGGTACGGAGCTTACCTTTTTTGAAATTCCAAATGCAGGACGCGTGCATGAAGGGGTCAACAGTATATCGGCAACCTCGCTGCGTGTACGAAATGACGAGGCACTGAGCTTTTGGAAAAAAAGATTTGAAGAACATGATGTGGAACACGGCGAAATCGTTCAAGCAGGATACCGCCAAACTTTGTCATTCAAGGACTTTGAAGGACAGCGCCTGATCTTGGTTTCTGATGAAAATAACGATGGAGTTGCCGCAGGACAGCCTTGGGATAAAAGTCCGGTTCCAGCCGAGTTCGCCATCATTGGACTTGGACCTGTGAAGTTAACAGTAGCAGTGCCGGAGAGAACAATTGAAATTTTAACAGACATTCTGGGCTTTAGAGCAAAAGGAAGCTATCCATCTGACGTGCCTGGACAGCCAGAGATTTTAGTATTTGAAACAGGAGAAGGAGGATCAGGGGCAGAGGTTCACATTGAAGAACGCCTCGACCTTCCTCAAGAACGTCTCGGCCGCGGAGGCGTGCATCACGTTGCGTTCCGTGTGGACAATGAAGAGGAAATGCATAAATGGATTGAAAAACTGAAATCTGAGAGAATTCCAAGCTCAGGATTTGTAGACCGTTTTTATTTCCGTTCTCTGTACTTCAGAGAGCCGAATGGCATTCTGTTTGAGCTTGCAACAGATGGGCCTGGATTTGATACAGATGAAGAATTGAACCACTTAGGAGAGTCACTTGCACTGCCGCCGTTCCTTGAAAACCGCCGTGCGGAAATTGAGGCGAAATTGAAGCCTTTGAATACAAAATTGAGCTAAAAAAAGCTGATCCGGGTGACGGATCAGCTTTTTGTCATCTATCAGGGATGCCATTTTCACTTAGCAGCCATTTATAGAATTTATCAAATTAAATCAGAATTTTTACAGTTGAAGTCCAATGTTTTTCAGCCGATTTCCTCATTAAGTCTGAAACTGCGCTTCATAAAGCCTGCGGTATCCTTTTCCTTCTGCCATCAGTTCATCATGTGAACCCTGTTCAGTAATGCCCTCTTTATTTACCACAATAATTCTGTCTGCGTTCTTAATCGTTGCGAGCCTGTGAGCGATGACAAGTGTTGTCCTGCCTGCAGACAGCTTTGCCAGAGATTCCTGAATGGCTTTTTCCGTCTCGGTATCAAGGGCGGAGGTAGCTTCATCAAGTATAAGAATTGGCGGATTCTTAAGGAACATTCTTGCAATGGACAAGCGCTGCTTTTGTCCGCCGGATAATTTGACGCCGCGCTCTCCAATTACCGTATCAAGCCCGTTTGGAAGAGAAAAAATCAGCTCTTCTAATTGTGCATGTTTCGCTGCAAGCCTTATGTCATGCTCCGTTGCATCAAGCTTGCCATAAGCAATGTTTTCTCTCATCGTTCCGGAAAAAAGAAACACATCCTGCTGAACAATTCCAATTTGCCTCCGCAGAGAGTGAAGAGTCAAGTCGCGGATATCTGTGCCATCAATCATAATTCGGCCTGCGCTCACTTCATAAAATCGGGGAAGAAGACTGCATAACGTCGTTTTCCCGGCGCCGGAAGGGCCTACAAATGCAACGGTCTCTCCGGCATGAATCGTTAAATCAATTTTGTTTAATACATTGTCCTCATTCTGATAACCAAAGGATACACCTTCATAGCGAATATCCCCGGTTAATGATCCACCGTCAGCTGCACCTGGTTTATCTTCAATGTCGGGTTCTGTATCAATCAATTCAATATAACGCTTAAAGCCCGCGATTCCTTTCGGATAGCTTTCGATGATGGCGTTGATCTTTTCAATCGGACGGAAAAGAACATTCGTTAACAGGACAAAGCCTATGAATTCACCGTAGGAAAGCTCATTTTGAATCACGAACCAAGTGCCGCATAGTAAGACAAACAGTGTGACAAGGCGCATAAGGAAGTAGCTGATTGATAAGTTCATAGCCATAATTTTATAAGCAAGCAGTTTTGATAAACGGAAGCGCAGGTTGTTTTTCTGAAATTGATCTTTCTCAAATCTTTCATTTCCG
Organism: Metabacillus hrfriensis; assembly: GCF_030127205.1. NCBI lineage: Bacteria > Bacillati > Bacillota > Bacilli > Caryophanales > Bacillaceae > Metabacillus > Metabacillus hrfriensis. Next base: position 209,313 of record NZ_CP126116.1, read on the forward strand.
AAAGCCTGCACAACGCGAATTCCGCTGACGTTGTTTTCAACACGCGCGCTGAAGTCAGCAACATCTGTATAGAGCTGATGAATCGCGCCTGTCATTTTATTATTAAAGTAAATAGCAAGGAAAAGCAGGGATGGAATGACTAAGAATGTCAGCAGCGCGAGCTTTACATTTATCACAAGCATGACAGAAAAAGCTCCAATTAACGTCATCACAGCTATAAATAAATCTTCTGGACCGTGATGGGCAAGTTCGCCGATTTCCATTAAATCATTTGTAAGGCGTGAAATTAAATGACCGGTTTTCGTATTATCGAAAAAGCGAAAGGAAAGCTTTTGTATATGCTCAAACAGCTTTTTGCGCATATCGGTTTCTATGTTGATTCCAAGCATGTGCCCCCAGTAGGTGACAACATATTGAAGAACTGTGTTTAATATGTACAGCAAAAGCAATCCGGCGCATGCCCAGATAATCAGGTTCCAGTCTCCGCTTGGAAGGAGACGGTCAATAAAGGCATTGACGACAAGCGGGAAGCCGAGCTCGAGCAGTCCGGCGATTACCGCACATGAAAAATCAATCAAAAATAACCCTTTATAAGGGCGGTAATAGGCGAAAAAACGCTTCAGCATGAGACCACTCTTTTCTTTACCATTTTCTATGATAAGTATAGCGACTGGCGCACTGTAAAAACAATGAAATTTTTACTGTACGGCATCGGGTCTTAATTAAACGTTTGTTTAATAAATATAAAAAGGGTTTAAGTAGTGGTTTGCAGGGTATTTAATAAGGTATGAACACTTTCTCGCAATCTTTCAAGGAGTGAAAAGATGATAACTAAATCTAAATACCTTTTAGAAAAAGAAGATATGACAAACCCTGAACTTGTCCCTGAATGGGTCATTCGGGAGTATAAAAATTTTCATAATGTAGTAACAGATAAAACCTTTCCATGCTATTTCGGGATGGCAGCCGAAAAAAAAGGAGAGCTCAGATACGCATATGTTTCAAAGGAAGACTGGTCAAATCTTCCTGAGGCTCTGATTGCTTTCAAGCAATTATTTGATGATGCGAAAAGACTGATCCGCCACGGATTATTTGTTTTCGTCGAACCGGAAGAAGATGAAAAATCCATTCCTTATTACCGGGAGTACTTCTGGAACATTCTTCAATATCTTCATGACAATGACAAGGAGCCATGGCCTGAGGATTATCCTCATGATCCGGATCATCATCTTTGGGCGTTTTCTTTCGCAAATGAGCCGTACTTTGTTTTCGGAAACGCTCCAGCATATAAACAGCGGAAAACGAGAGATCTGGGGAACAGCTTAGTGCTTGGCTTTCAGCCCCGCCGCATCTTTGAAGGGTTAGAAGGCACATCAGAAGGCGGAAGTATGTCCCGTGAAAAGGTGAGAGAGCGCGTTGAGAAGTGGGATCAGCTTCCAAAGCATCCGAACATCAGCCATTACGGAGATCCTGAACACAGAGAGTGGAAGCAATATTTTATCGGGGATGACATTGAGCCTATCCAGGGTAAATGTCCATTCCATCATGGAGATGTGAAAAATTAAGACAGCTGCTTGGTGATCAAGCAGCTTTTTTGTATGCACATATAGAAAGGGGAAGCGGCTAATCCTTGGCAAAAACAAGTCCGGCAAAGAATGCTTTTTTATCATGCCGGCCAGTAAATGATCAGAAGGGCAAAAGCATTACGCTATAAAAATATTGAAAATGGCTAATGAAAATCTAAAACGGCTAGAAAAAATGGAATGATCACTAATAAAGTTTTGGTTTTCGGTAATAACCTTGCAAGATCTTTTTATGCATGCGCTTATTTACGCTTATTTATAATTCTTAATATCTTTTAAAAGCACCCAGCAGATAATCCCGACTGCAAATAGCGACAGTCCGCAAATAAAGAGGACCCGTCCTCCGCCAAATGCATCTGTAAAAAAGGAAGCGAATGCTAATCCTGCAGGGGGCAGAACACTTGTGAGCGCACCAATCATTCCGAACACTCTTCCCTGCAGCTCGCTTGTAACTTCTAATCGAAGGATAACATTCACAAGCAGTGTACAAAAAGAAAACATGAAACCAACCAATAGAATAAGCGGGATGCTCCATGCCGCGGAGTTTATCTCTCCAAGCAGCATGTAAAGCGGTCCAAGTCCTATCATGCTGCCGATAATGAGGACACCCCGGCGCACCAGTTTTTCCCCTAAAAACATAATGAGTCCGGCACCTGCCATGTATCCAAGAGGAATGCTCGCTTCAATCAGTCCAAATTCTATTGGACTTGCCCTCCATTCTTTGATTGCCATAACCTGAATAATCATAAGCGTAGTTGTGAAAAACAAGATAAGGGTAGGAGAGAGAATGGTAATGGCTCTTGCAAACGGCTCTTTCCATATATAAGTGAAACCTGTCATAAAATCCTGCTTGAACGTTGTTTTAGCTGCAAACGCTGCCCGATGTTCAGGGAAATCCTTTACGATGACGACAAGAATAACGGATAAAAGAAACATAAACGCATCAATTAAGATAGCAGTGACACCGCCAAAAGCGGCCACGATGACTCCGCCTGCTGCAAATCCCAGAGTTCTTGCAATATTATCTGCAAGACTCATAGCTCCTGTGGCGGTTTGGATGTTTTCTTTCCCGACTACATCAATAAGGGAAGCGTTAAAAGCAGGTCCTTTAAATAACCCTGATAAAGCAGTTAAAGCGGTTAAAAGAATGATGACCCAAAAAGGAGGATGCACATAAATCGCAGCTGCAAGCCCGATTACAAGCAAGCACCGGATTAAATCCGAAATCCACATCATTTTTTTCCGGTTCATCCGGTCTGCTGCTGTCCCTGCAATGGAAGCAAAACAGGAGCTGATGAGAAGATGAGTAATTAATATCGCTGACATCAAAGTCGCGCTGTCATACGTCTTCAATATCCAAATATTCAAGGCAATTGTGTGAAAGGTGCCTCCGAATATGGAGAGAGTATATGCAGCAAAAAGAGATAAAAATGTACGGTTGCGCCACAAGCCGAGCTGCTTAATACCTGATTCTACCTGAACGGACTGAGGACTTTCCAAGGTTGTCAACCCCTTTACTTAATCGTTTAAGCAAATACAGCAATATGCAAAACATCGTGCAATATGCGAAATCACTTAAACGTTTAAGTTAAGTTTACGTTCAACCCGCATACATGTCAATACAGGAATTTATCTTTCCGATGTAGGTTTAACAAGCTGTGTTTGGTGATAAAGATAAGAAATAGACGAATCCGTAAGAGGTGACAGATATGTTTTCAGCATTTACGAAAAATTTCAGCAAGCCTAAAGGATTTTTTGGTATCATCGCCGGCAGGATTATGGCACTTGAAAACCAGACGATAAACAAATGGACCATTTCAAAATTGCGCATTAAACCAGGTGATCATATTTTAGAAATTGGATTTGGCCCGGGTTACAGCATGGGACACATGCTTAAGAATTACCGCAGCATTAAGATTGATGGTGTTGATGTATCAGAAACAATGAAAGAACAGGCAGAAAAGCATTTCGAATCTGAAATTGCAGAAGGGAGAGTAAAGCTCATGACAGCTGATGCAGAGAAGGTTGAATTACGGCAGCGTTCCTACGATAAAATCCTTTCCGTTAATAACTATACAATTTGGAACAATCCCCGTGCAGGCCTCGAAAACATTACAAAATCCTTAAAACCTGGCGGAGCAATCGCCATTACCATGCAGCCAAGAGAAGAGGATGCAAGCGCTGAAAAGACAAGAATGTTCGGTCGGCAGATACACGATGACATGCTTGCATGCGGATATGAAAACATAAAAGTATCATATAAAAAAGTCCGTCCTGAACTTACAGTTTGCGTAACCGCCAGAAAAAAAGACGATGATAGGATTAAGATAAATTAAAGATACGGTTTCCTTCATCCTTGTTATAATTAAAAAGGAAAAATAAGGATCGTATGATAAACCGCAATAATTATGGCGATTTGCTATGTTTTTGCGGAAACTACATCAGAAGATTAGGCAGTATCCTCGGTTTGGCGTCTGCTTATACCTGGAACAGTAAAAAAAGGAGTGAAATAAAATGAAACTGAAAACATTCATGTTCAAAGACGACGGCAGTATTCCAAATAATCCTAATTTGCCGCTTCTCGTTTACGAAGGAGCCTTTACTTCAACGGAACAATTCGAGTACACGATTCTTGAGCACGGCTGGTCGGGAACATGGGTAGATGGTGTTTATGACTATCATCATTATCACAGCACCTCTCATGAAGTTTTAGGAGTTGTAAGCGGTAAGGCAAAAATCCTTTTCGGAGGGGAAAACGGAACAGCCGTTGCTGTTCAACAAGGGGATGTCGCAGTCATTCCTGCAGGCGTTGGACATAAATGCATAGAAAAAAGCTCAGATTTCAAAGTGATGGGAGCCTATCCAGATCAACAGGAAATGGATATGTGCACGGGAAAGAAAGAAGAGCGTCCAAAGGCGTTGAAGCATATTCAAAACGTGCCATTGCCTGAAAATGATCCTTTATTGGGCAAAGGCGGACCTATGTTTGATTATTGGAAGTAAAGCAGGCGGCTGCCTGCTTTTATGCACAAAAATAGGCAGCGAAACTGATTCCATATAAATTGACATCAAATCGTTTCATTGTGTATTATATGTTTATGAGATTAAACATATAAACACTTTAAAAGGTGGATAAAATCAATGAATACTCATGAACAAATCCAAGCTCTTCTCTCTCATCAAAGAGCTTACTTTTTAAAAGGAAACACAAGAAGCGTTCAGGGAAGACATGATCGGCTCGAAAAGCTTCGTCTTTTTATAAAGAAAAATGAACGTGCGATCATGGATGCATTGAAAAAGGATTTAAACAAATCCGAGTTTGAAGCCTATTCAACAGAGATCGGAATCCTCCTTGAGGAAATATCCTTTTCACAAAAGAATCTACAAAAATGGGCTGCTCCTAAAAAGGTAAAAACAGCAATAACCCACATCGGTACAACCGGGAAAATTGTTCCGGAGCCTTTTGGAACCGCGCTGATTATCGCACCTTGGAATTATCCGTTTCAGCTGGCATTATCGCCTTTAATCGGAGCGATTGCCGCAGGAAACACAGCGGTTTTAAAACCATCTGAATTTGCACCAAACGTGTCTAAGCTTTTGAAAGAGCTTGTAGAAGAAACCTTTCCCTCAGAGCTTGTCGTCGTGATTGAAGGAGGAATTGAAACGAATCAAGTGCTGCTCGCCCAGAAATTTGATGTAATTTTCTTTACGGGAAGTGTGCCGGTCGGGAAAATCGTTATGGAGGCAGCATCCAAGCACCTTACTCCCGTTATCTTGGAGCTTGGCGGAAAAAGCCCGTGTATTGTCCACAAAGATGCTGACTTACAGCTCTCTGCAAAAAGAATTGCATTCGGAAAGTTTACAAATGCGGGTCAAACCTGTATCGCCCCAGATTATCTGCTTGTTCACAGCGCAGTAAAGAAAGAATTTTTATCCTTGCTACAAGCTGAAATAACGGAAATGTTCAGTGAAAACCCGCTTTTAAATGAAAATTACAGCAGAATGATCAGTGAGAAGCATTTCGACCGCTTAACGGAATTTTTCTCAGATGGAAAGGCTATTTTTGGCGGAAAAGCCGATCGTGAATCTTTAAAAATTGCTCCAACAATTTTAGATGAGGTAAATGTGGATGCTGCTGTTATGCAGGAAGAGATCTTCGGTCCGGTTTTTCCGGTTATGGAATATACCGATTTAGATCAGGCCATTACTTTTATTCAAGATCGCCCTAAACCACTAGCGCTCTACTTATTTACTTCAAGTAAACAGACTGAGCAGCAGATTATTGGACAGGTTTCCTTTGGCGGAGGGTGCATAAACGATACACTGATGCATATTGCCACACCGCATCTTCCGTTTGGCGGAGTGGGGGAAAGCGGAATGGGCAATTATCACGGCAAGTACAGCTTTGAAGCCTTTACACATTACAAAAGTGTTCTTCACCAAACAACAAGATTTGATTTCAGTTTCAGATATCCTCATGCAAAAAATGGGCTGAAATTAATAAGGAAATTGCTTAAATAAAGGAAAGCAGCGAACTGTACAAAAGTTCGCTGCTTTTTTTAACAAAAAAGTGATTACTCACTTTACAAAACAATTATTATCGAATACAGTATAAATGAGTGATTACTCACTTTTATTTAGGAGGCGTTTAAATGAATGAAATGAGCATCGTACTCCAATCTGTTTCAAAATCATTTGGCAAAAAAGAAGTAATAAAAGATGTTTCATTTTCAGTAGGCAAGGGGGAAATCTTTGGCCTGCTCGGACCTTCAGGGTCAGGAAAAACAACCTTAATTAAAATGATAGTTGGAATTGAGGAAGCAAGCATCGGGGATGCGAACGTTTTAGGTGTAAAAATGCCGGACTTAAAATCGCTGCAAAAAATCGGATTTATGGCGCAGTCAGACGCTCTTTACGGAGAGCTTACCGGAAAAGAAAATATAGCTTTTTTCGCAGCTCTCAGCGGTTTAAAAGGAAAGAAGAAAAAAGAGAGAATTCAGTATGTGATGGATCTTGTTAACCTTTCTGAGCACGCATCGAAACGGACAGGAGATTATTCAGGGGGAATGAAGCGACGCCTTTCGCTAGCGATCGCCATGCTTCATGAGCCGCAAATCCTAGTCCTTGATGAGCCGACGGTGGGAATCGACCCAATCCTGCGCCAGTCAATTTGGGAGGAGCTTGAGAACATCAGGCGTACTGGAACGACGATTATTGTCACAACGCATGTGATGGATGAAGCTGAAAAATGTGACAGGATTGGTTTCATTCGCGAAGGAGTCCTGATCGCTTCGGGAACTCCAGAACAGTTGAAATCAGAAACAATGTCACACTCCATTGAAGAAGCATTTTTAGCATATGGGGGTGCTAAACAATGAGGGTACTTGCGATTGTGACGCGTATCATTCAGCAATTTTTCCGGGATAAGCGGACGCTTGCGCTGATGCTGATTGCTCCGTTATTTATTCTGACTCTGATGAACTTTATTTTTGACAGTGAAGCCTATTCACCTAAAATTGGCGTGCACGGAGCACCTGAGCAATTGGTGACAGTTCTCGGGGAGAACGATAGTAAAGTCATAGAATATGAGGAAAATGAACCTGAAAAATGGATAACAGCAGACGGCCTGGATGCCTTTATCTCTTTCGATAAAGGAAATCAAGAGATTACATTAGAAGGCTCAGATCCGAGTGTAAGCCGGGCAGTGCTGGGGGTGCTCCAAAAAAGCGGCCAGCCGGATCAACAAGCACAGCCATCTGTGAACTACTTGCACGGATCAGACGATATGACTTCCTTTGATTACATCGGTCCAGTTCTTATTGGTGTATTTATCTTTTTCTTTGTTTTTCTGATTGCAGGCGTTTCATTTCTGCGGGAGAGAACAAGCGGAACATTGGACCGGATCATGGCGACTCCGCTTAAACGCTGGGAACTGGTTCTTGGGTATGTGATCGGATTTGGTATTTTTACTACCTTTCAGGCCGTTTTGATTTCTGCCTTCTCCATAAGTGTGCTGGACATGATGATGGAAGGCCCTTATTTCTATGTACTGCTCATTACGTTTCTGCTTGCGATGACTTCTTTGACTCTCGGAACCTTGCTGTCTACGTTTGCTAATAATGAGCTGCAGATGTTTCAATTTATCCCGCTCGTCATTGTGCCGCAAGTGTTCTTTTCAGGTCTTTTTAAACTCGAAACGATGGCGGAGTGGCTGCAGTCCATTAGTTATGCCATGCCGCTTAAATACGGTGCAGTGGCTCTGCAGGGGATCATGATTAAGGGTTACGGGTGGGAGGACATTGCACAGGATGTCTATATTCTGCTTGGTTTTTCCCTGGCATTTCTGATTCTGAATATCTTCGCTTTGAAAAAGGTAAGAAGGCTGTAATGCTTGTGTTCTCTTTTTCATTTATAATAGGGACATAGATGAATGAGGAGTTTTAAAAGATGAGCAATCAATTTTCCATTGAAGAGCTATTGAAGCTGACAGATGAAGATGTAAAGATGAGTGAAAAACAAAAAAAGGTAGTAGAAGCTGCCATTGAAATATTTGCAGATAAAGGCTTTGCAGCAGCCTCAACAAGTGAAATAGCTAAAAAAGCTGGAGTCGCAGAGGGGACGATTTTCCGTCATTATCAAACGAAAAAAGACCTGCTGTTTGCAATCGTCATGCCGACTATAACTAAATCCATTGCCCCATTTTTAGTGAGAAATTTTCTTCAGGACGTGACGAAGCAAAATCATCAGGACCTTGAACATATGCTGAGATACATTCTTGAAAACCGCTATGAGTTTATAAAGAAAAATCACCCTGTCATCAAGATTTTGCTCCAGGAAGTTTTCTTTCATGAAGAGTTCAGAGGGGAGCTCCGAAAGGTCGTTGAGGAACATGCAGTTGAGAAGCTGAAGAAGCTGATCATTCACTTCCAGGAAAAAGGAGAGATGATTGACATGCCTCCTGAAACAGTGTTGCGGATGATCATTACGACAATTATGGGGTTCCTGATCGGAAGGTTCATCATTCTGCCTGATTTGGATTGGGACGATGAAGCAGAAAAAGAATATACGATCCAGTTTCTTCTGCATGGACTGATGAAGAAGTAAAGCCGCTCATAGGATGAGCGGCTCTTTTTCTTGTTAGGAAAACTATAAAAGTCAAAGGGGTGTGGAAAATAAACCGTAAAGCTCCGGCCCATTGAGCTTTGGTCAGAACAAATCCGCCTGCGCTTTAGATCTATGAAAAAACAGAGTCCAATTTCGGACTCTGCCGGGCAGGAACTACTTGGCTTTTTTAAATTTCGGATAGCCAATAATAATAGCCGCAATACCCATAACGGCTATTAAGAATGGGTAATAAGAGAATGGCAGGATATCAGCTGGTGAAATCTTTGCAAATTGAGCGGCAGTAAGCATTTGAGCGCCATAAGGGATTAAACCCTGTATACTGCAAGAAAAAATATCCAAAAGGCTGGCAGATTTACGTTTATCAATCTCATATTTATCTGCCATATCTTTTGCCAGCGGACCCGCTGCAATAATAGAGATGGTATTATTTGCAGTCGCAAGGTTTGTCGTGCTTACAAGACCGGCAATGGCATATTCTGCCCCTCTTTTAGAAGAAATTCTTTTTGTCATCGCTTCTAAAATAAAGTGAATGCCGCCATTTCGTTTAATCAGTTCAACCATACCGCCGATTAAGAGTGAAAGAATGACCAGTTCGGCCATCCCCATAATACCTTCTGTTATTTTCTGAAGAAAATCAGTTAACGTATAGCTGCCATCAGACATCCCGATAACTCCGCTAAGCAGGATACCCCCAGTTAAAACAATAATGACATTCATTCCAAGAAGAGCTGTTACAAGTACGGCTATATAAGGCAGCATTTTAATGAAACTGAATTCTCCAGGTGAAACAGGAGATTGATTGCCGAGAGTAATCACAATTAAGACAGCACAAGTAATGATGGCAGCCGGCAAAACGATGAAGAAGTTTACCTTGAACTTGTCTCTCATTTCCGTCTGCTGTGTCCGAACTGCAGCTATTGTTGTATCCGATATGAAAGACAGGTTGTCCCCAAACATCGCACCGCCAATAACGGCAGCCATAGCAAGAGCTATTGAAATATCAGCCTCTGCACTGATGCCAACCCCAATTGGAGCAAGTGCAGCAATTGTTCCCATTGAAGTTCCCATTGCAAGTGATATAAAAGCTCCAATGATAAATAATCCAACAATCAAAAAGCTTTGCGGCAAAAATGAAAGCGCAAGATTGACTGTAGATTCCACTGCACCCATCCCTTTTGCCACTTCAGAGAAAGCTCCGGCCAGGATAAATATAAAGACCATAATCATCAAATCAGGATGGCCTGCCCCTTTAGCAAAATTCTCAACCTTCGCAGTGAATGTCTCTTTACGATTCATCATAAGAGCTGCTCCTGATGCAATGATAATTGCAACAAGAATCGGCATCTTATAAAAATCGCCTGTTATAATACCAGACCCTACAAATAGGGCAAGAAATATGATTAACGGCAATAATGCCAGTCCATTTCCTTTTGTCTCCATGTGTACCACCTTTCTTATTATAAAAAAAGATCTCTTCTAAAGCAGAAGAGATCTTAAATCCGGAATGGAATAAACCTCTTCTTATCTTTCAAGCACGCGGCTTGCTGGAATTGGCACAGCACTCGGAAATCCGAGTCCGCTGCCGAGGCATCACAGGGCCAGTCCCTCTGCCTCTCTTAATAAGAAGATATATGTGTGTTTTTAAAAAATGACCTTTCCTACATTAAGGGGTTATTGTGTAAAAGTCAAATGGTAGATTTAACAAACATTTTTTCAAAATTGTTTGAATTTACCGTTAACAGTGGAATAAAATAAACTATATAGTCGGTTTTTAAGGAGGTGTAAAGGTGGCTCCAATTGTTTCAGATGAATATAAGGAAAAAAAGAAACGCCATATCCTGGAAAGTGCCCTTAAGGCTTTTGGAGAAAAAGGATTTCAGCTTGCAACAATAGACGATATTGTTGCTGAATCTGGGTTAAGTAAAGGCGCAATCTACAACTATTTTAAAAGCAAGGAAGAAATTTACCTTCAGCTGATGCAGATGCGGACAGAGCAGAATATCGCAAAACTGAAAAGAAGTTTTCTAGAGAGAGGAACTGCAAAAGAAAAACTTCACCAGTTTTTCAAAAACTATGCGGAAATTGAGCTATCTCAAAAGTGGCAGAAAATGATCGGTGTTCACCTTGAATTCTGGATTCATTCTGGCCGTGATGAAGAACTTAAGAAAGTCATGACAGACCGGTATGACGACGTTTATCAAGTGCTGCTTGTTGAAATCATCGAAGAAGGCATAAGGCAGAATGAATTCAACAAAGAGACGGATCCATCGCTCATATCTTCTATGGTATGGGGAACCATAGACGGCATTTGTCTTCACTATTCAGTAATAGGCAGGAATTACCCTTATCAAGAACAAATCCGTGCCTTAGAAGAAATGATCTTCATGTACTTAGAAAAAGGGGGATCTGCATGAGGTTTTTACAAGGAGAAAATATATACCTGCGTCCTTTTAGAAAAGACGACTTCGAGATGATTTTTAAAAGTGTGCAGGACAAAGAGATTAGAAGGCTTACTGGTACACAAACGTTTTTTACAATGGAGAAAATAGAGCAGGCTTATGAAAGCTTTGCGCTGGATAAAACACGAATGGATCTTGTGATTGTACGGAATGAAACAGATGAAGCAATAGGAGATCTTGCCCTGATGGATATCGATCTCTTAAACCGGAATGCAAGTGTACGAATTGCCCTGAACGATGAAAAGCATCGCGGACATGGTTTTGGCACTGAAGCGATGAAATTAATCCTTGAGCATGGCTTTCACCATTTGGGATTATACCGGATAGGACTAAATGTTTATCACTACAACGCAAGAGCAAAACGCTCCTATGAGAAATTAGGCTTTAAGCAGGAAGGCGTTATACGGGGAGAGCTTTTTTATGAAGGGGAGTTTCACGACAATATCCTAATGGGTGTATTAGCAGATGAATTTTGGGAAGCTAATGAGAAATGGGGCGCGGTATGATCACAATTAAGAGATTGTCTCAATGTACGCTTGAAGAAGCTTTAACCGCATGGAATAAAGGCTTTGAGGGATATTACTTTGATATGACGCTGTCCCTTGAGAATTTTTTTAACCGAATGGTGCTTGAAAATCTTTCGCCGGCATTATCTGTTGTAGCTTTTCACGATTCAAAGCCGGTTGGACTGGTTCTGAATGGAATCAGAACCATTGACGGCAAAAAAATAGCATGGAATGGCGGTACAGGTGTTGCTCCTGAGTACCGAAGCAAAGGGGTCGGGTTAAAGCTGATGGAAGAGGTTTTGTCTATTTATGAAAAAGAAAATGTAGACACTGCTACTCTTGAAGCCGTCTCTCATAATGATCGTGCGATAAAGCTTTATGAAAAAATGGGCTATCAGGTTGTGGACCGGATTGCACACCTTGGTCTTTCAGCTCCTCTAAAGTTCGAAGAACCAAAAGGCAGATTCCGTGTCCAGGTTAAAAAGCCGAGGGACGTACAGGATGTCTCTTTTTATAACAAGCTTACGCCTTGGCAGGTGCAGTGGCAGAACATAAGGGACGGTGAATCCATTCTTGCATTAGACGAAAAGGGTGAAATCATTGGCTTTGCCCTGTCAAAACGGAAATATGATGATGATGGAGCGCTATCAGGAATCCTTTTATTTCAATGTGAGGCACATCCTGAACATCAAGAGAAAGAAGCTGTTCTGCGCACGCTGCTTCATGAAGCATTCGCATTTTCAAACACAGAAGAGATTAACAGGACGGCTGTCAATCTATCGAAATCCAATCAGCTGGTCCATGAAATCTTAGAAAAAGAGGGTTTCATTGAAAAAGCGGAGCAAGTGTTTATGATCAAAGAGATGTCTGCATAGAATTCATTCATTTACAAACCCTATGAAAAAGAAGGCTCTTTTCTAAAAGATTGTTGCTTTTCATTTGTATTTTGTTTATTAAATCGCACCCTGACAGAAAAACTTCGAAAGATTATAAAGAAAAGAGCACGATATGACCTGATAAACGTGAAATTGAAAACAACAATTTTTGCGAACACAGCCAAAAAGAAAGAAGGGATTGTAAAAATGAAGAGCTGGCTGAACATCTTACTGATTTTCTGTTTGGCAGGAAGTACGACCGCGTTTTCTGTTCATGCGCATGCAGAAACTAAAGTTCTTTCTTATGAAGAGTACGGAAGAATTGCTATGCGCAAGACCATGGAAAAATACCCTGGTGCTCAAATCACAGACTACCTGCACGTAGGAAAAAAGAGAAAAAAAGAAACTTCAATCGAAACGTTCAAGCTTACGCTGAAGGAAAAGAATAAAACGTTTCAAGTGCTTGTTTTCGTTGAATATAATGAAAAAACCAAAAAAGTGGTCAAGGTTACATTTGAGAAAATATCATAAAACAGGCGATCCCATTAAGGGATCGTCTTTTTTATTTAGGACCGAACCCATTTTTTCTAAAAAAAGGATGTTCTTGTTGACAATGTTTTACATTTAGATGTATAGTTGATTACATAAGTAACTAACCAACTAACAAGTGAACCGAAAGAGGGGTCATATGAATCCATTTTTAGATACCGACAGGCCAATATTTCAGCAAATAGCAGAACAGATTGAAGATGACATCATCAATGGAATGGTTCAGGAAGGAGAAAGAATTCCATCAACAAATGAGTTTGCGGCACATTATCAAATTAATCCGGCAACAGCGGCAAAGGGAATCAATCAATTAGTGGAGAAAGGCATTCTTTTTAAGAAGAGAGGGATTGGAATGTTTGTGGCTGAAGGGGCAAAGGGGAAGCTGGTTCAAAAGCGTAAAGAGCAATTTTATGAAGCATTTATTTTGCCGCTGAAATCTGAAGCGGCAAAACTGAATATCAGTGTAAACGACCTAAAAGAAATGCTTGAAAAGGGGAGCGGTCTTAATGAACGTTAACATTAGCGGATTAACGAAGGTTTATGGCAAAAAAAGAGCGCTTGACGGCATCACCCTGCAGCTTGAAGAAAATAAGATTTACGGACTGCTGGGCAGGAATGGAGCCGGTAAAACTACATTGATGCAAATTCTTGCCGGACAGATTATGCCTACCGGGGGATCAGTCTTAATTAACAGCCAAAAGCCATTTGAAAATCAAGAAATAACGGAGTCAATCTGTTTGATCAATGAAAGCGAAAATTTTAAAAAAGGGTTAAAGATAAAAGATATCCTTAAGATTGCAAATTACTTTTATCCTAATTGGAACCGGGAAACGGCTGAAAAACTGCTTGAGGATTTTTATCTGAATGAAAATTTGAAAATCAAAACTTTATCAAAGGGAATGGAATCTGCGCTGGGCATAACAGTTGGTCTTGCAAGCAGATCGCCGATTACGATATTTGATGAGCCGTATATCGGACTTGATGCAGCAGCCAGAAGCAAGTTTTATGATTTGCTTTTGGAAGAGTACGAAGAATATCCGAGGACATTAATTTTATCCACTCATTTAATAGACGAAATCACCCGTCTGCTGGAAGAAGTGCTGATTGTATCTGAAGGCAGGCTGCTGATGCAGAAAAATACAGATGAACTGAGAGAGGAATCATTTGTGGTCAATGGATCTTCAGCCGCCGTTTCAGAATTTGTAAAAAACAAAAACGTTGTTTACCGCAAATCATTTGGAAGTATGGAACAGGCCGTCCTGTACGGAGAAAACCGCATGGAAGCTAATGAAGCTGGATTGCAGGTTGAACATGTGCCGGTTCAGGATTTAATGGTTTATTTAACAGCAAAACCGAAAGGCGGGGTTTCTGCATGATGAGACAATGTCGCGGAATCTTACTGTTTGAAGTATTGGATATTCGAAATTCACTCACGATTTTCTGGACGATCCTGATCAGCTGCATGGCTCTTTCCTTTGGCATTCAGCTTTCAACTGGTGGGAATCTGACGGTCTCAAGCGGAATAGCGGTTTATATTTTCAGTGCCATTGCCGGGTTTCTGACTGTAAAAGAGACGTATCCGTTCAGCATCAAAATGGGGTCAACCAGAAAAAATTATTATGCAGCCACGAGTCTCTTTCTCCTTTTGCTTGCTATATTTATGGCGGCTGCGCATACTCTTTTGATCATGGTGCTTGAAGGAATGGAATCAAGTATGGTTCGAGCAGATCTGAAGATTTATTACTTTTCAAAGTTTCTTGGATATGAAAATCTGTATCTAGTCAATTTCTTTATTGACGGCGCTATCTGTTTTTTCTTATTGGCCGGCTTCTTTTTGATCGGCAGTTTGTTTTACCGCTTTGGTTTAATAGGAGGATATGCCGCGATTGGATTGGCTGCTGTCCTTCTGTTCATTCCAGTTGTCCGCGACGAGTTTATCAAACTTGTTTTTGAGTTTGCAGGCAATCAGGCCCTTCAGTATTTTGCTTATTTATTTGGAGCCGGCGGGGTCTTCCTGGTAATAGGCTGGTTTGTATTGATAAAAGCCGCCGCAAAAACAGCTTTTTCGCGATAATTAACTTTAAAAGCAGGCTGCCGTGGCTTGCTTTTTTTTTTAGTATATAACTTGATTTCCTTTTAATAGATTATAATAAAAGGAACACGCATATATATTAAAAGGGGAAACGAAAAGGTGAACAAGAAAAAATGGATTTTGCTCTGTATTTTGATCGTTGTAGTCATGATCCTTTTGCCGCTAAGCCTATCTCTTCTATTCGCATTAATTACTGCGCTCTTACTGGATGGGGCTGTGCAAAGGCTGCAAAAACACTTGAAATTCGGACGCGGTCTTGCCGTTTTTGCCGCATTTACAGCTTATGTTGCACTGCTGGGGATGATTGGCTACTTTACAGTTAAGGTTGTCTTTGATCAATTTGTGTCATTTGCATCGAGTCTCCCTGAAATCATTAAAGAGGTTTATGCAAGCATCATTCAGCCCACATTAACGAAATGGGAACAAGTGCAGGAAACCATTCCGCGAGGAGTTGTTCAATCACTTGAGGAATCGTTTACAGCCGGACTTAAATCGTTTGAAGAAGGCGTGAATGGTTTTTTAAACAGCTTGCTTGATTTTATCGCCTTTCTTCCTGGTTTTATGTTTGAAATCCTGATCTATCTAATCGCCTTATATTTATTCAGCCTTGAGCTTCCGCGATTAAAAAGAATGATTGCAGACAGTTTAACTGAGAAAACGAAAGAGAAACTCACCCTTGTCCTGGAAGAATTAAATAAAGCGGGTATTGGTTTTGTAAAAGCGCAGATTTTTTTAAGTGCTCTGACTTTTGTGATGGCGTTTGCAGGTCTTTCCATCCTGGGAGTTCCCTACACAGTGGTCTTGTCTCTTTTGATAGTCATTGTGGATATTCTGCCGATACTTGGAACAGGATCTTTTCTCGTTCCATGGGCGATCTACGCATTTTTTCAAAATGACCAAGCTTTATCAATTGGGCTGGTGATTCTCTTTTTGGTCATCACTGTGGTCAGAAGGGTCATTGAACCTAAAATCTTTTCAAGCAGTATGGGCATTACACCTTTAGCGGCGCTGATCAGCTTGTTCATAGGGTTTAAACTTCTTGGATTTATCGGTTTATTCGCAGGACCGGCGCTTGTCATTGTCTTTGACACACTTCGTAAAGCCCGTATGATCCGAACGGACTTTAAATTCTAATCCAGAGTACATGAGGGATCATGATGTTTTCTTTATAGAAAATACAAAGCAGGGGAGCGAATATGAAGGAATTCATTTATTCACTTTTAGAGGTTCTGGCTGATTTAGGCTATTACGGAATTGCTCTGGGATTAATGGTTGAGGTTATTCCAAGTGAAATTGTTCTGGGTTATGGCGGCTATTTAATCTCTCTTGGACAAATTAAGTTTGCGGGAGCGGTTGTTGCCGGAGTGATAGGAGGAACGCTTGCACAAGTTTTCCTTTATTGGATGGGGTATTATGGCGGAAGACCCTTTCTTGAAAAGTTCGGGAAGTTTTTATTTATTAATAAACATCATTTGGATCTATCAGAGGCCTGGTTTGAAAAATATGGTGCCGGGGTTATTTTTACAGCAAGATTCATTCCGGTTGTGAGACATGCCATTTCCATTCCTGCCGGGATCGGAAAGATGCCGTTATGGAGATTTACGATTTATACTGTTGCTGCCATGATTCCATGGACCATTTTCTTTTTGTATTTGGGAATTCAGCTAGGCACGAATTGGACCGAGATTAAATATGCTGCTGAGCCATATATTATTCCGATTGTCATTATTATGGCGCTTGCAGGTATCGGCTACTATCTTGTAAAGCGCAATGATCCGCGCACAAAAAGGATTTAAGAGTTAAACAAACGTTTGATAGGATGAGATAAGGCAGTAATTTTCTGCATTGATGTCAAGCTCCATTGCCAAACTCGCTCGGCCTGAACAAATCCGGCAAAAACCCGGACTTTTCTGTCTGCCTGAGCTAAACGGGCGATTCCGCATTTCTTATGTATGAGTCACAGGATTAAGGCTATAAATAATAACATAATTCTACCCGGGAGGCTGGTTACATGTTCAGCAGCTACAGCAAACTTGCAACGGAAGTTTATGATATCGACAAGCCGGTCGGCCATTCTTTTGGAGACATCGAATATTACCGTGAGCGTCTCAAGGATGTAAAAGGACGTATTTTAGAGCCGGGTGCCGGATCAGGAAGAATCTATATTCCTTTTCTTCAGGATGGGCTGAAAATAGAAGGAATCGATCAATCGCAAGATATGCTCGAGTCATGCAGAAAGCGCTGCGAGGAGAGGGGGCTGTCTCCAGTCCTGCAGAAAATGGGGATGAGCGAAATGAAACTCCCCCGCACCTTTGAGGCGATTATCATTCCAGCGGGGACTTTTTTGCTGATTGAAGACAGAAAGCAATCCATTTTGACGCTTAAGAACTTTTACGATCATCTGGCTGCAGGCGGCCGGCTGATTCTTGATTTGTATCTTCAGCCTGATACAGCTCTAAATGAGGTCAAGACGAAAACTTGGGTTACACCCGAACAGAATGTTATTACAATGGAATCAAAGCGGGTGGAAGTGAATTACCTTGAGCAGTATTCGGTAAGCTATTTGAAATATGAAAAGTGGCAGGAAGGCAAGCTGATAGACACTGAACTGCAGAGGTTTGCGATGAGATGGTACGGTGTACGTGAATTTAAATTGGTTTTAGAGCGGCTTGGGTTTATTGACATTGTGATATCAGCCGATTATACATATGGAAAAGAGCCCGTGCACGCGGAGCAAACCATTACGTTTGAAGCAAGAAGACCAGAAGGCACATACTCATGAAGAGTATGTGCTTTCTAGTTTCGCTTTTCTTTTTTCTTCCACAAGCGGCATCACTTCTGTTGAGAATCGTTCCATTTCCTCGAGCTGCGGAGAGAATTGCAGCAGAAGCAAGTCGAGCCCGGCATCTTCATACTGAATAATCTTTTCTGCAATCTGCTCAGGCGTTCCGATTAGATTCGGTCGCAATCCTCGATTGGAGACAGAGTAATCATAAAGCTCGAGCTTTTGTTCAAGCTGGGATTTTGTTGTGAAATCTTTATATCCCGCATAAGCTGAAGATTCCTTAATATCCGTGATTCTTGCAAGCTCCGCCTGAACCTCATCATCCGTATCTCTGCACACAATGTAAGCAGCCATTCCAAAGGATTGAAACGGTTTGCCTTCAGCAGATGCTCTTAACTTCTTCATCTCATCAATCTTGCTTCTGATTTCATCAACCGTTCCGCCGTGCATTACATAGGCATCACAATGCCTCGCAATGGTTTCTTTTCCGCGGGGGCTTTCGCCGCCTGCATAAAGAATCGGATTCGGCTTTTGTACAGGCTTTGGATGGAGATGTGTTTGGCTGAACTGATAGAAATTGCCTTGATAGGTGAAGGTTTCTTTTTCCCACAGCCCTTTTAATACTTGGATGAATTCTTCTGTCCGGTCATATCTTGCATCATGCTCAGTAAAAATTCCGCCATATTGCCGCGCTTCTTCTTCCCACCAGGCCGATACGACGTTTAAGGTGAATCTGCCATTGCTGATGTGATCGATGTTTGCTGCCATTTTTGCTGTAACCGCGGGATTATGAAAACCGGGTCTTACTGCGGTCATGATTTCAATCTTATCTGTCACGGCTGCAAGTGCGGCTGCTGTGGTCCATGCTTCGAGGGAATCGTGCTCAGGTCCTTTAATATCATTTAAGTAAAGCTCGGCAATCAAGGTTGTATCATAACCCCATTTTTCCGCCTTTTGAATGACCTCTTTTGCATATGCGTAGGTCGGGGGCATATTCTCATTTTCCACATTCCGGAGCCATCCGCCGAAGATCGGCAGCCAAAATCCGTATTTCATCAATAAAACACTCCTCTCTCCGCATAAAAAAGCCTCTCTTGTGTAAGAAGAGAGGCAGAATCTGCTGTTTTCAGTTCCATCTCATCTGTCAAACATAACGTTTGCTGGAATTGGCACGGTTTCTGTATAGATCCGTTGCCGAGGCTTCAAAGGGCCATGTCCCTCCACCTCTCTTGATAAGAAAGCATATGAAATTAGTTGTATCATAAATAAAATTGTTTAATCTGTCAATTCTAAAAATTCAGCCGAGCTTTTCTTGCAGGAATTCAGTTACTTGCTCTGGTGATTTTGCATTAGCGCTGTGAAGATGCCCGAGTTTTTCACCGTTTTTGAAGATCAGAATGCTTGGGATGCCCATTACCTGATAAGTTTCTGCAAGTTCAGGGAACTCATCCTTATTGATTTCGTACCAATCATATTTAGAATAAGCCCCAATGATTTCATCAATAAACATATTCATTCTTGTACAGTCAGGGCACCAGTCTGCGAAAAATTTGATCAGCACCTCTTGATCTTGGGTAATTAACTCTTGAAACTGTTCTTTGGATGTAATTTGCTTCATGATCATGCCTCCTTGCTTTTATTTTAATACATAATGAGGATTTTGCATTCACGAATTGCTTATGCAGGCCAAAATAAACTTTGTAAAGAGCTCTGGTCACTGAATGCGCAGTGCTGGATAAAAAGGATGATATGGAGTTTTGGCAGATAGCGAATGCCTCTGTTAGGATGTACAAAAAAACCTGGGTGGATCCTGGAAACAGGTCGAGAGCGATTTTAGAGGAATTAAAGAGCCAGTATGAGTCTCCAAAACAGTTGGAAAGCCGAATTAGGGCAAACAAAGATCGTGTATGAGTCCTCAAAAGAGCTGGAAATCCGATTTAGAGGAATCAAAGGGCCTGTATGAGTCTCCAAAACAGTTGGAAAGCCGAATTAGGGGAAATAAAGATCGTGTATGAGTCCTCAAAAGAGCTGGAAATCGGATTTAGAGGAATCAAAGGGCTGGTATGAGTCTCCAAAACAGTTGGAAAGCCGAATTAGGGGAAACAAAGATCATGTTTGAGTCCTCAAAAGAGCTGGAAATCCGATTTAGTGGAATCAAAGAACCAGTATGAGTCCTCAAAAGAGCTGGAAATCGGATTTAGAGGAATCAAAGAGCCTGTATAAGTCTCCAAAACAGTTGGAAAGCCGAATTAGGGGAAACAAAGATCGTGTTTGAGTCCTCAAAAGAGCTGGAAATCCGATTTAGTGGAATCAAAGAACCAGTATGAGTCCTCAAAAGAGCTGGAAATCGGATTTAGAGGAATCAAAGAGCCTGTATAAGTCTCCAAAACAGTTGGAAAGCCGAATTAGGGGAAACAAAGATCGTGTTTGAGTCCTCAAAAGAGCTGGAAATCCGATTTAGAGGAATCAAAGGGCTGGTATGAGTCTCCAAAACGTGTGTAAAGTCATTTTAGAGGAATCAAAGAACCAGTATGAGTCCTCAAAAGAGCTGGAAATCGGATTTAGAGGAATCAAAGGGCTGGTATGAGTCTCCAAAACAGTTGGAAAGCCGAATTAGGGGAAACAAAGATCATGTTTGAGTCCTCAAAAGAGCTGGAAATCGGATTTAGAGGAATCAAAGGGCCTGTATGAGTCTCCAAAACGTGTGTAAAGTCATTGTAGAGGAATCAAAGAACCAGTATGAGTCCTCAAAAGAGCTGGAAATCGGATTAGAGGAATCAAAGGGCTGGTATGAGTCTCCAAAACGTGTGTAAAGTCTTTTTTGAGGAATCAAAGAACCAGTATGAGTCCTCAAAAAAGCTGGAAATCCGATTTAGAGGAATCAAAGAGCCAGTATGAGTCTCCAAAACGTGTGTAAAAACTTTTTAGAGGAATCAAAGAACCAGTATGAGTCCTCAAAAAAGCTGGAAATCGAATTTAGAGGAATCAAAGAGCCAGTATGAGTCTCCAAAACAGCAGAAAAGCCGAAGTTGGGTAATCATAGAACCTGAATGAAGCCTCATAACAAGCTCAAAAACCAGAGTCACCAATAACAGCACAAATAGCTAAAATAGGATAATCAAAAGCGGACGGAAAAAGGCGTGTCACTCGAATGTTATAAAGAATTGCATGATGGCTATAACAATTTGATTTGAAAATGATAATATAGAAGAGATGAACTTTCTTTAGGGGGATATCCACATGAAAATTAAAGTCGGATTATTATACGGCGGCAAGTCAGCAGAGCATCAGGTTTCATTGCAGACCGCACTTGCTGTAATAAAAGCTTTAGATACAAACAAATTTGATATACATCCAATCTACATTTCAGATAAAGGTGAATGGATCCGCGGTGCAAAATTGCAGGAGCCTGCTGCAAACGTTGCTGCTCTTCAGTTTAAAGAAGGCGGCACAGCTGTATCGCCGGTTGCTTTGAATCAGGATCTCTTTCCTTCAAAGACGGACAATGAGCATGAGCAAATCGATGTAGTGTTCCCTCTTCTGCATGGACCAAACGGTGAAGACGGAACGGTTCAGGGAATGCTTGAATTGCTGAATATTCCTTATGTAGGGAATGGCGTTCTTGCTTCTGCAGCCGGCATGGATAAAGTGATTATGAAAAACCTGTTTGCACAGGCCGGACTTGAGCAGGCTAAATACGTTTCATTCATTAAGAATGACTGGAAGAAATCTCCGGAGAAAGCTTACGAGACAGTTGAGCAGGAGCTTGGCTACCCTTGCTTTGTAAAACCGGCAAATCTTGGATCAAGTGTCGGCATCAGCAAATGCAAAGACCGCGAATCCCTTGTAAAAGCTTTTGATGAAGCATTCAATTATGACCGCAAGATTATTATTGAAGAAGGCATTATCGGCCGTGAAATTGAAATCGGCGTTATTGGAAACGATGAACCAATCTGCTCTGCAGTCGGAGAAGTTGCACCTAAAAAAGAATTTTACGACTATAATTCGAAATACCTTGATGGCGATACAGATATGATGATTCCGGCACAAGTTACAGAGGAAGAATATGCTCTGATCAAAGATTTAGCTATTAAATCATTTAAGGCCATTGACGGATCAGGCCTTGTACGTGCAGATTTCTTTTTAACAGAAGACGGAAGAGCCTTGATCAATGAAGTGAACACGATGCCTGGATTTACTCCGTACAGCATGTTCCCGCTGCTTTGGAAGCATGCAGGTGTTGAGTACCCTGAGCTTATCGAGAAATTAGTTGAGCTGGCGCTTGAGCGCCACGAAGGAAAACAGCAAATTAAACATACGTTTTAAGAAAGCATGGAAACACTATTCTTAAGAATAGTGTTTCTTGGTCTACATATTGATCATTAATCATGGAATTGAAAGGAGCTAAACAAAATGATACGACGTTCGTTATTGGACATTCAAACGATGGCAGGCGGCTCAGGATTATCTGCAGAAAAAGAGAATGAGTTCATTCATGGAATTACAACGGATTCGAGGAAGATTGAAGCCCGAACCCTATTCATCCCGATTGTCGGCGAAAATTTTGACGGGCACGAGTTTGCCGGAAAAGCGCTCGAAGAAGGTGCTGCTGCGACTTTATGGGACCGCAATAAACCGAATCCTCCGTCTGGTGCTGTTATATTAGTTGATGATACGTTAAAAGCATTGCAGCAGTTGGCGAGCAGCTATTTAGAGCAGCTTCAGCTTAAGGTAATCGGTGTAACTGGAAGCAATGGAAAAACTACCACAAAAGATATGGTGGCTTCGCTGCTTTCCACAACCTACCGTGTACATAAAACCAAAGGGAATTTTAACAATCATATCGGATTGCCGCTTACGATCCTCAGTATGAAAGAGGATACAGAGGTAGCTGTACTCGAAATGGGCATGAGCGGCAGGGGTGAAATCGAACTCCTTTCAAATCTTGCAAAGCCTGATGCTGCGATCATAACGAATATCGGCGAATCCCATTTAATGAATCTGGGATCAAGGGAAGGCATAGCAGAAGCAAAGCTTGAAATTGTCAGCGGGCTAAAGCCTGATGGCGTCCTTATCTATGACGGAGAGGAACCGCTGCTTACAGAAAGGGTTCAAGCTTATTCGTATAAAACGATTTCATTTGGCGGGTCTGAACGGAATGCTTATTCACCTTCTGAGATTCAGCAAACAGAAAACGGCACATTCTTTAAAATCAGCGGGCGTGAAGAGAAGTTATTTTTACCTGTGCTCGGAAAACATAATGTTAACAATGCGCTCGCAGCCATCGCTGCAGCAGAATTCTTAGGTGTGCCGCAAGAGAAAATCAGTGAAGGATTAAAAACAATCCAAATGACGGGCATGCGTCTCGAATTAACAAAAACAAAAGAGAATCTTGCTGTTATTAATGATGCATATAATGCAAGTCCGACTTCAATGAAGGCAGCCATCAGGCTTGCCTGTGACATGCAGGGATACAATCAAAAAATTCTTGTGCTGGGAGACATTCTTGAACTTGGCGATGAGATGCAGGTGAAGTTTCATCAAGAGGTAGGAGAATCGATCGATTCAAAAGAGATTCATCATCTCTTCACGTTCGGAAAACTCGGTGCGGAAATTGCGGCAGGTGCCCGTAAAAAAATGGATCCGGCCCTAATTCACGTCTATCAAGATAAACAAGAGCTTATTAATCAATTAAAACAGACGGCAAAGTCCGGGGATCTCGTATTAGTAAAAGCTTCACGGGGCATGAAGCTTGAGGAAGTCGTTCATGCGCTTCTTTAAGAGAGAAATCGCATGAACAAAACGACAGAAGGACGCCTTAAACAAAGTGGCATTAAAAACTGCAGAAAAAATCAGAACAAAATGCGGAAGCAGCTGTTTTTTAAAAATACAAAATTATCTTATGTCCTGAAACGCATGATGAAAAGATTGAATCAAACCATTGCTGCAGAATAAAAAGAGCCCTTATATTCATTAAAAAATAAATGGTGCAATCACTAAAACAACTAATCCGATTCCCGCTGAATAAGGGGTTAATTCGCTCAATACTTCTACTGCACTATCTTTTAAGACTGTCATGATGAACGCTCCTTTTTGTTTTGAAATATAGTAACCCAGGGTACTTTATAAATACCCAGGGTTTTTTTGTTTAAAACAACAGCTGGCACAGTATTACAAAATTGATGTTTGGGAGAGAGCGACATGAAGGGATGTCTATGTATTCACGGATTTACCGGTGCCCCGTATGAAGTGGAACCTCTTGTCCGCCATCTGAAGGAAGAGACAGACTGGGTGCTGAAAGTGCCTACTCTGCCGGGCCATGGGGAGACCCCAGGTCTGAAGGGAATACAGTTCAGCGAATGGATTGCCCATGCTGAAAATGAATTAAGAGATCTGTTAGAAGAATGCACAGAAGTCTATATCATCGGTTTTTCAATGGGCGGATTAATTGCTGCGTATCTTGCTTCCAGGTACCGGATAGATAAACTTGTCCTGCTGAGTGCAGCGGCTTATTACCTTAACCCCCGGCAGATGCTAATTGATGTGAAAGAACTCTTTGCAGATGCCATTAGAGGAAATGCCGCAAACAATGAACTTTTTATAAGATACCGAAAGAAAATCCTTGAAACACCTCTTGCAGCTACGCTTGAATTCAGGAAGCTTGTCAGGTATATTCGACCAATCTTGGATAAAATAACTATACCTGTTTTGATTGTCCAAGGAGAGTGTGACGGAATTGTACCTGTGAAAAGCGCAAAATATATCTATGAAAGAATCACTTCAGAGCAGAAGGAGCTTTGTTTTCTGCCCTGTTCAAAGCATCTCATATGTCATGGGGAGGATTTCCCAATGCTTGTTGAAGTTATAGAATCCTTTCTGATGACACAAAATAAAATGAGCGTAAAATGAATCACATCTCTACGGCTTGTTGTAAAAGGATAAAAAAAGTGGTATGATTAAAGTTAAGTGTTTACGGGCTTTTATAAAGCTAACGTTTTGCCCGATGGGGCGTTTTTTGTTTCACCATACATGAAAGTCTGTGAAAGCTATAGAGATTAAAAGGAGTAGAACAAATTGACAATTACGTTTCAAGAACTAGGTATCAGCCCATTATTAATGGAAGCTATTAATAAAATGGGGTTTGAAGAAGCTACACCTATCCAAGCACAAACCATTCCACTGGGGCTGCAGAATAAAGATGTGATCGGCCAAGCACAAACTGGAACTGGTAAAACAGCTGCATTCGGTATTCCGCTTATTGAAAAAATCGATGTTAAACAAGATAAGATTCAAGGGATCATCATTGCACCGACTCGCGAACTTGCGATTCAAGTATCTGAAGAGCTTTACAAAATCGGATCTGCTAAACGCGCTCGTGTTCTTCCGATTTATGGCGGACAGGATATTAACCGCCAAATTCGCTCATTGAAGAAGTTTCCTCACATTATCGTTGGTACTCCAGGCCGTCTAATTGACCATATCAACCGTAAAACATTGAAATTATCTGACGTTCAAACAGTTGTAATGGACGAAGCAGATGAAATGCTGAACATGGGCTTCATTGAAGACATTGAAAACATTCTTTCAAATGTTCCTTCAGAGCACCAAACGTTGCTGTTCTCAGCTACAATGCCTGATCCGATCAGACGCATTGCTGAGAAATTCATGACAAACCCTGAGCTTGTTAAAGTAAAAGCGAAGGAAATGACTGTTGCAAACATTCAGCAGTTCTTCATTGAAGTACAGGAAAAGAAGAAGTTTGATGTATTAACACGTCTTCTTGACATTCAATCACCTGAGCTTGCGATCGTTTTCGGACGCACAAAGCGCAGAGTTGATGAGCTTTCTGAAGCTTTAATGCTTAGAGGATATGCAGCTGAGGGAATTCATGGCGACTTAACTCAAGCTAAACGTATGTCTGCTCTTCGCAAGTTTAAAGAAGGCGCAATTGAAGTGCTTGTTGCTACAGACGTTGCTGCACGCGGACTGGACATTTCTGGTGTAACTCATGTTTACAACTTTGATGTTCCTCAAGACCCTGAAAGCTACGTTCACCGTATCGGCCGTACAGGCCGTGCAGGCAAAACTGGTGCTGCGATGACATTCGTAACACCAAGAGAACAAGATATGCTTAAAATCATTGAGCGTACAACTAAGCGCAAAATGGACCGCATGAAAGCACCGACTCTTGATGAGGCGCTTGAAGGTCAGCAATCTGTTTCAATCGAAAAAATCCGTCAGACAATCACTGATGAGAATTTGTCATTCTACAAGCGCACTGCTGAAGCATTGCTTGAAGAATTTGATCAAGTGTCAGTACTTGCTGCTGCAATCAAATTAATGACAAAAGAACCGAACCAAACTCCAGTTAACTTAACGGATGAGGCTCCAATGTATGCGAAAAGAGGCGGAAAACGTTCTTCTTCTTCTTCAAGTAACCGCAACAGAAGAGACGGTCAGCGCCCGCATTCAAAGAACAACAAACGTTCTTACGGACAACAAGGCGGCAAGCCGAACAGCAGCAACAAAAGACGTTACTCAAACTCATCTTCATCTAATTAATAGATGATGCCAAACGCACCGTGCATTTAAGCGCGGTGTGTTTTTTTATGCATTTTCAGATGGAAAGGCTTCCGATTTACATGGATGTTTATCGAGCCGCGATGATTTTCTCATCGCGAAGGTGCTCCAAATTAATTCTCATTCATACCGGGTATTCTATATATATCTTATTAAAGAAGGTGACAGCTATGACAATCGTCCGTTTAGGCTTTGTTGCAATGAGTGTGAATCTGAAGAATTGTTCTCCTTCTCAAACGATGACATATGCACAATTTCAGCGTTTAAAAGACAGGGAAGCTGCTATAGAAAAGCTTGGACGAATTTCAGCATCAAATCTTGAAAATTGTCTTCGCATTATCAAACATAACGCCGGCCATGATATTCAATTCTTCCGTTTTAGTTCAAAATTAATTCCTCTTGCTAACCATCCGGAAATAAAGGATTTTAACTATTTAAGGACTCTTAGGGAGCCGCTGCATGAGCTTGGCAATTGGGTTTCCAAGACGAAAATGAGAGTTGATTTTCACCCGGATCATTTCGTGCTGCTGAATTCCCCAAAGCCTGAAATACTGAATACATCTCTCAGGACATTAAGTATGCATGAAGCGCTCCTCAGAGGAATGAATGTGCCTCACGAACACAGATGTGTTATTCATGTAGGAGGGGCCTATAACGATAAGGAAAAAGCCCTTGAACAATTCATTCACAATTGGGGGTTTGTACCTGTAAAGATCCAGAATATGCTTATGTTAGAGAATGACGATACAACATTTACTCTTCAGGATACTCTTTACTTATGTGAGAAATTAGCTGTACCGCTCGTCTTTGATTATCATCATCACTTGGCGAATCATGAAAAGGATTCGAATTGGTCCCGGCATTGGGACCGTGTTGCCGCAAGCTGGGATCATTCTTCCCTCCCTGTGAAAATGCATATATCAAGCCCAAGAAGTGAAAGGGACTTTAATGCTCACGCTGAATTTGTAGATCCAGAACTTTTCATGTCTTTTCTGTCAGAAATAAAAGGAAGCGTTCCTCAGATTGACTGTATGATTGAAGCCAAACAAAAAGATGATGCTCTTTTTCAATTAATGGAGCAAATGTGCTCGTTTCCAGAGGTTGAAAAAATAGATGGAGCATCGTTTTTATTGAAATAGTGTTCAAGCAAGGTTCATTTCTTTATAATGGAAATGGCATGATTTTCTAAAAGGTGAAACATATTGACTGTAAATCCGTATATAAAGAGAGAGTTACTAGTTCAGGGGGAACAGAGATGAGAGATGCACCTAAGTATCAAATCAGTCAAAAAGCACTAAAGGTATGGAAGCTGTCAGCACTTATCCAATCATTGATTTTTTTGGCTGTATCCGGAGGAATTGCGTTTTCTGTGTATTACTTTGAGTGGCCGATATGGATTGCCGTTGCCGTTTTGGGAACATGGCTGGTCTTTTCAACCATTTTTATTTTTATTACTCCGAAAATACAGCACCGTACGTGGCGGTATGAGGTACATGAAAATGAAATTGATATTCAGTCGGGCTTATTTGTGGTGAAACGGGTGCTTGTTCCAATGGTGAGAGTCCAGCATGTCAACACAAAGCAGGGGCCGCTGCTGAGGAAAAATGATCTTGCAACTGTAACGATTCATACAGCAGCAACCATTCATGAGATACCTGCGCTCGATGTGGTCGAAGCTGATCAGCTGCGTGACTTTATATCGAAGCTTGCGAGGGTGACAGAAGATGATGTCTGAACCTAAAAGACTGCACCCCGCCTCTGCTATATTAACCTTTTTCAAGCAATTGAAAGACGGGATATTTCCTGTCATCGTACTTTTCTTCGTCAATGACTATAAGATTTATTTCTTTATCGGTCTTGCCGTGATTCTGATCGCAATGATCATCTACAGTATCATCAGCTGGATGAAATATACATACCGCATTGAAGAAAATGAACTGCGGATTGAATTCGGCATATTTGTGAAAAAGAAAAGATATATTCCGATTGAAAGAATACAATCAATTAACGAAAGTGCAGGCATCATTCAGCAGATATTCGGACTTGTGAAGCTGCAGCTTGAAACAGCGGGAGGCGGTGCAGAGGCCGAAGCCGTTCTTACAGCAGTTACAAAAGAAGAAGCCCGAAGGATAAATACAGCTTTAGCGGAAAGAAAAAATGAAATGGTGGATCCGGATGAAGCCGCCATGACAATAAAAGAAGACAAAACATATTTAACATATAAAATAGGAGTAAAGGAACTGCTGGTTGCTGCGTCAACATCAAGCGGAATAGGAGTGGTTCTGTCTGCGGCTTTTGCTTTTTTCTCACAGTTCGACGAGCTGATTCCGTTTGATGACATCATCGATCGTTTTTCTTTTCTTTCTAATGCAAGCATCACTGTTTATGCCGTTCTTGTGTTCCTTGCATTTTTCATCGCATGGATCCTGAGTATAATCGGAGTTTGTCTGAAGTTTGCCAACTTTACAGTGATGAAGAAAGAACAGGATCTAGTCATCTCGCGCGGATTATTTGAGAAACACCAGCTGACGATTCCGCTTGAGAGAATTCAGGCTATGAAAATCAGCGAAAATCTAATTCGCCAGCCGTTCGGCTATGCAACTGTGCACATTGTCAGCGCAGGGGGAAGCGCTAAAGATCAGAATGTTTCTGCCATCCTTTTTCCGCTGATTAAAAAAACAAAAATACAGCAGATGCTAACCGAGTTTACACCTGATTTTTCTTTATCTGATCAATTAAACACGCTGCCCAAGAAAGCGAAAAGAGGATATGTTCTCGTTTATACGATTCCCTTCTTGGTGATTTCATGCATTCTGAGCTATTTTTTTCAGCCGTGGGGTTACATTGCGCTGCTGACAGTTCCGGCAGGACTTCTTCTCGGTCTAGCATCATTTAAGGATGCAGGATGGGACATACATGACGAACAATTAACCCTTTCTTCAAGAAATCTGGTCAAATCCACCTTCGTTGTAAAGAGAAAAAGAATTCAGGTCATTGAAGCAAGGCAATCCTTTTTTCAGCGTCGCATAGACCTCGCGTCTATTCAATCTTCAACAACGTCAGGAATGGGCGGGACACATTTCATGGTAAAAGGCATCGACATTGAGGATGCCGGAGAAGTGTTTGAGTGGTATTCTTATGAGAATCATGCAAAAAAAGACGCGATCCTTTAAGGATGGGCGTCTTTTTTGAGGTTTCTGCTTATATAATATGCCTGACTTTCGCATTTGATAAATTTTGAAAATCGGCCAGAACGGATCCGAATCTGTCTGTAGGAGCTAACCGGTTTCTGCGCTTTTCACATTGTCCAGCTCCGCCTCCTAACTCCTCGGCCAGAACGGCTCCGTCAGTAAAGGCAAAAAGCGCCTTTCCTGCCGGATCCTTATCTGTCTGTCGGAGCTAACCAGTCGGCTACGCTTTTCTAGTGAGAAACAGCGGCGCAAGCAGCGCACCTGCTACAAGACCGAAGATATGGGCAATAATGTTGATATTAGTATTCACGAATGTCATGACTGCCCCTATGACAAGAATGGTGATGATAAGCTGAGAATTTGAAGAGTCAATCATATCTTTTCTGAATACGACAAGGTATAGATAGATGCCGAATATGCCGAATATAGCACCTGATGCTCCAACGTGAGTATAAGTTAAATCTTCTATGATGAAATATGTTGCAAGGTTTGCGGCGATGCCTGTTGCTAAATAAGCAGCAATAAAGCGGGCCTTTCCAAGCATCCGTTCTAATGCAGGTGCGAACAGGATGATGGATACACTGTTAAATAGAATATGAGCGAAGTTTGCATGTAGGAAAATAGGAGTGATCAAGCGCCACCATTCTCCGTTAGCCACACCGGCGTTGTACCCTACTAAAGAGGCAAAGAAATATGTTATTGTAGGTACTGGAATTAAAAACAACAGCCAGAGTATGACTTGAATAGAGACAATTACGGTTACAACAGGGTATAGACGGATAAACGTTCTGAAATCTTCTGATCTTGTAAACATAGAGAGTGTCTCCTTATTCTAAAAAATTAGTTGTTTCTATATTAACACGGTTATGAGAAGTTGGAGCAGATTAGTACATACTGAACAAAAAGAGGTGTCCGCATGATTACAGGGCTGGGTTTTGATTTGGCTGAGCTGGAACGGATTGAGAGGTTAATAAAGAGACAGCCGAAATTCATTGACCGGATTCTCACCAAAAAAGAGAAAGATAAATATCAGTTCCTTGCGCCAAGGAGGAAAATTGAATATGCTGCCGGAAGGTTTGCAGCGAAAGAGGCGTTTTCAAAAGCGATGGGAACCGGGATTGGGAAAGAATACAGTTTTATGGATATCGAAATTCTGAATGATGGAAACGGAAAACCGGCTGTAACAATGCCTGTTTTGCCTGGTTATACCGTCCACATATCTATCACTCACACAAAGGATTATGCTGCTGCTCAAGTAATTATTGAAAGCTCGTCAAGCTAGTCTGCATATTCATAACCTTTGTCTCATATATTTGTACAGCGGTAGGAGAGACAAGTCGTTTGAGGAGATTGTGCTTGATTTAGCATGATTCCCTTAAGGAGAGTTTCTTCCTTTTTACGTCATATGAGACAAAGGGGTTGAAAAGGTGAAAAAGCACTTTTTATTACTGGCAATTGGATTGCTTGCTGTTATGATGCTTGCTGCCTGCGGTGAGAAATCGAAGACTGACGTTGTAGAAAACCTGGATAAGAAGGTTGAAGAATTATCGGGGTACAAAGCGAAAGCGCAAATGACCCTTCAAACAGGAAGTGAGCCTCAAATTTATGAGGTGGAAATTTGGCATAAGCAGCCTTCATTCTACAGAGTAAACTTGAAGAATGCTGAAAAAGATCAGAGCCAGATGATTCTCCGCAATAAAGAGGGCGTGTTTGTCCTGACGCCGGCACTGAAGAAAAGCTTCCGTTTTCAAAGCGAATGGCCGCAAAACAGCAGTCAGGCTTATCTTTTCGAATCACTGGTAAAAGACATTAAGAGTGATGCGGATTCTATTTTCAAATCAACAAAAGATGCTTACGTTTTTGAAACAAAGACAAATTACCAAAACAGCCAGATGCTTCCTCTTCAAGAGATTACGTTCAATAAAAAGGACCTGAAGCCTTCTGTTGTCAAAGTAATGGATACAGACCGCAATCCATTAGTTGTGGTGGAGTTTTCGGAATTTGATTTTAATGCTAAATTCGATAAAAACTCATTTGATATGCAAAAGAATATGTCATTTGCAAGCGTAGATGTTGAAACATCTGCATCTGTTAACTCAGAACAATTTGCTGTGAAATATCCACTTGAGAAGCTTGAAGGTGTGAAGCTGACGGAAGAAAAAGAGATGAAAACAGAGAATGGCAAGCGGGTCGTTCAAACGTATGATGGTGAAAAATCCTATACCTTCATTCAGGAAAAAGCAGTCGCAGCCACTGTTGCAACTTCTTCTTTTGTAAGCGGGGAACCGGTTGACCTTGGAGTTGCTGTCGGGGCTCTAACGGAACAATCCTTGACATGGACCTATGACGGGGTAGAATACATGATTGCATCAAAAGATTTGTCTCAGGAAGAGATGATTCGAGTAGCACAATCTGTACAGGGGCAGGCAATTAAGTAATCAAACTTGGATGGCAATTGGGCCATCCGAGTTTTTTTGTTTTTATGAATTTTTGCCCTCTATTGATGTCCTGATAGTAAGCACCCGATTCCGAATGATAAAACCGGGTTTGCGGATAAGATGTGTCGTGCAATTTTTGGAAGTAAAGCTGATCCGGACGCTTCGAAATGGCATCTTAAACATTCTGAAGTGCTCAAAGTGACAAGTGCAGCCAGAGAAAGGCCACTTAGGGTTGAACATTGATGTTTGGCGGTTCATTTTATGAAATTCCGCACTTAATCTTTCCGTCACAGACCTTCTCGCTGAAATCCTTTCTCCGTGTTAGCGCCGCACCCCATCACAAGAAACCGATTTCATTTGACAAAAGAACGCTATACCATTGATAATCAGCATAGAAAAAGACAATCATGAGGAAGTGTAGGACATGGGAAATTCTTTTTACCGCGATACTTGGGCTGAGATCGATTTAGATGCAATATACAGCAACGTGAAATCAATGAAAAACCATATAGGTGAAAACACACAGCTGATTGCGGTTGTGAAGGCCAATGCTTATGGCCACGGAGATGCAGAAGTGGCAAAAACGGCTCTTGAAGCAGGTGCTGAAATGCTTGCAGTCGCGTTTTTAGATGAAGCGGTCGTGCTGCGCGAAGCGGGGTTTGAAGTGCCTATCCTGGTGATGGGTGCTTCCAGGCCTGCAGATGTGAAGATCGCGATTGATCAGCGCATTATTTTGACAGCTCCTTCTCTTGAATGGCTGACGGAAGCTGAAAAGAATATTCAAAAAGGAATATTATCTGTTCATCTGAAAATTGATACCGGTATGGGCCGTCTCGGTGTCCGGACAGAGGATGAACTGCTTCAGGCATTTAAATTTGCAGAAGAAAAACCCAATGTGAAAATTGAAGGTATCTTTACGCACTTTGCAACAGCAGATGAACTGGATACTGCTTATTTCAACAAGCAGTACGACGTATTCGCCGCAATGGCGCAAAAAGCAGCTGATTATGATGGAGTTATGATTCACTGCGGCAACAGTGCAACTGGACTCCGTTTTCCTGAAAAATTAGTTCACGCTGTGAGACTGGGAATCTCTATGTACGGTCTAAGTCCTTCAATGGAAATAAAACCTGAACTGCCATATGAACTGAAAGAAGCTTTTTCCCTTCATTCAAGACTTGTTCATGTAAAAAAAATCAGCAAAGGCGACAAAGTAAGCTACGGGGCCACATACACAGCTGAGAAAGATGAATGGATAGGGACGATTCCGATTGGATATGCAGATGGATGGGTGCGCCGTCTAAAAGAATCAGAAGTTCTGATTGATGGTGAAAGGATGCCAATTGTTGGAAGGATCTGCATGGATCAATGTATGATTAAACTTACTTCCTTTAAAGAAACAGGGACAAAGGTAACGTTAATCGGCCGTCAAAAAGAAGAGTGCATTTCTGTGGATGAAGTGGCAGAAAGACTGGAAACGATCAACTATGAAGTGCCTTGTACAATAACTTTGCGCGTTCCCCGTATGTTTTTGAAAAATAAGAGTATAATTGAAGTGAGAAACTCTCTTTTTTGCGGCGTAAAAAACCTTACGGATCGCCCGTAATAGAAAAGGCATGAATAAAAATGCTTTTGATAAGCAGATAATAGTGTTGAATTATTAGAAAATAACTTTGCTTCTTGCATTGATAGTGTTATTATTGTATGTGGAATGGAATAATAGGTGTGTAAGTTTGGTGGAGGTGTATGTTTGTGTCTGAATCCAGCGCAACAACAGAAATCTTAATTCGTTTACCGCAAGCATTAGTCTCGGAATTAGACGGTCTTGTCAAACAAGAGAATGGGAACCGAAGCGAGTTAATTTATCAAGCAACAAAGATGTATATCCGCGAGCGTAAGAAACGCCAAATACGCGAATCAATGAGACGTGGATATATGGAGATGGCTAAGATTAACTTAAACATTGCTTCCGAAGCATTTCAAGCTGAATCAGAGGCTGACCACACCGTTGAACGCTTAGTAAGCGGGGGTTAATCCTTTGATTGTCAAACGCGGCGACGTTTATTTTGCTGATTTATCACCCGTTGTTGGCTCTGAGCAAGGGGGCGTCCGTCCAGTGCTGATCATCCAGAATGATATCGGAAACAGGTTCAGTCCAACGGTCATCATAGCAGCTATTACTGCTCAAATTCAAAAGGCAAAATTGCCAACTCATGTGGAAATTGACTCCAAGCGTTATGGGTTTGAACGTGATTCTGTTATACTGTTAGAGCAGATTCGTACAATTGATAAACAGAGATTGACTGATAAGATTACACACTTAGATGATGAAATGATGGATAAAGTGGACGAAGCTCTGCAAATAAGCTTAGGACTCATTGATTTTTAAAACTAAAAAACGGTATTTTTTAGGAAGTTGCTCCCATTAAGCAACTTTTTTTTATTTTATTGGCATAAATCGGTATAATGTAAAGTGGAATAACTTGTTTACTTTTACCCAAACGATAAGAGGGGGAAATACGGAACATGAAGGATGAATCTAATCCAATACTCGATTTTGTTCTGGCTCATCAAAATGAGATCCTGAATGAATGGAAAGACAGTCTGAAAGATCTTGGAGATCAGAAGTACTCTAACATCCTTTCAGATCAAGTATATTTAAATACTTGCAATGAATATCTTCAAATCTTAATCAGCTATATGAAAAACCCGGGAAGCGACATGACTGAAAAGGTTTCTGACTATGCTCACAGGGTCGTTCAATTAGGCTGGAGCTTAAAGTATATATCTGAAGGATTAAAGGAGCTTTCTTTAATTATCTTTACAAAAATGACTGACAGCCTTTCTGAAGCTGAAAAAATGAAAATTGTGTGGGAGTTTGACAAGTCTCTATCCCCAATTAATAATGAGTTAATTCATCAATATGCAGAATCATGGGAGCGGACAGTTTCTCTGCAGAAGATTGCCCTGCAGGAATTATCGGCACCGCTTATTCCGATTTTTGAAAACATTACAATTATGCCATTAGTTGGTACAATTGATACAGAGAGAGCAAAGCAAATCATGGAGAACTTGCTTACAGGTGTTGTGAAGCACCGTGCGCAAGTGGTTTTAATTGACATTACAGGTGTGCCGGTTGTAGACACAATGGTTGCGCATCATATTATTCAGGCTTCAGAAGCTGTCCGCTTAGTAGGCGCAAAATGCCTGCTTGTGGGAATCAGACCTGAGATTGCTCAGACAATCGTGAACCTTGGCATCGATCTGAGCCAGGTAATTACGAAGAACAGTCTTCAAAAAGGAATGGAAGCTGCACTTGAAATGACGAATCGACAATTAGTAGAAATGGGGGATTCACAATGAGAACTCCAAGAATACCGATTTTAAAACTTTATAATTGTCTGCTTGTATCAATTCAATGGGAACTTGATGATCAGACTGCCCTGCAATTTCAGGAAGATCTTCTTCATAAAATCCATGAGACGGGCGCAAGCGGTGTTGTCATAGATTTAACCTCCGTAGATGTAATAGATTCTTTTATCGCCAAGGTTTTAGGTGATGTTATCGGCATGTCGAAATTAATGGGAGCTAAAGTTGTTTTAACAGGCATTCAGCCTGCGGTAGCAATCACCCTCATTGAGCTTGGCATTCACCTTGCTGATGTACAAACCGCGCTTGACCTGGAAAAAGGACTTGAAACATTACAACAGGAGCTGGGGGAATAAGCATGGATAACCAATCCTGTGTAAAAATCATTACAGAGTGGGACATTGTTGCTGCACGGCAGCTTGGACGCAATGTTGCAAAAGAACTCGGGTTTGGTACTGTAGACCAAGCGAGGATTACAACAGCTATTTCCGAATTAGCCCGTAATATATATTTGTATGCTGGACAAGGCCAAATTTGCATTGAGCAGATCAGCGAATTCAGTAAAAAAGGTTTAAAAATAATAGCCATTGATAACGGACCAGGAATACCGGATATCCGAAAAGTGATGGAAGACGGCTTTTCAACATCTGGTGGGTTAGGAGCCGGATTGCCTGGAGTAAAACGCCTGATGGATGAATTCAGCATTAATACCGTTTTGGGAGAGGGAACGGATATCCAAGCAGTCAAATGGCTTCGCTAGGGGGAAGCTAGATGGATTTTAAGGAAGTCATTGAATCGAAGTATCAGGAAATACTAAGTCATTATATGCAAGAACTAACAGAAACGGCTTTGTACCAGGGGCAAAAATTCAGCAGAAAAGCCATTGAGGAGCAAGTACCCCCTGAGGAAATTATCAGTCTTCACCGTAAAGTGCTGCAAGGTTTATTTCCTGATGTAGATCAGGATGTTTTGCACTCTTTGGACTTTCTATTAGAGGTCATGATGGGGTATGGACTGGCCTATCAGGAGCATCAAAGCCTGCGGGATAAGCAGCAGGAGATAAAGTCTGAGATTCAAGTAGCCTTGAATGTTCAGCAAATGCTTTTAGAAACGTCAGTGCCGACAGTTCCAAATCTTGATATTGGTGCAATCAGTGTTCCTGCGAAGCATATGAACGGGGATTACTATCATTTTGTTTATGATGAAGAAAGCGTAAGTATTGCCATAGCGGATGTAATCGGGAAAGGAATTCCCGCTGCACTCTGTATGTCCATGATCAAATATGCAATGGACAGCTTGCCGGAGTCCCGTAAATCTCCCAGCCGTGTTCTTGAAAATCTGAACAGGGTTGTTGAGCATAACGTAGACCCGAGCATGTTCATTACAATGTTTTACGGTATGTATGATACGGATACTCATGAGTTTGTCTATGGGTCAGCCGGGCACGAGCCTGGATTTTATTACAGTGCTGAAGAGGACCGTTTCCATGATATGAACACAAAAGGTCTGGTCCTTGGTATTGATCAATCCATCAAGTACAAGGAGTACAGCAGAATCGTGGAAAAAGGCGATATGATTGTTTTGCTTTCCGATGGTGTAACTGAGTCAAAAACAAATGAAGAAGAGTTCATTGAACGTGATTTTATTACGGACCTCATTAAAAAATACAGTGATTTGAATGCTCAGGGTATTGTAGATAATATATATAAAGACTTTTTGCAGATGCAGGACTTTGAACTGCGTGATGATTTCACGCTAATTATTTTAAAACGCGAGGTTTAACTTGTTAAAAAAGCGGGTATTTGTTTTACTAGCTTACAAGTAAACTTACTGGGGTGATATTGATGAATTTAAATATAAATGTTAATCGATCAGAGGAACATATTCAAATAGATTTAGCTGGAGAAATTGATGCATACACTGCGCCGAAATTAAGAGAAGAACTAATGCCGCTTGCAGAAGAGGGAAAACCTGTCCTGATCGTAAGCCTTAAGGATGTCTCTTACATGGACAGTACAGGGCTTGGTGCATTCGTTGGTTTGCTTAAAGCCGTGAGGAAAAATGAGGGCGATTTAAAGCTTGTTAATTTATCTGCTCGTTTGGAAAGACTATTCAACATAACAGGTCTAAGTGATATTATTGACATTTCTTCTAAATCAGAAGGTGGGGTTAGATGAAACAATTAGTGGATTACATTGAGGTGAAAATACCTGCTAAACCGGAATTTGTCGGTATTGTCCGTTTGACTCTTTCTGGTATCGCCAGCAGAATGGGTTACTCTTATGATGAAATTGAAGATTTAAAAATTGCGATCAGTGAAGCATGCACAAATGCTGTGCAGCACGCATACGAGAAAATCGAAGGCGGAGAAGTCATGATCGGCTTTGGCCTGTGCGAAGACCGTCTTGAAGTAATGGTGTCAGACAGTGGCCAAAGCTTCAATTTTGAACAAAAGAAAAACGAACTGGGTCCTTATTCCGCTGCAAACCCTGTTGACCAACTTCCAGAAGGAGGGTTGGGGCTCTACTTGATGGAAACGCTCATGGATGAAGTTCATGTACAGATCGATTCCGGCGTTACCGTCTTTATGACAAAGTATTTAAACGGGGAGCGAGTAGAACATGACACAACCATCCAAAACTACGAAGCGAACTAAAGAAGAAATAAATGAATTGATTTTCGATTTTCAGCACAACCAAAATGAAGATGCTCAGCTTTTTCTTGTCGAATATTACAGCGGACTAGTTGAAACACTGGCTAAGAAATATTCAAGAGGCAAAAGCTTTCATGAAGACTTAAAGCAGGTGGGCATGATTGGTTTGCTTGGGGCAATCCGCCGCTATGATCCTGAATTCGGAAAAACGTTTGAAGCATTTGCCATTCCGACTGTCATCGGTGAGATCAAGCGATTCCTGCGCGATAAAACATGGAGTGTTCATGTTCCCAGAAGAATTAAAGAGCTTGGGCCTAAAATAAAAATGGCTGTAGACGAATTAACAAATTCCCTTCAGCGCTCACCGCTTGTTCACGAAATAGCAGATTACCTTGAGGTGACAGAGGAAGAAGTGCTTGAGACGATGGAGATGGGCAAAAGCTATCAGGCTTTATCAGTCGATCATTCGATTGAGGCTGATTCCGACGGCAGTACAGTGACAATTCTTGATATCGTAGGATCAAAAGAAGAAGGATATGAGCAAGTGAATCAAAAGCTTATGCTTGAGAGTGTTCTTCACGTTCTGTCTGACCGAGAAAAAGAGATCATTCATCACACATATATATTAAATAAGAGTCAAAAGGAAGCGGGAGAAATTCTTGGGATTTCTCAAATGCATGTATCCAGACTTCAAAGAAGAGCGATAACGAAGTTAAAAGAAGCACTTTCGGCTGACTTATCAATGGGGCAGCATTAATGATTCAAATTGAAGAAAACAATCGTGTCTATGCATATGCGTATCAAATGCAAAAAGAAGGTAAAACTTTATGCGGGGACAGTTTCTTAATTAAAGCAACTGAAGACTATTTTATATGTGCTGTTGCAGATGGTCTTGGCAGCGGTGAACGAGCTTATGAATCATCTTCTGCGATTAAAGAAGTCATTGAGGAATTTCATGCAGAGGACATTGGACTGCTGATCGAGAAATCAAATGAGGTATTAAAAAATAAACGCGGAGCAACGGTTGCTATTTTTAAAGCGTATTTTAAACAGAATCAATTAACATTCAGTTCTGTTGGAAATATCCGGTTTGTTCTCTATTCTCCTTCAGGCACGTTTGTCTATCCTCTTCCTGTTCTGGGCTATATGTCAGGTAAACCTCAGAAATTTCGTGTTCAATCCTTTCCATACGATACTGGAGCAAAATTCATCATCCATTCAGATGGACTGAACATTCCTGCTGTAAAATCATTGCTTAAGGATAACCGGACAATTGAAGATATTTCAAATCAGCTTGAGCCTTATACTAAGTCAAGGCAGGATGATTTAACCTACGTAGTCGGTCAGCTATTCTAGTTGGCGGCTTTTTTTATTTTGATCATTTTTTAAAGTCCGTGTCTTTTGGTAAAATGTTTCTAAGTCTTTATTTTGGGGAGGTAAAAGTATGGCAGAGAAAACAGAGCGCATTATGAAAACAATCAGTGCGGATTTATCCATTACATATAAACAGGTATCAAATGTTATAGCTTTATTAGAAGATGGCAACACAGTTCCCTTCATTGCCAGATACAGAAAAGAACAGACAGGTGCATTAGATGAGGTGCAAATCCGTGATATCTCGGAAAAGTGGCAATATACGCAAAACCTGGAATCAAGAAAAGAAGAAGTCATCCGATTAATTGAAGAACAGGGAAAGCTTACAGAAGAGCTTAAAAAAGAAATAGAAAAAGCATTAAAACTTCAAAAGGTAGAAGACCTCTATCGTCCATATAAACAAAAACGAAGAACCAAAGCAACGGTTGCCAAAGAAAGAGGATTAGAACCACTTGCAGAGTGGATAAAGGGACAGCCTTCAAATGGGCAGCTCAAGGAAAAAGCGCTCGAGTTTATTAACGAAGACCAGGAGATTTTGACTGCAGAAGATGCAATCGAAGGGGCAAAGGACATTTTAGCTGAGTGGATTTCAGATGAGCCTTCCTATCGTCAGTGGATTCGTGAGCAAACCTTCCGAAAAGGAAAAATCATCACATCTTCAAAGGATGAGGAAAAAGATGAGAAGAAAGTGTATGAAATGTACTATGAGTACGAAGAGCCGATTCAAAAGGTTGTCCCGCATCGGGTCCTTGCTATGAATCGCGGGGAAAAGGAAGGAATCCTGAAAGTATCCATTCAGGCGCCTGCAGACCAGATCACTGCCCATATTCAAAGAAATGAACTGAAAAATCAGCACACAGTGGTAAAGGAGGTATATATAGAAGCAATTGAGGATGCCTATAAACGATTAATTCAGCCATCAATTGAACGTGAAATCAGAAAAGAATTAATGGAGAAAGCGGATGATCGTGCCATTCATATTTTCTCTGAAAATCTGCGTAACCTTCTGCTTCAGCCGCCATTGAAAGGCCGTGTCGTATTAGGGATAGACCCTGCGTTCCGGACAGGATGTAAGCTTGCAGCTGTCGATGAGACCGGAAAAGTTCTTGAAATAGGCGTCATCTACCCTCATCCTCCGGTCAATAAAGCTAAAGAAGCAAAACAAAAATTAATCGATGTGATCAAAAAAAATAACATCGAGCTGATTGCGATTGGGAACGGAACGGCTTCAAGAGAGACAGAACAATTTGTTGCAGATCTCATTGATGAACTAAAGTCAGATCTTGCCTACATCATCGTAAATGAAGCGGGGGCAAGTGTTTATTCTGCATCTGACATTGCCCGAGAAGAATTTCCTGAGTTCCAAGTGGAAGAGCGAAGTGCAGTTTCCATCGCAAGAAGATTGCAGGATCCGCTTGCAGAGCTAGTTAAAATTGATCCTAAATCAGTAGGGGTAGGACAATACCAGCATGACGTCACACAGAAGAAGTTAAATGATTCCCTGACATTCGTTGTTGAAACAGTTGTTAACCAGGTAGGGGTGAATGTCAACACAGCATCATCTTCACTATTACAATATGTAGCGGGCTTGAGCAAAGCAGTTGCGGTCAACATTGTGAAGCAGCGGGATGAAATCGGAAAGTTTCAGGACAGGAAGCAATTAAAGAAAATACCTAGACTTGGGGCAAAAACGTTTGAACAATGCATAGGTTTCTTGAGAATACCTGACGGAAAACATCCGCTTGACTCAACTGGCATTCATCCAGAGAGCTACAAAGAGGTTGAAGAGCTCCTTAAAATGCTCGGACTAACCCTGAATGATGTCGGAACGGAGCAGCTAAGAGAAAAAATAGCGGATATTCATATTAAGGAAACAGCAGAAGCTATCGATCTTGGTGAGCTTACCCTGAAAGATATTTGCGATTCTCTAGTTAGACCCGGACGCGACCCTCGTGATGAAATCGCTAAGCCGCTGCTTAAAAAGGGTGTCTTGAAACTAGAGGACCTTCAAACAGGTATGGAACTTCAGGGCACTGTGCGCAATGTTGTGGATTTTGGCGCGTTTGTTGACATCGGCGTAAAACAGGACGGGCTCGTTCATATTTCAAAGCTTAGAAACTCTTTTGTCAAACATCCTCTCGATGTCGTTTCTGTAGGTGACGTTGTTACGGTTTGGGTAGACTCTGTAGATGCACATAAAGGCCGTGTTGCCTTGACGATGATAAACAGTTAATGAAAAACACTGCTTACGGGCAGTGTTCGATTAGCTGTATATTTTAAATATAGAGTTCTGGGACCTTGAAAGGCGTTTTGGCTAAATGAATCCTCATTTTGGCTAATAAATTTCAAAAATCAGCTATGAAAAATGAAGTTTTCGCTAATAAAAGTCTGATTTCCGCTAAATAAATTGATAAAAACCCAACACTGCTTATGAGCAGTGTTTTTTTCTATAGAAATACCAGCATTGATTCAGCATTTTTATTTGATACCGATCCTTTTCATAAAACGCACGCTGCATTTGGTTTTTTAACCATGAAGGCATTGCTCGTTCCTCCTTATTGTTTATAATGGAGTATGTGTATTACTTACTATATGCGGGCGCAAGATGTCCTGTTCGGAGATACAAACTATGCGGGGTGTTACCGATGAATGAAACGGAGCTTCAGGAACTGACAGAATCTATTTCAAAAACTTACTTTCACAAAAAGTTTTTACATAAAGCTTTCTTTAACAGCCGGCTGCGGACAACAGGCGGCAGATACCTTTTAAAAAGTCATAACATTGAGATTAACCCT
Source organism: Metabacillus hrfriensis (assembly GCF_030127205.1). NCBI lineage: Bacteria > Bacillati > Bacillota > Bacilli > Caryophanales > Bacillaceae > Metabacillus > Metabacillus hrfriensis. The sequence goes on from NZ_CP126116.1 coordinate 251,687, forward strand.
AAATATTTAGCTCAGGGATTAGAAGAAGTAATTGGCATAATCAAACATGAACTTTGCCACTATCATCTTCATATAGAAGGCAGAGGGTACAAACACCGTGATCCTGAATTTAGGGAGCTGCTTTCTAAAGTGGGTGCTCCAAGATTCTGCAAACCTCTGCAGACGGCTGCCAGAATCAAGAAGACATTAGAGTATCAGTGTACAGCCTGCATGTTCATTTACAAACGCCACCGAAGAATGGATACTTCCAAGTATGTATGCGGAAAGTGCGGCGGGAAAATAAAACTTGTTTCATGATAAAAAAGGGGTTGACTCATTATACAAAGCTGTGATAAATTATAAAAGCCGTCGTAAGAGACGCAAATGATTAATAAAAAGAATGCTTGACAGCTTGTACTATTCTTCATATAATTAAAGAAGTCTGTCATGACTAATTATTCCGCAGTAGCTCAGTGGTAGAGCTATCGGCTGTTAACCGATCGGTCGTAGGTTCGAGTCCTACCTGCGGAGCCATATTATGGGGAAGTACTCAAGTGGCTGAAGAGGCGCCCCTGCTAAGGGTGTAGGTCGCGTAAGCGGCGCGAGGGTTCAAATCCCTCCTTCTCCGCCATTATTTTTTGTCTTTTGGCCCGTTGGTCAAGCGGTTAAGACACCGCCCTTTCACGGCGGTAACACGGGTTCGAATCCCGTACGGGTCATCGCTTCTGAATTGCATATTAATGATTTGGAGGATTAGCTCAGCTGGGAGAGCATCTGCCTTACAAGCAGAGGGTCGGCGGTTCGAGCCCGTCATCCTCCACCATCATATTTGGTCCCGTGGTGTAGCGGTTAACATGCCTGCCTGTCACGCAGGAGATCGCCGGTTCGATCCCGGTCGGGACCGCCATTTTATTGGGCTATAGCCAAGCGGTAAGGCAACGGACTTTGACTCCGTCATGCGCTGGTTCGAATCCAGCTAGCCCAGCCATTTGCATTTCAAATGCGATTATAACTAAGTGCCATTAGCTCAGTCGGTAGAGCATCTGACTTTTAATCAGAGGGTCGAAGGTTCGAGTCCTTCATGGCACACCATTTTAACTAATGTATGCGGGTGTGGCGGAATTGGCAGACGCGCTAGACTTAGGATCTAGTGTCTTTGACGTGGGGGTTCGAGTCCCTTCACCCGCACCATACATTTTTTATCTTTTCGCGGTCGTGGCGGAATGGCAGACGCGCTAGGTTGAGGGCCTAGTGGGGGCAACCCCGTGGAAGTTCGACTCTTCTCGGCCGCACCAAAAGAGTTTTAAAAAACCTCAAAAAAGTTGTTGACAAAAAGAACGCAACTTGGTATTATATTTAAGTCGCTTCATTACATTAACAAGTGCGCCCGTAGCTCAATTGGATAGAGCGTTTGACTACGGATCAAAAGGTTATGGGTTCGACTCCTATCGGGCGCGCCATTCTATATATAATGTGTCCGGGAAGTAGCTCAGCTTGGTAGAGCACTTGGTTTGGGACCAAGGGGTCGCAGGTTCGAATCCTGTCTTCCCGACCAGACAAATACTTTTCGCGGGTGTAGTTTAATGGTAAAACTCTAGCCTTCCAAGCTAATGTCGTGGGTTCGATTCCCATCACCCGCTCCAATTTTAAAAATGATCTTTGAAAACTAAACAAAACCAAAAGCGTACCAAACGTTTTAAATTTTTGAAGTCAGCAACAAATTGAGTCACAAATTTTCTTCGGAGAGTTTGATCCTGGCTCAGGACGAACGCTGGCGGCGTGCCTAATACATGCAAGTCGAGCGGACCTCTTCGGAGGTCAGCGGCGGACGGGTGAGTAACACGTGGGCAACCTGCCTGTAAGACTGGGATAACTCCGGGAAACCGGAGCTAATACCGGATAGTATCTTGAACCGCATGGTTCAAGTTGGAAAGACGGTTTCGGCTGTCACTTACAGATGGGCCCGCGGCGCATTAGCTAGTTGGTGAGGTAATGGCTCACCAAGGCAACGATGCGTAGCCGACCTGAGAGGGTGATCGGCCACACTGGGACTGAGACACGGCCCAGACTCCTACGGGAGGCAGCAGTAGGGAATCTTCCGCAATGGACGAAAGTCTGACGGAGCAACGCCGCGTGAGTGATGAAGGTTTTCGGATCGTAAAACTCTGTTGTTAGGGAAGAACAAGTGCGAGAGTAACTGCTCGCACCTTGACGGTACCTAACCAGAAAGCCACGGCTAACTACGTGCCAGCAGCCGCGGTAATACGTAGGTGGCAAGCGTTGTCCGGAATTATTGGGCGTAAAGCGCGCGCAGGCGGTTTCTTAAGTCTGATGTGAAAGCCCCCGGCTCAACCGGGGAGGGTCATTGGAAACTGGGAAACTTGAGTGCAGAAGAGGAGAGTGGAATTCCACGTGTAGCGGTGAAATGCGTAGAGATGTGGAGGAACACCAGTGGCGAAGGCGACTCTCTGGTCTGTAACTGACGCTGAGGCGCGAAAGCGTGGGGAGCGAACAGGATTAGATACCCTGGTAGTCCACGCCGTAAACGATGAGTGCTAAGTGTTAGAGGGTTTCCGCCCTTTAGTGCTGCAGCTAACGCATTAAGCACTCCGCCTGGGGAGTACGGTCGCAAGACTGAAACTCAAAGGAATTGACGGGGGCCCGCACAAGCGGTGGAGCATGTGGTTTAATTCGAAGCAACGCGAAGAACCTTACCAGGTCTTGACATCCTTTGCCACTTCTAGAGATAGAAGGTTCCCCTTCGGGGGACAAAGTGACAGGTGGTGCATGGTTGTCGTCAGCTCGTGTCGTGAGATGTTGGGTTAAGTCCCGCAACGAGCGCAACCCTTGATCTTAGTTGCCAGCATTCAGTTGGGCACTCTAAGGTGACTGCCGGTGACAAACCGGAGGAAGGTGGGGATGACGTCAAATCATCATGCCCCTTATGACCTGGGCTACACACGTGCTACAATGGATGGTACAAAGGGCTGCGAGACCGCGAGGTTTAGCCAATCCCATAAAACCATTCTCAGTTCGGATTGCAGGCTGCAACTCGCCTGCATGAAGCTGGAATCGCTAGTAATCGCGGATCAGCATGCCGCGGTGAATACGTTCCCGGGCCTTGTACACACCGCCCGTCACACCACGAGAGTTTGCAACACCCGAAGTCGGTGGGGTAACCGCAAGGAGCCAGCCGCCTAAGGTGGGGTAGATGATTGGGGTGAAGTCGTAACAAGGTAGCCGTATCGGAAGGTGCGGCTGGATCACCTCCTTTCTAAGGAAGATATGAGGACGCTTTTGGTTTTTGTTTAGTTTTGAGAGATCATTCTCTCTAT
>NZ_CP126116.1:260000-325000 GCF_030127205.1 Metabacillus hrfriensis
ACAGGATGGATGACAGTGATGAGGACTTAGGTTTTGATGAGTTTTTTGAAGGAGAGGGTGTCACTGTTGTTGAATGGGCACATCTTATTCAGGAGCAGCTTCCTCCCGATCGTCTTGGTATTCGTATCCTTCGTGTGGAAGATGAATCCCGTGAAATTATCTTTGAACCTATCGGGGATCACTATTTAGGTATATGTAAGGAGCTTATAGATGAAAGCAATAGCGATTGATACGTCCAATTTGACGCTTGGTGTTGCCATAGTGGATGACATCAAAGTGATTGGAGAATATATAACAAACATTAAGCAGAATCATTCGGTCCGGGCGATGCCGGCTGTTGAATGGCTTATGCAGGAATGCGGGATCAGGCCTGAAGAGCTGGATCGTGTCATTGTTGCTTGCGGGCCTGGATCTTATACCGGCCTCCGAATTGGTGTCAGCATAGCTAAAACGCTTGCATGGACGTTGAATATACCGCTTGCCAGTGTTTCAAGTCTTGAGGTCCTTGCAGCTGGCGGAAGCTATTTTAATGGCTATATCTGCCCAATTTTTGATGCACGGCGCGGTCAGGTGTATACAGGGTTGTATGAGTATGCAGATGGGGAGCTTATTAATAGAAGAAACGATCAAAATCTCCTGCTGTCTGATTGGCTTTCAGAATTAAAAAAGGAAAAGAAGCAAATTCTTTTCATCGGGAATGATGTTAGCTTGCATCAGGAGTTAATCGTTGAAGTCCTGGGGGATCAGGCTGTGATTGCAAGTATGACCGAGCATAATCCAAGACCGGCAATGCTTGGTAAAATCGGTCTGATGAAAGAGCCTGAGGATGTACATACTTTCGTGCCGAACTATATCCGTTTAGCAGAGGCAGAAGTAAAGTGGCTCGAACAACAGAAGTAAGTGGGTGAGAAGGTTGAAGCAGGAACAGGATACAATCAAGATTCGGCTTATGAATGTAGATGATATTGATGATGTTTATGAAATAGAAACGCAATCCTTTGCAACACCTTGGCTGAAGGAATCCTTTCACAATGAATTAACTCAAAATCATTTTGCTAAATATCTTGTTGTAGAATTTGATCAAAAGATTATCGGGTATTGCGGACTTTGGATCATTATGGATGAGGCCCAAGTAACGAATATCGCCGTTTTGCCTGGTTTCAGAGGGAATAAGATTGGTGAGACTTTGCTGAAACAGGCAATCGGAATGGCAAAGGAGTATGGTGCAGGAAAAATTTCTCTTGAAGTAAGAGTCTCAAATCATGTAGCGCAATCTTTGTACACCAAGCTCGGTTTTCAGCCCGGCGGGATTAGAAAACGGTATTATACAGATAACGGGGAAGATGCTTTAGTAATGTGGGTGAATCTAAAATGACAGAAAAAGATCAATATATATTAGGAATAGAGACAAGCTGTGATGAAACGGCCGTATCTATTGTAAAAAACGGGCGGGAAATCATTTCGAATGTTGTCGCTTCTCAAATTGAAAGCCATAAACGTTTTGGCGGTGTTGTACCTGAGATCGCATCGAGACATCATGTTGAACAGCTTACACTTGTGCTTGAAGAAGCGATGGAACAGGCGGAAATGACATTTAAAGACCTGGATGCCATCGCCGTTACTGAGGGACCGGGTCTTGTTGGAGCACTTTTAATTGGAGTCAATGCAGCAAAAGCACTTGCATTTGCCCATCAGCTTCCATTAATAGGCGTTCACCATATTGCAGGGCATATCTACGCAAATCAGCTGATCTCCGAATTGCAGTTTCCTTTGCTGTCGCTTGTGGTATCCGGTGGACATACTGAACTAGTTTATATGAAAGAACATGGATTGTTTGAAGTAATAGGAGAAACGCTTGATGATGCTGCAGGAGAAGCGTATGACAAAGTGGCAAGAACTCTCCATCTGCCTTATCCGGGAGGTCCTCATATAGACCGGATGGCAGCGGAAGGATCTCCAGTCATCAATTTACCTAGAGCCTGGCTAGAGCCTGATTCTTACAACTTTAGCTTCAGCGGTTTAAAATCAGCTGTCATCAATACTCTTCATAATGCAGAGCAGCGAGGTGAAGTGATTGATCCTCATGATTTAGCCGCAAGCTTTCAGGCAAGCGTCATCGATGTTCTTGTCACTAAAACAGCATCTGCAGCTGAGAAATACCAAGTAAAGCAGGTTCTTCTTGCTGGAGGGGTAGCAGCAAATCGCGGTTTAAGAGCAGCTTTAGAAGAAAAGTTTAAAGAATTTAAGGACGTAGAATTACTGATTCCTCCATTATCTCTATGTACAGACAATGCTGCTATGATTGCTGCAGCAGGAAGTGTACTTTATAAAAAGGGCCATAGAGGCAATTTGAGAATGAATGCAAATCCTGGACTGGAATTACCGAGTTAATATGGTGTATTAACATGTTATCCACATGCTGTCTAATAACCTTTTTCAGATTTTAGAAAAGCTTGTTGAATAAGCATTGAATAACCTGTGGACAATGTGGATAAAAAAGCTCTATTTTGTGGATAATGTGAATAAAAGAGTGGAAACCTTATAAAATAAGATTTTTTAGTGTGGATAACTAAAAAACTCAGTGCCATAATAGGCACTGAGTTTTTTAATTTGTGTACAAAGCTGTTAATCCTCCTGAAGCTGTTCCCATTCATTCATTAGATTTTCGAGTTCTTCGTGATAACCGTCGTTTTCTGTGTTTATTTCCTGTACCTTTGTATGATTTTGATAAATCTCTGGATCACATAACAGCTCTTCATTCTTCTCGATCTGCTGTTCAACGAACGAGATTCGCTCTTCTACTTCCTGCAGTCTTCTTTGTTTTTGTCTTGCCAATTTTTTCGCTTCTTTATCTTGTTCATAGGATAGCTTATTTTGATTTTCTTTCGGCTTTAGATCAGGGACTGCATCAAGAGCTGCAAGCTCCAGCTGTTCTGCCTTTTTAGATTGATAGTAATCATAGTCCCCCAGGTATTCATTAACGCCGCTTGCTGAAAGTTCGTATACTTTTGTAGCAATGCGATTAATGAAGTATCTATCGTGGGATACAAATAGTATTGTGCCAGGGTAATCAATCAGGGCATTTTCCAGCACTTCTTTGCTGTCCAGATCTAGATGGTTTGTCGGCTCATCAAGGATAAGCAGATTTGCCTTTTGAAGCATTAGCTTAGCAAGAGCCAATCTTGCCTTTTGCCCGCCGCTTAAAGTAGAAACATTCTTTAAAACATCGTCACCAGAAAAAAGGAAATTGCCGAGCACAGTCCGGATTTCTTTTTCATTCAGCATCGGGTATTCATCCCACAATTCATCAAGCACACGTTTATTCGAAGTTAAATTCGCCTGCTCCTGATCGTAGTATCCAATCTTCACGCCTGAACCTATTTCGAATGATCCTTTTAATGGAGCCATCTTATCAATGATTGTTTTTAGAAGCGTCGATTTGCCGACTCCATTTGGTCCGACAAGAGCAATGCTGTCACCTCTTGATATGGAAAAAGAAACGTTTGAAATGATTGGGTCTGAGCCATTATAGGAAACAGCAATATCCTTCGCTTTCAGTACATCGTTGCCGCTTTGCCTTTCAATATCAAAGCGGAAATGAGCTGATTTCTCGTCGCCCTGCGGCCTGTCCATCAATTCCATGCGGTCCAGTTTTTTTCTCCGGCTTTGAGCGCGTTTTGTAGTTGACGCTCTGGCCATATTTTTCTGAATGAAATCTTTTAATTTGGCCACTTCATCCTGCTGTTTTTCGTACAGCTTTAATTCGCGCTCAAAGTTTTCAGCGCTTTGCTCAAGGTAGCGGCTGTAGTTGCCGATGTATTTGATGCTTGTACTCCTGGAGATTTCGTAGACCTGGTTCACCACTTTATCAAGAAAATAGCGGTCATGGGAAACGATTAAAATCGCTCCGCTGTAGCCTTGAAGATATTGCTCAAGCCAGGACAGCGTTTCAATATCCAGGTGGTTTGTCGGCTCATCCAGAACTAATAAGTCAGGACTCGTCAAAAGCAGCTTTCCAAGGGCAAGGCGCGTTTTCTGGCCTCCGCTCAAACGCTGGATAGGAGAAGAGACATCGAAATCCGCGAATCCCAGACCATGAAGAACAGAACGGATATCTGCCTCATATTGATAGCCGCCTTTTTCTTTAAACTCAATTTGCAGGCGGTCGTATTCTTTTAAATATTGTTCAAATTCCCGCTTTGCGGGATCTGTATTGGCCATTTTTTGTTCAAGATCACGCATGGATTGCTCCATATCTTTTAAAAATTGAAACACAGAAACCATTTCATCCCAAATAGATAGATTAGATTCGAGACCTGTATCCTGCGCAAGGTACCCAATCGTCACATCTTTTGGCTTGATAATCTCTCCGGATTCGTAAGAAAGCTGACCCGCAATAATTTTGAGCAGGGTTGATTTACCGGCCCCGTTCCGTCCGACAAGGGCAATTTTATCCCGTGTTTGAACTTCAAGTTTGATATTCGATAATATAAGATCAGCTGCAAAGTATTTCGTCAGCTGGTTTATTTGTAGCAAAATCATGTATTTTCACCTCAGGCTATGATAATTTAAGTGTAGCTTATAGAAGAGTGAGCCGCAATGATTGTACTTTTCCTGGTGCGAACATTTGTCACAATAAGTAAAAAGACAGATTAGTAAAAATAGTGTATAGTCTAGTATGAGGGGCGTTAAAAGATGTCAAATTTTACTCATTTTAACCAGCAGGGCAGAGCCAAAATGGTTGATATATCGAACAAACATGATTCTGTGCGCACCGCTGTTGCAGTTTCAAGCGTTGTTATGAAGGAACATGTCTATGAACAAATCGTAAATCACAAGCTTCAAAAAGGGGACGTGCTGGGGGTCGCACAGGTGGCCGGCATTATGGCTGCTAAAAACACATGGAATATTATCCCAATGTGTCACCCGATTCCGCTCAAGGGAATCGATATTGAGTTTGAATGGAAAAAAGAAAACGGGCTTTTCCATCTGATGATAGCCGCAGCTGTGAAAACAACAGGAAGTACAGGTGTTGAAATGGAAGCGCTAACCTCCGCTTCTGTCTGCGCCCTGACCGTATATGATATGTGTAAAGCACTTGATAAAGGGTTAATCATCGGACCTGCCTATCTGTCTGTAAAAACAGGCGGAAAAAGCGGGGATTATACACGAGATGAACCTGTAGCTTTGAATGTGGGGGATAGAACGTGAACAACATCGAACAATCGAAAATTCCGCAAGCTACTGCTAAGCGCTTGCCTTTATACTATCGTTTTTTAAAGAATCTGCATGCATCAGGCAAGCAGCGTGTTTCTTCTGCGGAGCTGAGTGATGCTGTGAAAGTGGATTCTGCCACGATCCGCAGGGATTTTTCCTACTTTGGAGCCCTTGGGAAAAAAGGATATGGGTATAATGTTAATTATCTTCTTTCTTTTTTCAGAAAAACGCTCGATCAGGATGAGGTGACGAAGGTTACCTTAATTGGTGTCGGTAATCTCGGCACTGCCTTTTTGCATTATAATTTTACGAAGAACAATAATACGTTAATCTCACTTGCCTTTGATGTCGACGAGAAAAAAATCGGCACTGAAATCGGCGATGTTCCTATTTATAATTTGGCTGATCTTGAAGAACACCTGCCTGATGATGTGACCGTGGCCATTTTAACGGTTCCGGCACAGGCTGCCCAGCCCATTACGGACAGGCTGATTGCAAAGGGAATTAAAGGAATTCTTAATTTTACTCCTGCGAGATTAAATGTACCGGAGGAAATCAGAATTCATCATATTGATTTAGCAGTAGAGCTGCAATCGCTCGTGTACTTTTTGAAGCACTATCCTAACGCTTAAGAATTGAGGTGAATGATATGCCTAATATCGGTTTTGGAAGTTTGCTGCTGATCGTCTTTGCAGCACTATTAATCTTTGGGCCAAAGAAGCTGCCTGAGCTTGGTAAAGCAATTGGCAACTCATTGCGTGAATTTAAGCATGCAACGAAGGGTCTGGCGGACGACGATGAAGATAAAAAGAAAGAAGAGAAGTAAGATAGGATGAAAGCTGTCATGAAACAAAACGAAATGTCGGTTATCGATCACATTGCTGAGCTTCGGAAAAGGCTGATCATTACAGTCTTTTCCCTTTTCCTCTCTGTGATTGCCGGCTTTTTATTAGCAAAGCCGATTATCATCTATTTACAGCATACGAATGAAGCTCAGAGCTTAACGCTGAATTCATTCCGAATGACCGATCCGCTTATGGTCTATATGCAATTCGCGTTTATCATTGCTTTTATTATTACATCGCCTATCATCCTCTATCAGCTATGGGCATTTGTAAGCCCTGGCCTCTACGAAAAGGAAAGAAGGGTCACACTGAGCTATATTCCAATTTCTATTGGACTGTTTCTCGCAGGCATCAGCTTTTCGTATTTTTTGCTCTTTCCATTTGTCGTGGATTTCATGGAGCGTATGTCCAATGATTTAGAGATTAATCAAGTCATTGGAATCAACGAATACTTTCAGTTTTTAATTCAGCTGACAGTGCCATTTGGACTGCTGTTTCAGCTTCCGGTTGTTATTATGTTCTTAACGAGGCTCGGCATTGTCACACCGATGTTCCTCGTGAAAATCCGAAAATATGCGTACTTCATTCTGCTTGTTATTGCAGCGTTAATTACACCGCCGGAGCTTGTCTCGCATCTAATGGTTTCCGTACCGCTGTTTATCCTGTATGAAATAAGCATTGTTGTCTCAAGGTTTGCTTACCGCAAGGCGCAGCGGACTCAGTTTGAAGAAGCAAATAAAGAAGGGTGATCCTGTCTGCAGGACCACCCTTTTTTTTATTTTTTCTTCGCTTTGACTTTGAAAGAGAGATTGAACATTCTAAATGCGACTCCAAGATCAAACGTCGCGATTAACATCAGCAGGATTGTCGGAAACGACCAAATCCCGCTTTCTGAACTGTTTACGGCGAGATAGGTAAACAGAATACCCATCGCCAAGTAAAAGATCCCCATTGAAATTGGGCTTGTTCTCATGCTTACATGCCTCCAAAAATAAATTGCATTTGTTCTGCCTGTTTCAGCATTTCCTCAAGCTGTTCCCGGTTCGATTGCAGAATGACAACAAACGTATTCATCGCAACATGGGCAAAAATAGGAACCAGGAGACGCTTTGTTTTTACATATAGAAAAGCAAACACAAACCCCATTGATCCATAAAGAAGAAGATGCTGAGGTTCACCGTGAACTAGTGCGAATACAATCGAACTGATCAGTGCCGATAAAAAGAAATTGATGCGCTGATACAAAGCGCCGAATAAAATTTTTCTGAAAATAATCTCTTCCAGGATAGGACCTATGATGGAAGTCACGACTATGAGCAAAGGCGTAACCTTCAATACTTCCATGATGACTTTCGTATTTTCAGATTCACCTTCAATGCCAAATACCTGAATCTCAATATTGGCCGCGATCACCTGAACTGAAAGTGCCATAAACACGCCGCCGACAGCCCATAAGACGGATGGACCAGCGGGAGCTGCATCGCCCCTGAGGTCATTGCTTTTAAAATGGCTGCGGAGCAGAAGAAGTACGATTACAAAGGCAGCTGCAAAGCTGAAAACCGTCCAATAGCCTGATGCTGTAATCTGGGCCATGCGGAGCGATTGATCCTCTCCGACGCCAAGTTTAAGCAGAAGCGGAATGCCGAGAATGCCTGAAAACTGCATGACTATATATGTCAAAATAATAAGCCAGTATTCTTTCTTCAATTGAACGACTCCTTTAACTTGCCGGATGATTTAAGTCAATATAAGCAAAATTTCAGCTAGGCATAATTGTACCATAAATCAGGCAAGATGTAGGAAGATAACGCATATAGGGTATGCAGGAATGGCTATAAACATGTGAAATCGGCATAAGGAAAAGGATTTCAATTTTTTTTAACATATTACTTGAATTTGCACGAGAGATTATATAATATAATACTTGTGTTAGCACTCAAGACATATGAGTGCTAATAAAATGAAAATTTAAATTAATGAAATCTTGAGGAGGTTGTTTCACTTGTTAAAGCCATTAGGTGATCGTGTCGTAATTGAGCTTGTACAATCTGAAGAAAAAACTGCTAGTGGGATCGTACTGCCGGATAGTGCCAAAGAAAAACCGCAAGAAGGTAAAGTAGTGGCAGTAGGTACTGGCCGTGTGCTTGACAACGGTGAGCGTGTTGCTCTTGAAGTTGCAGAAGGCGATCGCATCATCTTCTCAAAATACTCTGGTACAGAAGTGAAGTATGAGGGTTCTGAATACTTAATCTTACGCGAAAGCGACATTTTAGCAGTTATCGGCTAATTTATAAAAATTTCCAATATCATAGAACATCATTCTTAGGAGGTAATGGAACATGGCTAAAGACATTAAATTCAGTGAAGACGCTCGCCGCGCAATGCTGCGCGGGGTTGATGCACTCGCTAATGCAGTTAAAGTTACGCTTGGACCAAAAGGACGCAACGTGGTTCTTGAAAAGAAATTCGGTTCTCCGCTTATTACAAATGACGGTGTGACAATTGCAAAAGAAATCGAGCTTGAAGATGCATTCGAAAACATGGGTGCAAAGCTTGTTGCTGAAGTTGCAAGCAAAACAAACGATGTTGCCGGTGACGGAACAACAACTGCAACGGTTCTTGCTCAGGCAATGATCCGCGAAGGTCTTAAAAACGTAACAGCTGGTGCTAACCCAATGGGTATCCGCAAAGGTATTGAAAAAGCTGTTATTGTTGCAACGGAAGAATTAAAAGCTATTTCTAAACCAATCGAAAGCAAAGAATCCATTGCTCAAGTAGCTGCGATTTCTGCTGCTGATGATGAAGTTGGCCAATTGATTGCTGAAGCTATGGAGCGCGTTGGAAACGACGGCGTTATCACAATCGAAGAATCAAAAGGCTTCACTACTGAGCTTGAAGTAGTTGAAGGTATGCAATTCGACCGCGGATATGCATCTCCTTACATGGTAACTGATTCAGATAAAATGGAAGCTGTCCTTGACAACCCATACATCTTAATCACAGACAAAAAAATCACTAACATCCAAGAGATCCTGCCTGTATTAGAACAAGTTGTTCAACAAGGCAAGCCTCTATTATTGATTGCTGAAGATGTTGAAGGTGAAGCACTTGCTACTCTAGTAGTAAATAAACTTCGCGGAACATTCAATGCAGTAGCTGTTAAAGCTCCTGGATTCGGCGACCGCCGCAAAGCAATGCTTGAAGATATTTCAGTTCTTACTGGCGGAGAAGTGATCACTGAAGATTTAGGCTTAGATCTTAAATCTGCAAACATCACTCAACTTGGCCGCGCTTCTAAAGTTGTTGTAACAAAAGAAAACACAACAATTGTTGAAGGTGCTGGAGAGTCTGACAAAATTGCAGGCCGCGTAAAACAAATCCGTGCTCAATTAGAAGAAACAACTTCTGAGTTCGATAAAGAAAAATTACAAGAGCGTCTAGCGAAATTAGCTGGCGGTGTAGCAGTCATCAAAGTTGGTGCTGCAACTGAAACAGAATTAAAAGAGCGCAAACTTCGCATTGAAGATGCATTGAACTCTACTCGCGCTGCAGTAGAAGAAGGCATCGTATCAGGCGGTGGTACTGCCCTTGTAAATGTATACAACAAAGTTGCATCAGTAGAAGGCGAAGGCGATTTCGCAACAGGCGTAAACATTGTATTACGTGCTCTTGAAGAGCCAGTACGCCAAATCGCACACAACGCTGGTCTTGAAGGCTCAGTTATCGTTGAGCGTCTAAAGCATGCTGAAGTAGGAACTGGCTTCAACGCTGCAACTGGAGCTTGGGTAAACATGATCGAAGCTGGTATCGTTGACCCAACTAAAGTAACGCGTTCAGCTCTTCAAAACGCTGCATCTGTAGCGGCTATGTTCTTAACAACTGAAGCAGTTGTTGCTGACAAGCCTGAAGAAAATGCTCCTGCAATGCCTGATATGGGCGGCATGGGCGGTATGGGCGGCATGATGTAAGGCTTTCCTGAGCCAAACATATGAGAAATAGTTAATCCTATTTTTCGACCAATTTCACTTAATTTGTGAAGTAGTCATGTGAAAAACTTATATCAATAGCAATAACCACTTCCTATTAAAATTAGGGAGTGGTTTTTTGTGTTATTAAAATTTACATATCAAGACACGACGAAGCCAAAATGATCTGATCTCATTTCAATTACCCGGAAATCCAATTACAAGGGTTATGAAATCTAGCGAATAAGTGAGAATTCGAGAGATATTCGTACCAAACTGAGGGAGTTTAGAAGGAAAAAAAAATACCAGCGTTTAAAAAACGGTCGTGCATTTATTAAAATGCACGATTTAGTCTTCCGAAATCATCTCGATAAATTTGTCCAACAAATTGGGGGTCCAATTGCTTATCCAAACAATCTCATAAATCTTCAATGGCTTCAGCGTGTTTTTGTTTTGATAAGTTCTTTTGGTAGTAATGCATCGAAGGTATTAAATCGAATTTATAGTTTTGAATCACGGAATAATTTCAAAAACAGTGCCTTGGTTAAAATCAGTCACTTTCATAGCGCCATATACCCCTAAATATAATCTGGTTTGATTCAGATTCGTTCCTAAACTAACATAATAGGCTGATTGAGACCCAAAATCATAATCGGTTTGTATCACACTAAAATCATTTTGTTTACCATTTGGTCTTACGAAGGTATAAGCTAAACCCCCTCTAACCTGAGGTTGAGATTCTTTCTGGGCAAGATCGGTAAACACAACTCTTCCTGTTAAACCAGGGATTCTGTTCCCCATATATGGCTGGACACCTGTAAGTGCGGTTCCCGCAAACTTATCGGGTCTGGCATCTTTATGAAAATAACTAGTTAAAGGCTGAAGACGACTCCCTGAAAGTGTTATTGCTTCATTGTAATAAGCGATTGTTTTCTCATCCAAAGTTGGATTTATAGTGCAGCCTCTCATAATTGAAGCAGGAAAAGCACCTTCCCAACCTCGCCAGCCAAAGTTAATAATTCCTTTTTTGTCAGGTTCAGAATCCATGAAAGAAGCTTGAATAAGCTGAGTAACCGGTATTGGTTTATAATGAACGAATGAAAAAATTGACTCGACCAAAGCCTGGCCGACATTTCCTGCATATTTAATATACTGATTATAAAATTTTTGAAATGAAATGCCTGGTATATTGCGAACCCCTTTGGCCATCACCATGAGTGTTTCCTGAATAGTTGTGGGAAGTTCATTAAAACGTGTGACAATGGGTGGGTTATTGATGTATGTATTCTTGCCTACATCAATTTCAATTATTTTACCTGCAATTTCTAGATCGTCCTGGCTTAAGTTAAATGGATCATAGGCAGATCCTCCATCTCCGGTTGTTAAAACAAGTTTTCTTGTTTCAGGTGAAAAGTTTAAACTATTGAACCCATTATGAGTTGAAAATGGTCTTCTTAAGTTCAGTAATGCCCGGCGTTTTTTGGGTTGACCATTCGATTGTAAAATCCATTCTTCAATTGTATCAATATGATCATATTGAGTTTCTCTATTTATCCACCTTAGGTTTAAAGTTTTAGGATCACACGGGTTAGGCCTAAAAGATTCAGGAAGAGCACCTGGACCTTGTGTTCCAGCTACTGAATAATGAAGATAAAACAGACCGTTATAATAAAATTCTGGATGAAACGCTAGCCCTAGCAACCCCCGTTCATCATATCCACCACCAGAAGCACCTAGTTTTACGATTCGCGGGCGAATATCTAAAAAAGTCCGTATAACTCCGTCTCTTACGTAAAAAATCTCTCCTACCTGGGTTGCAATAAATAATGTTTCTTTTGAGTCACCCGGAAGTATCGCTGTTTTCAAAACAGTCGGTAAATTCACCTTGCTTACAATAGGCCGTAAACTAACCTTAACTTTTATCAATAAATTTTACACTCCTTCTAAGTTTTCTTTTATAAGAATATGATTAGAGCTGTTTTATTAATACCGAATTAGGGCCGATGAATCTAACAAGGAATAGACCATTTTTCACAACAGCGTTGGAGGAATCGAGGCGGCCATAAAAAGGACTATAATTTCATAAATCAATTATCTAAATAGTTGATAAACATACAGTGATTTTTACTTAAAACAGTGAATAGCATAAGGTTAGTTTAGTATTGTTGGAGGTGGGATTCATGAAAAGGATAAAAAGGAAAGCCGTACAGTATTGGCAGCAGCCTTTCTTTGGAATCAAACACGATTTTATGGAATTGTTGCCTACCACCAAACTAATACTTACCGCGATAATAAGCTCGTTTGCAGCCATATTCCAGTCAGCTGGGGGATATATGCCCGGCATCGGTTTTTTTGTAAGTGCCATGACGACTTTACCAATATTTTTAGCAACGATTGTTTCCGTCAGGCACGGATTCCTTTCCTATTTTGTTACGATCCTCCTTTTATTGTTTATCCAGCCTAGCGAACTAATTATTTTTTCCTTCACAACGGGTATTCTAGGATTGGTACTTGGTGTTTCCTTCTATAAGTCGAAAACAAGATTTTTGGTTGTTTTCTTGGCGGGAGCTGCCTTATTTATGGGAATCATTACGATTCTTTTTATTTTCCGCTTTCCTGTGTTAGGACCAGGTGTTGGTGCGTCTTTTCATTTTCATTCTTTATTGCTCGTAGCGATATTCAGTATTCCATATGCATGGATAGCAGCAGAAGCTTGTTCGTTTACTCTGAAACGATTGGCTCACACCCTGCCGGATAGAGTAATCAAGCCGGTATCTGACCAGCAGGAATTGAACCATCTTAAGGATGGTAAAGAAAATGTCGAAGCGAAGAAATAGATCCGAAGCGGATCTGCTTGGGCTCTATTTCCTGTGATACTATAAGTTAAATGGTTGGTTATAAAGAATCGAAATAGGGTTGTTCGAGCATATATACTCCTGGAGCACCAGTTGATTCAGCTTCTTTTCATAAAGAATGGGGACAGCAATCTGTATTCATGTTTAACTAAACCTCTAGGCACTGGGATTAGAGAAAGCGTAAAGATTCTGTGAGAAGGATCTTTACCTTTTTTTTGTCTAATTAATGAAGTTTGTTACCGTTTCCTAAACGATAAGGAAATTTATTAATTTTTATTTTGGCTTTAAACTAGGTAAAATTCAAAGTGTAGAAGATAACGTTATCTATTGTAAGGGTTTTCATAAAGAAACTTTTGATTAGAAAAAATTCAACTAGATGGAAGGTGAAGTGTTGGAAATCAAATCATTGATTAATGAAGACTTGATTGAGTTAAACTTGGTTGCTGTAACCCAGAAAGAAGTGATTTCTCAATTAACTTCGTTGCTAGCAAAACAAGGAAGAATTGATTCAGAGTCTGTATTTTTCCAAGGTGTACTTGAAAGAGAAGCAGAATTTACGACTGGTTTTGGCAATGGATTTGCCATCCCGCATTGTAAAAGTGATACCGTTAAAACAGCAAGTATCATTATCGGGAAAACTACAAATGAAATTGACTGGAATTCCTTAGATGATAAACCTGTAACTATGATTATCATGCTGGCAATACCAGCAATAGAAGGTGACACGACTCATCTGCAAATTTTAGCAGCATTGTCAGGCAAATTAATGGATGATGAGTTCCGTTATCAGCTGATGCATGCAACGCAGCCCAAACAAGTTCTAGAACTAATGGATGAATTAGTTACTCAAAAATCAAACTAAGAAAAGGTGGATATAATTATGAAAATTATCGCAATTACGGCTTGCCCAGCAGGAGTAGCACATACAAATATGGCCGCAGCGGCTTTAGAAATGACAGCAAAAAAGATGGGACTTCAAATCAAAGTTGAAAAACAAGGTGCAATGGGATTGGAAAATTCGATTTCAGCGAAAGAAGTTGCGGATGCGAATGTTCTGATTTTAGCTGTCGATACAGCGATTGCAAAAGCAGATCGTTTTAATGATATTCCAACTGTAAAGGTTCCGGTTGCGGAAGCAGTTAAAAATCCGCAGGGACTTATCAACAAAGCTCTTGAGCTAGTAAAGTAAAAAGGGGGAGAATTCGACAATGAAAAAGATCCTTGAAGAAGCTAAAACACATTTAATGACTGGTGTTTCCTATATGCTGCCATTTGTTGTTGCGGGAGGTCTTCTTCTAACAATTGGTTTACTTTTAGGCGGCGGCGAACAAGAAGCAGGTTTTGCTAAACAAACTGTTGAAGTCGGGGTATTGATTTTCTCCTTAATGGTTCCCGTAATGGCAGGTTATATGGCTTATTCTATCGCAGACCGTCCGGGTATTGCTCCAGGTATGGTTGGTGGATTGATTGCTCATGAAATCGGCGCAGGATTTTTTGGTGGTATTGTTGCAGGTTTCCTTGCAGGCTATATTGTTAATTTTATTAAAAAGCTTCCTATGCACTCATATATTGCTGCACTAAAACCAATTATTGTTATTCCGTTATTAGGTGTTGGAGCTGTTTCCTTATTAATGTATATCATTGGTCAGCCAATCGCGTTAGCTTCTAAAGGTTTAGAAGGCTGGTTATCATCAATGAGCGGTGGAAATCTAGCGTTACTTGGATTGATTATTGGCGCGATGATAGCGTTTGATATGGGAGGCCCTATTAATAAAGTAGCGTTTGCCTTCTGTGTTGGTATGTTAAATGAAGGAGTTTATGGTCCAATGGCAGCATGCTGGATTGGAATTATGACACCACCGATTGGGCTTGCCCTTGCAACAAGACTTGCTCCTAAGAAATTTACGGCAGCAGAAAGACAAAGTGCTCTTCCTACAACAATCATGGGGGCTACTGGGATTACTGAAGGTGCGATTCCATTTGCGGTAGGTGCACCGCTACAAGTTATTCCTGCGATTGTCGTTGGTTCAGCTGTAGGTGGCGCATTGGCAATGGCACTGGGTTCAGCAGCTCCTGTACCTAGTGGTGGTATCTTTGTAGTTGCATTCTTTGAAAAACCAGTTATGTTCTTGATTGCTTTTGCAGCTGGTATCCTTACAACAGCATTAATGACAATACTCTTAAAGAAGAATATCGAAGAAGAAGTAGCTTACACTCAAGAAGCAGTATAAAGATAATAGCTTGAATTTCACTGAGGGGACTGTTACAGGACCCTCATTCTCTTTATAAACATCAAAAACTAATGGTTATGGAGGCTTTTATTATGAATTTTCATGTCATCTCCCATACACATTGGGATCGAGAGTGGCACCAAACCTATCAGGAATATCGTGTGAAGTTAATTCGCTTTATGGATGAATTGCTTGATCTTTTAGAAACAAGTCCAGCCTATACTTCCTTTTTACTCGATGGACAAACAATTGTATTAGAGGATTATTTAGAAATTAAACCGAACAACCGCGATCGAATAGGGTTGCTTGTGAAAGAAGGCCGTCTGATTATCGGTCCTTGGTATATCCAGCCGGATGAGTTTATCCCAAGTGGAGAGTCGCTTGTTCGAAATTTATTAATTGGTCAGCAAATTGGCGATGAGTTTGGCCCTTCGATGCAAATTGGTTATTTGCCAGATTCCTTTGGCCAAGCTGAGCAAATTCCTCAAGTGTTAAAGGGGTTTGGAATCAATCATGCGCTGTTTTGGAGAGGGATTACCGATGAAGAAACAGAAAAAACGGATTTTTGGTGGGTAGGTCCGGATGGTTCGAAAGTGCTGACCACTCATCTTCCATTAGGTTATGGAAATGGACGCATGCTTTCAAAGGATTTCGAACAGAATTTAGAAATCATTAATGAGAATAACAGCAATTTAAAAGATATGGCTACTACTTCCAATATGTTATTGATGAGTGGCTTTGATCAAAGAAGCGCTAACAAAGATCTGCCAGAAATCATTGATGAGCTAAATCAATATTATGCTGAACAAGGAAGCGATTTTCATGTAAGACTCAGTCGCTTACAAGATTATTTTGAAGCGATTTCGTTGGAATCAGAAAAATTAGAGAACCTTTCTGGTGAATTTAGAAAAGGTAAAAATATGCGGGTACATGTCAGTATCGCTTCTACTCGTTTGGATTTGAAGAAGAAAAATTTTGAGGTTCAAAATCTATATGAAAAATATGTGGAGCCTATCAACTCAGTGTCATACTTATTCGGCAATCATTATGATAATGATATCATAAATAGAGGCTGGAAATACATGATGCAAAATCATGCTCATGATTCCATTTGTAATGTTTGTACAGATGACACTCATCAAGAAATGAATATGAGATATGAATTCGCCAAGCAAATTGGCGAGTCTGTACAGAAAACAGCTGTCGGAGACTTGCTTGGCAACATTAAGTTCGATGAGAACAAGGGCATGCCTTTGGTGGTCGTGAATACACTTGGAGAAAAAAGGGAAAATATCGCAGAAGTAACCTTGCATTTAAGTTTTAAAGAGTTTACCCTTGCTGATAGAAATGGCAATGAGGTTCCTTATCAGGTTGTTGAAACGAAAGAAGAAAATTTAAATGATAAACAAATTGAAATTGGTGTAAAAAATGACGATCAGTTTGTATTTACCACTACAATCAAATTTGCTGCGGAAGTAGATGGATTTGGGTTCAGCACGTATTACGTCAAAGAACAAGCTCCAATGACTAATGCATTTGCCGATGTGTATCAAAATGGCGCCTTCGAAAATGAGTTCATCAAAGTGAACATTGAAAAGAATGGTTCATTATCGATAAAGGAACAAACAACGGGAACTATTTTTAAAGGGTTAAATGTGTTTGAAGAAGGTGGAAATGCCGGTGATGAATATGATTTCTCTCCGCCTAGGGAAGATATTCTTATCATCACAGATAAAGCTGCTCCAGAAATATCGGTTGTTCATAACGGACCTATTTTTGCAACAGTTAAGATTGCTTATCGAATGGAATTTCCTGTCGATACAGATGTGAATAGCCGTTCAGCAGAAACGAAAGCTGCAACGATTGAAACTTATGTGACAGTTAGTCGATATGAAGAACGGGTCGATGTTAAAACATTGATTGATAATACTGTTAAAAACCACCGTATTCGCGCCTTATTTGATACGGGAATTACTGCGAAAACCCATATTGCTGACCAACAATTTGGCACGATTCGCCGTGATAACTATCTAGAGCAGGTTGAATACTGGAAGCAGGAAAATTGGGAGGAAAAATATTACCCAATTTATCCGCAGCAGAAATTTGTGGATGTTTCTGATGATCACAAAGGTATTTCTATTCTTAATAAAGGCCTGCCGCAATACGAGATCCTGAATGGTGAAAAACCGACGATTGCTCTAACGCTGCTTGCTGGAACCGATTATATGGGGAAACAGGAATTAGTGGATCGTCCAGGAAGACGTTCAGGTTTACATGTAGCAACTCCGGATAGTCTTTTATTAGGTAAGCATGAAATGGAATATTCCATTATTGCGCACCAAGGGAATGAAATTAAGGCAGGTATTGGGGTTAAAGCCAGTGAATTTACTACACCGTTTATGACGGTCCCTCTTTCAGTTAAGAGTGAAAGGGGTTCTCTAAGCGACAACTGTACGTTTATTCGCGTTGAAGGAACAGAAATGGCTATTAGTGCTGTGAAAAAATGTGAAAATGATAATAGTCTTTTAGTAAGAATTTATAATACAACCAACCAGCCAATTGATTCTGCAAAGGTAGAAATCAATCAAGAGTTTTTCAAAACTATTAAAGTAGTTAATTTAAATGAAGTTCCGATCACTGAGCTGGATGAGCGTATCCTTTTCACTGCTAATGCAATTCACTTAAAGGATATTCGTCCGAACGAAATCTTAAGCTTTACAATATCTTAGAATGAAAGAAGATACCCAAGGATTAGAGTGATAAGGTCAACTCTTTTTAAGGGTATCTCTTTTTAATAACGGAGGGATTTTGAAATGTGTGATAATTTAGTTGTCCTGCCAGATTCCACAAGTCAAACTCGGATGCTTGTTGCGAAAAATAGCGATCGACCAGCTTATGAAAGTCAGCCGCTCGTGTATAATAAACGGCAAACCTATGAAAATGGGAAGAATGTAAAATTAGCTTACTTGAATATACCGCAAATTAAAGAAACCTATTTAACAATTGGGTCGTCTCCGTTTTGGTGCTGGGGCTATGAGCAGGGCATCAATGAACACGGCGTCGCCATCGGAAACGAGGCTATTTTTACAAAGGATTTGAAAGACAGTGCGGCAAATCCTGAAAAACAAAAAGGGATTTTAGGGATGGAGCTTGTCCGGCTTGGCCTTGAGAGAGGGAAAACAGCGAAAGAAGCTTTAGAAGTGATTACGAAGTTAATTGAAAAGTATGGTCAATGGGGCAGTGCCGTTGTAGGCGAAGAGAAGCCTTACAATAATTCGTTTATCATCGCTGATTCAAAGGAAGCATGGGTTCTTGAAACAGTGGACCATCATTGGGCAGCAAAGAAAATTCAAAAAAAATGCCATTCAATTTCGAACGAAATGAGTATTCGCAATGACTGGGATTTAAATAGTGAGGGCTTTATGGAAAGGGCGATTCGATCTGGCTGGGCTGACCGAGCAGAGGATTTTGATGCTGCCCATGCTTATACGGACTTTACGAATGCGCTGCAGGTCTCGCATATTCGTGTCCAGCGTACGAAGCAATTGCTTCATAAGAAAGCAGGGGAGATTGATGTCCCTTGGCTGAAACGAATTTTACGGGATCATTATGAAGATACATTTTTAGAAGGGCCATTTTTTAATGCGGCACTGCCGGATTTTCAAACGATTTGTATGCACTCCTCCCCTGCGAATTTTACTTGGGGAATTACCGCTTCTTCCACGGTGTTTGAACTTCCAGCGGATGAATGGCATTTTCCGGTAATTTGGTGGTCGCCGGCAACCCCGTGTACAGGTCTTTATCTGCCGTTATTTATGTGTGAACAGGAGTTTCCAGTGATTCTTTCTCAGTCGGGAACGGTGAGAGTGAAAACAGCTGATCCGACCAAATCAGAGCAGGATCAATCGGCAAAAGACTCATATTGGTGGATGTTCCGGGATTTGCTTGATGAATTAAAAGGTGATGAAAATGGAATATTATTCACTAAGAATAAGGAAATTTTTAGAAAAACCTTTGACGTTTTAGAGCAAAAATGGTTGAGGTTAATTCGTGATATTGAAGAAGAGGCTGCCGTCCTAAATAAGGCTGGTAAACAAAAGGAAGCCATTGCCCTTGTTACGTCCTTTTCAAATGAATGTTTAAAAGAAGCTTTAGAAGCTATTGAAAAAATTCGAACGCAAATAAAAACTGCCGTTTTGTCATAAAAATTTCTTACTTGGTTAGCAGGGGTGTAAGATATGATTGTTTTAAATAGCCGTCTTAAGTCATTGATTAAAGAAATTCTATCACATAAGGTGCCTGTGACAAGTGAATACCTAGCAAAAGTACTAGGTGTCACATCCCGGACAATTAGAAATGATGTGTTAACAATAAATCTTGAACTCAAAAAAATCGGTGTCCAAATCGAAGCGAATAGAGGTGTTGGCTATTTTATTGATCCAACCCTCGGACAGCCGGTTACTGAAATAATCGAAGAGCTTTTTATGCTTCAGGAAGAGGAACAAGGCAACGTCCCTGTTCTGCCAGAGGAACGAGTATTGTATATTTTAAAAAGCATTATTATGGCGGAGGATTTCATTGCAACGGAACAGATTGCCAATGAATTGTTTGTGAGTAAATCCACCGTTGATAACGACTTAAAGCAAGTAGAGAAGCTTTTAGAAAAATATGACTTAACCTTGTATAAAAAGCAAAACTATGGAATCAAATTGATCGGAAACGAAATGAATATTCGTTTTTGCTTCTCTGAAAGCTTGGCGAATATGAGAAATGAACAAGCCCAGCTTGAAAATGAGATTATCTCAGATGTAAATGTGGAAGTCATTAAGACGATTACCAAGAAACATCTTGAAGAGCTGCCCTTTTGCATGGCTGAACTTCAACTCAATAATTTAGTGACGCACATTGCGATTGCCATCCAGAGAATTAAAAAGGGTAAAAATATTGAGGTCGGTACGATTGAGCTCGATCAAATTGAAACGCAAGAGGAATACGTGATAGCCAATAGAATTGTCACGTCCCTTGAAGAAACATTTTCGATAAAAATCCCTGAAGGTGAAATAGCTTATATCGCGATTCATTTGCTTGGAGCCAAACATTTTGAAGATAAGAATTTACAAGAGGTCGATTTTGCTGGGAAGGTAGGGGAGCGCCACTATCAATTAGTGGTTGATATTCTTTCGGAAATTAATAGGGTTTATCACATTGATTTGCGGGAGGATCGAGAACTCATTTATGGCTTAGGGGTCCATTTGCGGTCAGCCATGAACCGTTTAAAATATCGAATGAACCTAAGGAATCCCATGTTAAAGGAAATCAAAAATCATTATCCGTTTTCTTTTGAGTTAGGGATTCTTGCCTCTGAAATCATCCAGAAAAACAGCCGTCTTATTGTAAATGAGGACGAAATCGGTTATATCGCGATTCATTTGGAAGCTGCTGTTGAGCGGATGAAGAATAAAAAGCGGCGTGAAGTGAGACGAGTTGCCATCGTCTGTGCTTCCGGATTAGGCACGGCTAAGTTATTAGCAGCTAGTATCGAGAGTAAGTTTCCTGGGATTGATATTGTGGGGACCTATCCATTCTATTCAATTAAGAATATCAAAAATGATGCAGCCGATTTAATCTTAAGTACCATCCCTGTTAAAGAAGAAGGCCCGATTCCGCTCCTTCATATTAACACGATGTTAACGGATCAAGATGTTGAAAAGGTTAAAGAACACATATCAAGCAAGTATCTAAATGAAGATAAGAATAAATCATTAAAAAAGCTGCAAAATCTCTTTAATGAGGATTTGTTTTTCACCGAGATTGATAAGAAAAATCCAAAGGACATTATCAAATCCTTAACAACTATTCTAAATATTAAAGGATTTGTCGATGATTCTTTTCAGCAATCTGTTCTAGAGCGGGAGGAAATCTCACCTACAGCAATCGGTAATCTTGTGGCCATTCCCCACCCCCTAAAACCCAATGCGTTAGGCTCCTGTATCGGCATTGGGATTCTAAAGAAACCAATAAAATGGGGAGAGAATTCGGTTCAATTGGTCTTTTTACTGGCATTGAATGAAAAGGATAAAGAAGAATTCAGCCACCTTTTTAATCATTTATGGCAGCTGGTCCAAAATAAAAAATTAGTGTATGAGCTTTGCTCTAAAGAGAATTTTGCTGACTTTATGAGTCAATTTTACTCGACCAAATAAAGTTAGAAGGAATGAAACCTATGAAAATTGTAATCGCACCAGATTCTTTTAAAGAAAGCTTATCGGCGACAGAGGTTGCGGGAGCCTTTGAAGAAGGATTTCTGAAAGTCTTTCCTCATGCTGAGTTTGTTAAGGTCCCCATGGCTGATGGGGGAGGGCCTTGTTTAATCCTTAGTGGATTCGCTAAATGGACAAATTTTTCAGCAGGAGGTAACCGGTCCGCTTGGTCATAAAGTGACTGGTTTTTTTGGTTGATTCATAACTGAAAAACGGCTGTCATTGAAATGGCCGCTGCTGCTGGATTACATTTGGTTTCGCATGGAGATAGAAATCTGTTTCATACCACAACCTTTGGAGTAAGAGAACTAATATTGGCTGCTCTTGACCAACATGTAGAAAAAATTATTTTAGGTCTCAGGGGAAGTGCTACTAAGATGGAGGGGCAGGGATGGTTCAGGCGTTAGGAGGGAAATTACTACATCCAGCGGCCATGAATGAATGGGCGGTATGATGTAAGGCTTTTAAGCCATTCATCTTGAGAAATAATTAACCTGTTTCTCACCCAATTTTCACTTCCTTCTGGGAAGTAGTAATATAACTAATTTATACCTATAACAAAAACCACTTCTCTATAAATTTGAGAAGTGGTTTTTTTGATGTGGACGTTTTATTTTAAATTCAATATTGAAATCCTATAAGTTTTCCCAAATGTGAAAAGATGGAAATACACTCCTCGAATGTGTACAATTAAACTAGCTTTATAGTTATAGCGGGATAGTGCATTTGTTCCATGCTTAAGTTGTTAGGAGGCATTCTATGTTTTTTTTCAAAAAGAAAACGCAAATTTCGGAGCAAAAAGTGAGAGAACTCATTCAGCGGTTAGAAGCTGCCTACACAGAAAAGGATATAGAGAAATTGAAGAAATTGTTCCATCCAGATTATCGCGATATCTCCTTTTTAAACCATTTTACTTTGATGATGAATTTTCAAATTTACAACATTCAATCTGAAATTATGAAGATTGAAATCTTAGGTCTCTCAGAGGACGAAGCGACGTTTACCTACACTAGAAAACACATATACACGTGCGTAAATAAAAACGATGAAAATGGAGAAAATCCAAGCAATCTCACAAGTTATTATATCCAAACCAATAGAGAGGCTAACTCTATCTGGATTACAAGATTCTCAAAATACAGCGAATTATTTTTGGACAACGAAGGAGAAATCTTGCCGCATGAAAAGGCAGTAGTACCATCCAGTGCACAATTTTTTGAGAATATGAAACGCTTTATTGAGTCGTTTCAGCTAGATGGTTTCAAACCGGCGACATATCTTCTTTATAATGATAGTGAATTTATAGGGTACTATCCCGAAATAGAACGTTTTTCATATAAAACAACAGAAAAATTTACGATAGATTATTTTGTAGAGATGGATGCGGCTTCCGTGGAAGAGCATACAGAAATATACATACGGGAGAATAGCTTGGAATATAGCGATGTCATAGAAATAGAAGGGAATTATTCAATTATCGAAACGAAATTTATTAGTAATTCTCGTTTGCAGCATGAGCTAGTACTAAGCATGTTGGCACCCGACGGTTTTTTTATGATTCGCTATTTAAAAAATAGTAACAGTCCCATGGATCAACAACTGCGGCAGAGATGGATTGATCAAATGGCGGCAGCAACTTCTTATCTTAATCCTAATTGAATAAAGTTTTGATTTCTAGGATTATAAAAGTTTGAAAGAAAAGAGGATACAGTTTACTGAGAGCTGAAAGCACATAATATAATGAAAAACTCGCCAAAAGGGACGAGTTTTTTGCGTTTTAAGATACCAATGATAGTGCAAACTGATTTGTTATTTCCTAAACTAGTCTCTAACACAAAACGATTATTCTATAAGGTGCAGTTTGAGCTGGAATACTTTTGGTGGCAGGTCCATAAATAACAATAAGATCCCGGTTCGCAGGATTTCGTGTAAATGATTGCCCATTCGTTAATAACAATTGAGTGTATGGAGATAATTTTAGTTGCAATCGTCCATCGCTGCTCACCAGCTGGCTATTAAAATAATCTACTTTTACATTCTGATTGGGGCTTTCTTTTACCATAACCAGTGCTTGGTATTGAGGAGGGTATATTAGGGGTACAGGTGCATTTCCATCGTAATATCCAGTTACCAGGTCTCCTTTTGCTATCATTGCATGGTCCACAAAGTATGTGGAAGGTGAGATAGCAAAATTTACTGAAGCGCCTGATCCGTTTTCTACAGAAATTAATTTATTACAGCCTTCACCATTTTGTCCTGTATTAAAATCACTGATCATCGTAACGATCCCTTGAAAAGAATAAAAATTTGTCATACCTATACCTCCATTGAACATAAGAACACTTACAAAATAGGAGCTGATACACCTATGTACTATATGTAGGTTAATACCTATACGACTGTGCGAATGCCCATAAACATAAAACTTGACTGATTCTCCCCTCAAAAGATATTATAGATATATTAAGTCTATAATTAGAAGGTGAGAAAATGAAATACTCCAAGGCAACGAATTATGCGCTTCACACGATTGTTTATCTGGCACTTTTACCGACTGAAAAAACAATTGGGGTAAAGCCTTTGGCCGAGGTTCAGAAAGTGTCGACTACGTATCTTTCTAAAGTATTAACGAATTTAGTTAAAGCTGGTTTTATCGAATCAAGTACAGGAGTTAATGGCGGATATAAATTAATTAAGGATGTAAGAAGTATAACGTTCTCAGATATCATAAATGCCATTGAGGGGACAACGTCATCTTTTACTTGCAGTTTGGATAATCATGTACACGATCGGCAAAATTGCTACATTGGAAAAGTAATGAATGAAGCTGAACACAAAAAGGAAGAGTATCTAAGGTCTCAAACGATTGAACATGTCTTGCAAAAGGTTGATAAAAATATCATTCATTATATAACTTCTGCAGCAAAATAATTTTTTTCGTTTAATTATAGATTATAAGTATCTTTAATATCTTTAAAAGAAAATTAATAAATAAAAGAGGTGGGAAAATGATATTAGATTGCGCAATCATAGGCGGCGGCCCAGCAGGCTTAAATGCTGCACTTGTATTAGGAAGAGCCAGAAGAAGCGTTATCCTCTTTGACAATGATCAGCCGAGAAATGCCGTTACACATGAGTCACATGGATTTATTACTAGAGACGGAGTTTCGCCAAGAGAGTTCAGAGATTTGGCACATCAGGATATTAGGAAATATCCATCAGTGCAAACAAAAAAAGTTGAAATTGCAGAAATACAGAGGGAAAGCAGTTCTATATTTAAACTCATAACTCAAGAAGGCATGTCCTATTTAAGCAGGAAAATCATCGTCGCAACCGGCCTTAAAGAAAGCTTGCCGAATGTGAAAGGGATTAGGAATTATTATGGGAAAAGTATATTCAGTTGTCCTTATTGCGATGGCTGGGAATTAAGAGAACAGCCTCTGGCGCTCATTTCTGAAAGCAAAAATGCTATTCATATGGCAAAGATGATTTATCAATGGAGTAAAGACTTAGTTGTCTGTACGAACGGCAACAAAATCATGACAGAAACAGAGGAGCAGTTATTTAAGAGAAAAGGAATTCGTATTAAGGAAGAGCCCATAGTAAATTTAAGGGGTTCAGATGGGAACTTAGAAAAGGTAGTGTTTGCTGACGGTACAGAATTGGACCGGGCAGGCGGATTTGTTACGACTGAACTTGAGCAGCCCAACGATCTTGCTCATTCACTTGGGTGTGAAATGAATAAACAGGGCGGAATCATTGCTGACGCTTTAGGCAGAACGAATGTAGAAGGTGTATATGCAGCAGGAGATGTATCTGTAGCGGGTCCTTCACAGTTAATCATTGCTGCGAGTGAAGGGACCCGTGCCGCAATGGGGGTAAATAGCGATTTGACAATGGAAGAATTTAAATAAACTTCAGCCGAAAAATGCGCCAAACCTTGATGTATAAAGGTTTGGCGCATTTTTAATTTCGTTTACAGGTTTCTCTCCAACAAAATCCCCACTTGCTCTGCCATAACGAGGGTGGGAGTTTAGTCAGTGGAGAACCTTGATCAAAAACTAGCGTTTTCAAAAAAATTTCCTCAAGAAGCGGCTAATCGCCTCTTTTTTGTTTCGTATCGCTTGGCGATATAACTTGCAAATAAGTTTAAAAACCTTCATATTTAATAGAAAAGGAGGTCCGATATGCGACGTGATATACAACCGAATGAACGAGCTTTCTCTTCCAAGGAAGCTGCAGAAGAAGTAGGGATTGCAACTCCCACTGTCCGTAAGTATGGGCAAATCTTAGAGCGGAATGGATATGAGTTTTTGAAAGATGGCGAACGGCGTATCTTTGTTCAATCTGACATCGGAGCGCTTATAGCGTTACGCGATACGGACAAGCCCCTGGACGATACAGCTAAAGACCTTGTGTATCAACAAAAAGAAAGACTAGAAGGATCCAATGAAACAGAGATTGCGATACCCGATACATATGAAAATTTACCCCATGACCCCAATCAATTAAAAGAGGTCTTAATGTTTTTAGCTAATGAACTCGCTGCTACACGGGAAATGAATGTCCAACTGACAAACGATATGTCACAGCTTAAAACAAAGGTTTCCCAACTTCAGCAAGATCATCATGTTATTAGTTCTACTATTGGAAATTCAGCGCATAAAACGAATGTTAAAATTGAAAGATTAACTGAACAACAAAATACCTATTATGAAACATTGCTGCAGCAAGAAAAACAAAAAAGTGAACTCTTACAAAAAGAAATACAAAATATGAGGGACGAACAGAAAAAAGAATGGAGTTCACAAAATGACTTTAATAAACGTTTAGAAGAAGCGATACAAAAACCTCAAGAAAAATGGGAGTGGCTTTTCTCCATATTCCGAAAATAAGATGCCTGTTAAGTTTTTTTGATTAACTGTGTAAAGATTTGCGGAAGTAAATTTTTGATGTAGTAACATTTGATAAATCATCATTGTACACTTAACAGGATTTGGAACGAAGGCACAATTAAAATTTATTGGAGATTTGTTTAAGCGATATGCATCCAAACAAAATACACACCTTGAAGCAAGTAAAAAATCATGCTCGTTAAAATAGGAGTTGAGGTGGTTGAAAACCTAATTCAAAAACAAGAGTCTTCCTTAATAGATTTACCCCAGAAAGAGGCTGATCGGCTCTTTTTTTGGTTTCGTATCGCTTGGCGATATAACTTTTAAATACATTCAAAACCTTAATATTTAATAGAAATGCGTTCGATATGCATCAAGTGTAAGAAGTTGGAATGTGATACCCTTTTTCTAAAGTATGGTCAAAACTTAGAGCGAAGGGGATATGAGTTGTGATTGGCGTATCTGTCCAATCTGACATCGAAACACTTATAGCGTTATGCGATATGGACAAGCCCCTAGACGATAAAGGTGAAGACATTGTGTATCATCAAAATGAAAGATTATAAGGAATCAATGAAACAGAGATTGCGATACATGATACATATGATAATTTAATCCCAATCAATTAAAAGAGATCTTAATGTTTTAACGCATGAACTCGCGCTGGCGTGAAATGAACGTTCAACTGATAAACGATATGCCACAGCTTTAAAACAAAGGTTTCCCGACTTCAGTAAGATCATCATGTCCTTAATAGTGTTCCTCAATAAAGGGATTGATGAGTTCTTTTTTATGTTTCGTATCGCTGGGCGATACAACCTCCAAATAAACCCCCAGATCCTTTATGAGTTTTTAATGGCGAATGACATATCATTTCCAGTCCGCCATCGAAGCGCTTATAGCGTTACGCGATATGGACAAGCCTCTAGACGGTAAAGCTAGAAACCGTGTGTATAAACAGAAAGATTAGAAGCAATCAATGAAACAAAGAGCGATACATGATACATGTCAAAATTTTATCCCAATCAATAAATAGAGATCTTTTTAAACCTAAGGTAACTAAATATAAGCAGAAAAATCCTTTGGTCTGAATATTCCAGATTCACTATTTTTCATATTTCACTAATTCCCGGGAAATATCTACAAATTCTGAGTAGATATCGACAGAATTAGAAGCTTCAAATTGCCATTTGTTTTGCTGATAAACTATTCATTGTTTCTTAAGAAATATCTCATTAAAGGAAAGAAGCTTTAGGATGTAATTTTATCTCCTGAAAAAGCGCCAAACCCTGATTTGTAAGGGTTTGGCGCTTTTTTATTTTCTGTTATTTTTTAAAAATGCAATATGAATTATTTCTTTGCAGATGAGGTGTTCAATTGATCGAATCAAAATGCTTAACCCTCACATTCTCAAAAACTGCTTTCCCGCCTTCAGAAAAGAGAGTAATCCCTTTATCATCAGGTTGAGGGAATACCAAATTTGAATGAGCAACCTTTCCATCATCCACAAAAACTTCAATGCTAGTTTTATCAACGAGAATTTTTAAATGAACCTTCTTCTTATAAGCATCAAATGGTGCAATACTTTCAACGTACTGATTTGATTTATCAGGATGCTCTGTAAATGACCGATTAACAAACGAGTAATTTCCTTCTGATGATATCCCTACGTCAATGTGCCGTTTCTTGTCTGCTGATTCTCTTAGCCTAAAGCCTGCATGCTGAAGATCGGACCATGAAATGTCTGCGTCCAATTGATAGGCATCTGCCTTCAATTCAAGCGTTTTTGAGCCATTCACTTTGATTTGGTCATAAGCATTCGATACTTTTGACAATTCATCTAATGCTTCTATGGGCTGGGAAGAAAGATAATACTGATTTTCTCCTTCGTGCTTCAGTTCGATTTCACGGACGATGGAATCCAAGCCATTGAAGCCTTCTTCCATTGTCGGTGCATTGTCTGCATAAGCCCAGTTATTCATCCAGGCAAGACCATAGCGTTTGTCTAATTTATCTCTTTCCTGACCATCTTCGAATGTTACTCCTCCATACCAATCGAAGCCATAGTCTAACCATTCCGGTTCTTGCTGATCCGGGATAAACTCTTTTCCGTTAAACGTTCCGACCCAGTAGGCATACGTGTTTGGCTTGCCTGCTGCTTTTCCGTTTGCGCTGAAGCCCAGTACCCACTTTTCAGTGCCGTCATCGGCGCGCATCCGGTAGAGATCCGGGCATTCGAGGACACCGAGGTTTTCGGTGGAAAAGCTGCTTGTGTAACGCCAATCTTTCAAGTTATCAGACTCATAAAAGCCGATTTTGCTGCCTTCTGCCATGGTCATGACCCATTTACGGCGGGTGTCATCCCAGATGATTTTTGGATCTCTGAAATCCTTTGGGCCTGGGTTCTTCATGACTGGTTCTTCGCTGTATGGCTTAAACGACTTTCCTTTATCTGTACTGTACCAGAGGAACTGTTCCTGCTTCTGGCCGTTTTTTGATGGCTGGGTTACGACGGCGATAAAAGCGTCTTTTCCAAACCCGGCTGTGTTTTCTTTATCTATGACAACAGATCCAGACCATGGATCTCCGTTTTCATTCGTGTATTTTGGGATGGCGACGCCTTCGTCTTTCCAGTGCATAAGGTCTTTTGAGGTGGCGTGGCGCCACTCTGTTCCGTTGCCATCCGGATAGTCCCCGTTATACAGGTAGTAATAATGATAAGTTCCTTCATAGTAAACAGGCTTCTGCGGATCGTTTTTCCAATGATCAGGTGCCGTAAAATGATAGGCTGCCTGGTAGGAGTGCTCTTCTTTTTCCTCTGGCGGCACTTCTTTTGTTTTAAAGAATGTTTGAATTAAAAAGCAGGTGCTGATCACCATCCACAATCCAATCATAATGATTCCGGCAATCTTGTATCCTTTCTTGAAAATTCTTTTTTTCTTCATTTAAATTCACCACTTTTTAAAAAAGAAAAAGAAAATGCCAATTGACATTTTCTTTTTCTTTTTTTTTTTTGGTTCTTACTTTTCCGTAATTTGACCTTGTTCAAGAATGCTGTTTTTAACGACCGATGTTTTGTCTCCTTTGATGTTCAGCTTGAAGCTTGGAGCAAACGTTGATTTGTGGTCTTCAAAGTACCCTCTGTTCGTCATATAGCTTGTAACAACTGTATTGTCACTGCCTTCTTGAGGAATGGCATAGTGAGCATAGTTCCATGTGATATCGTATGGATCAAGGTCCTGATGCAGCACCATACCAGTTTTATTTAACGGCTTATATGGGCCAGTCAGTGAGTTGGACACATAACCTAACAAGTAGATGTCTTGATTATCAATGCCGTCAATTGTCATTTTTGAACCGCGTGAGCTTGTGAACAAGTACCATTTTCCGTCCTTTTTGAAGATGTTCGGACGCTCAATTTCATCTGTTACCGTGTTTGATACAAGCAGCGGCTTCATTTCTTTTTTAAGAGTATAATCATCATTGATTTCAATAATACCCATTGCACCGTTTGCAACTTCAGCCAGTCCTTTTTTATCGCTGTTCAGAAGCTTGCTTTTTTCATCCTGGAAGAATTTATTGCTGCTGCCGTAGTAGGCTTGGTTGTAAAGAGAATCTTCCCCTTGGTAGCCATACTCAGTGCCTGTATTGGCTTCAAATACAAGATACTTGCGGCCATCTTCTTCAATGTAGTGAGGGTCTCTGAATGTATGATTATCAGAAGGAGCTCCGTCCTCTACAAACTTGTCCACCGTTTGATAGTACTTGCTGTCTTTGCCTTCATAAATGGATTTGTAATCCTCAACGCCGTCAACTTTCAGCGTTTTTGTGTCAGGCTGCGATAGGTTTACTTGTGCAGTCGTTAACGTTTGTTTTCCGTAATGTCCTGATTCAGGTGTAAATGGTTCGCGGTTTGTGTAGAATAAGCGGACTTCACCATCTTCAGTGAATGTTGCAGAACCGGACCATTCTTCTGCTTGATGCTTTAAGTACGGATCGTTCGGAACGTTTTTGTCGTTGTTATCGAATACGCGTCCGGCATTTTTCCAAGCATCAATAGAGTTGTCTTCGACTTTTTTATAGAACAAGTAGATGAACGTGTCACCTGGATTTTTAGGATCACCGGCTAATCCAAAAACGATATGATAGCCTTTATATTCTGCAACAGTTCCATCAGCGTTTTGCAATGGCCATGTATCCCACACATCCATATCAATCGTTTCGCCTGATTCGGTTACTTTTTTGGCAGAAGGGATGTTTTTAATCGTGGTTTCGTCAAACTTAGGGATGGTATACCTTGCATCACCGTGCTGTTTGATCATGTCTTTCATAGCGGAACGAGTGATTTGTGAAGTACCGTACGTTTCTTTGTAATCTGCCGGATCTTTTGGAGCCGCAAATGATTGGGTAACAGTACCGCTTAATAGAATGCCAGTACTGAGTGTTACTACTGTTGCCTGTTTGGCAAGCTTGCTAAAGTTCATAAGTCTTCCTCCTCGTTTTATGTTTGATTGCTTGTACAAATAGAATTATAGGGGAGTCCTGAGAGGAGAGGTATGGCACATATTGATTGGAATTTAGTCGTATATTGATATTGGCTCAGGAGAAGGGCTAATGATCTTTTTGTTGAATGTACAATGACAGTGAGTTTTAACCAAATTTTTAAGGAGGCATCAAATGGATAAAAGAGTTCAATTCGACTTTGAAATCGAGTTTTCTAACGGGGGAGGACTTCAGGGGCAGGAATTCCGGCTAGATATTGAAGGAGATGATATCTCTGATGAGGATCTGGCCAAATATATCGTAGAAGATATGAGGCTGCTTATGGTTGGCGAAGTGAGGATTTTTAACAAAAAAATCATTACGGAAAAACACAAACGAAAATCTGTTGAAGATAACGCCGGTCAGTAAATATTCTCGATCGTTGATGAAAGGAGAAAAAATGGCGGAGCCCATATGGCAGCCCAGGATCGAGGAAAAGCGGAATGGTACAAATCGTTTTCTCTAAGGGTGTGCAAAGTGGAAAGGCAGATTCTTTTTGGGATGTGATAGTGTAGCGCTTTTATCAGCGGCTGATAAGAAAAAGTACGTTGATCGCCGTATTGTATTGGTTTTACAGCGAATGCGCGGAAGAAAGTGCGCCAAAAGCGGTTTTGAAACACTTTTTTCACCTGAGATGTGGAAGAAAGTGCGCTAAACAGGGTTTTGAAACACTATTTTCACCTGAGATGCAGAAGAAAGTGCGCCAAACACGGTTTTGAAACACTATCTTCATCGGAAATGTGGAAGAAAGTGCGCCAAACAGGGTTTTGAAACACTTTTTCACCTGAGACGCAGAAGAAAGTGCGCCAAAAGCGGATTTGAAACACTATTTTCACCTGAGCTGCAGAAGAAAGTGCGCCAAACAGGGTATTGAAACACTATTTTCACCTGAGCTGCAGAAGAAAGTGCGCCAAACTGGGTATTGAAACACTATTTTCACCTGAGCTGCAGAAGAAATTGCGCCAAAAGCGGTTATGAAACAATATCTTCATCGGAAATGCAGAAGAAAGTGCGCTAAACGCGGTTTTGAAACACTATCTTCATCGGAAATGTGGAAGAAAGTGCGCCAAAAGCGGATTTGAAACACTATCTTCACCGGAAATGTGGAAGAAAGTGCGCCAAACGCGGTTTTGAAACACTATCTTCACCGGAAATATGGAAGAAAGTGCGCCAAACGCGGTTATGAAACACTATCTTTATCGGAAATGCAGAAGAAAGTGCGCTAAACGCGGTTTTGAAACACTATCTTCATCGGAAATGTGAAAGAAAGTGCGCTAAACGCGGTTTTGAAACACTATCTTCATCGGAAGTGCCAAAGAAAGTGCGCTAAACGCGGTTTTGAAACACTATCTTCACCGGAAATACCAAAGAAAAGTGCGCCAAACCTGATTTTGCAGCACCTTTTTCAGCATTTGTGAAACAACTTTGTCTTCCTCAGGAAAAAGCATACCACCCGCAACATGGTATGCCTATTCCTTCGAAAATCTCTCCCAGGACTTCTGATATTCATTGAGCAGCTGCGTGCGGTTCAGCTGTTTTCCGACGTAGAGCTGTGTGGCGGCGCCGAATTCTTCCCGGATTCCGACGGGAAAGTCGAACCAGTTAGAAGGGACGGTGTTGCCTTTTTTGTAATTTTGAATCGTTTCTTCTGCAAGTGGACCAAGATCATCCGAGTTGATGTGATGGAAGGCGGGAATGAATTTGAATTCTTCCGTCATGTACCGTTTGCCCTGCTCGGAAGACACCATCCAGTTTAAAAATTTTTTGGCTTCTTTTTTCTTTTCAGGGCTGGCCTGCTTGTTCACGGCCCAATAGTTTGGAACGCTGACGACAAGTGCTTCCTTTACAGGCCGGTCATTAATTGGGATCGGCATAAAGCCGATGTTCATGTCCGGCGCAGCCTGATCGATCATCGGCTGAATCCAGTTGCCCTGCTGAATGATCGCTGCTTTACCGGAAGTGAAAAGATTTACTTCCATCGTGTAGTCTGTAGTCAGCGGGTTATCATTTCCGAACTTTAAGGTGAGGTCGAGCAAGTTAAGCAAATCGTTAAAATTTTGATTGGTCGTAATTTTTTCCGTTCCGTTATTCAGGTTTTGGATAAACTCCTCTGTATTTTCCTGCTGGGCGAATGCGACATTCATCAGGTGATCACCAAGCTTCCAGTCTTCATAGTAGCCTGTTGCAAACGGAGTGATGCCAGCCTTCTGCAGTTTTTCTGCAGCTGCTGTCAGCTTAGTTAGAGTGTCAGGCGGTTCTGCAATGCCGGCTTTTTTAAACAGATCCTTATTATAAATAAACCCATAGCCTTCAAGGTTAATCGGCATTCCGAAAACCTTACCGTTCAATGTCACCGGGGTCAGTGCTTCCTGGTAGGCCTGATCCACCCAGGGCTCACCGGAGAGATCCTCTAGAAAGTTCTGCCACAGTATGGTATTTTCAAAGCCGGTGTTTGTGAAAATATCCGGCCCGGTGCCAGTCGCCATTTCCGCCTTCAAATCGGCCAGGTCATCCATCGCGCCCCCAACGGTATGCACCCGGATATTGACATTGGGATTCTCCCGCTCATAAGCACGCGTCATTTCCTCAAATTGAGTGGAGACCTCTATTTTGGGATTCCTAAGATCAAGTGTGATTTCCGGGTCTTTCTTTTCTATTTTTTCTGGCTGGGCTTCATTTTGGCATGCCGAAAGAAGCAGACTGACCATTAAAAAGAGGGATAAGAACGTGTTTTTCATCATGTCGTTTCCTTCCTGAACTCAAACGGCGTCATGCCGACAACCTTTTTAAACAGTTTTGAAAAGTAGATTTCATCCTGATAGCCGAGCATGGTTGAGATCGAGTAGATGCTTTTGTCCGTTTCCTGCAGCCAAGATTTTGCCTGGCAGATTCTAAGCTCTGTAATGTATTTGGAAAGGGTCATTCCAGTTTCCTGCTTAAACTTCCGTGAGATATGCTCGCGGCTTAAAAAGAAGACATTCGACAGTTTTTCCAGACTCAAATCCTCCATATAATAGGTTTTAACATAAGAAACGATGTCCTCCATGCGCCGGGCAGCATCGATTTCATCCAAACGGTGGATTGATCTGAAATTTTGTTCCTCAAGCTTTTTCTCCAAGGTCTGAAAAGCCGCCCTGATTTGTGATAAAGACTCAATCGGTTCTCCTGTTACAAGCCTTACAGGCAGGTCGAACTCCCGGCTGATATATTCTTCAACAGACAGCCACTGGTCGCAGATCGTGATCACAAGGCAGAGGTTAAGATCTGTCTGAAGGGAAAAGGCATTTCCCACTCTGCGGTCCATCAGCTCATCTGAAAGGTTTTCTATATAAGAATCCGGATTGTGCATCTGGTAAAAAGAAAGCAGTGAGAGCTCATAGCCTGCTGATTCAGGAAGAAACTCGGCCAGGCTGTCGGCATCTGAACGGTCACCAAGGCAGATTGCAGTCGCCAGCTGATTTCTCCGCAGTTTTTTTGCATCTTCCAGCACTTCTGCATGCTCGAAGTCGTCTTTCCATGCTTGTACGGATTTTTTCAGCGTGTGATTGAACGCTTCATACTCAATCGGTTTCAGCAAATAATCGAAGCTGCTGTGCTGGATGGCCTTGCGCATATAGGAATAATCATTATATCCAGTGATAAAAATCACTTTTCCCGGATAGGAAATCGAATCAAGCCACTCAATCAGTTCCATACCGGTCATACCGGGCATTTTTATATCTGTAAAGATCAGTTCAGGCTGCTCTTTTTCAATCCATTTTTTCGCTTCCTTGCCGTTGCTTGCCTCGAGCAGCTTGGTGATTCCGTATTGTTCCCACTGGCCTAAATGGCGGAGGACGTCCCGCACATTGAATTCATCGTCGACAATCAGTGCTTTCACCGTGTTCAACTCCTTGCCTAAGTCTTCATGATATTGGGGAGACCTCTATCGGAATTTTCATGCTGACGGAAAAACCTTTTCCGTTTATTGAATCAACCATCATTTCGGCACTTTGCCCATACCGCAGGAGCAGTCTGTCGCGGATATTCTTAAGGCCGATATGCTCGTGTGAATAGGTTCCTTCGTAAGGCGGTGTATAAATATGGTTCCGCAGAGTTTGCAGCTCCTCTGCTGTGAGACCAGGGCCATCGTTCTCAACAGTAAAGTAAAGATATTCTTCATGTTTCTTCCCGGTAATGGACAAATGAGCGCTGCTGTAGCCTTCCTCATACGTGTGTTTAAAGAAATTCTCAGCGAGCGGCTGCAGAATCATGCTTGGTATAGTCATATCCAGAATAGATTCATCCATCTCGACCGAATAGCTGACGTCTTTGCCAAAACGTTCGGTTTGAAGGGAGAGATACGCTTTTGTGTAATCTGCTTCATCCCTGATCCGCACCCATTGATCCGCCTGCAGAGAGTAGCGCATCATTTTGGACAGGGAGGTCAGCAATTGGTACACCTTTGGAGCATTCGACCTTAAGGCAACTGCACCGATCGATTGCAGAGCATTGAATAAGAAATGCGGATTAATTTGTGATTTTAACGCTCTGAACTGGTTTTTCCTGTTTTCAATTTCAAGCTTATATTCACGGTCAATGTGGGAATTGATCCGGTTCATCATATCTTTCATGTGCGACTCCAGATGACCGATTTCATCTTCTCTGGCATCGTCAAACGGAACATTCATATTTCCGCCTTCAATGGAGCGGACTTTGCTGCTCAGCTTTGCGATCGGGCGGGTAATTCGGTTTGAGATAATACCTATCATCAGAAGACCAAGCAATCCAACGCCAATGCCGACAAGAATATTGGTGTATGCGGTTTTCCGGACATCTTCATATAAGGACTGACTTGACGTAATTTTAATCAGCTTCCAGCCGTTTAATGAGCCTGATAGCTCCTTAGAAAGCAGAATATCGTCATCCTGCCTGCTCCTGTTTCCGTCCAGGCGCTGCTTTTCACCTTCAGGAAGGGGCTTTCCAATCAAGGAACGTTTATTTGCATATAGGACTCGATCTTGTGAATCTATCAGCAAAACAGAAGATGCATCACCTTGGACAAGGTTATTGCAAATGCGGGCATAGCCCCCTAAATCAATGTCGATGGTGATAATACCGAGGAATCTCTTAGAGAGAACGTCTGTAATTTTATGATGAAACGTCATCACCATCGTTTTATCTGACTTTGGAACAATCGCTGCGTTGTTGTAATTGATAAGAGGGCGGGGCGGTTCAATCAAATAGTTCAAGTCAGAAGTATACAGCTCTTTGATCGGACTCTGATCAAGAAAATCCGGCTGGTGTCTGCGTGTGCTGATCATCGCATTGTACAGCGTGAACGATTCTTTGTTTTTATCAATATAGAACCGGATTTGCCGGATTTCGTTTCTCATCAGATAAAAGGTTTCGAGACTCTTTTCCATTGTCTTGGGGCTGAAATAAATGGAGTCTTCAAAGCCGTTGTTAAAAATCCGGAACAGATCAGGATCCCGGTAAAGGATATAAGGGAAATCAATCATGCCGTCAAAATACTGCTCCAGCTCCTCCGCATTCTTCTGAAGCTGATCCCGGCTGTTTTCAAGTTCATGCTGCTCTACACTATTTTTTGTGTAGGTATAGATGAAAAAAACAGATAGGAAATACGGCAGAATGATGAAAATCAGAAGCATAATCAACAGGCGGCTTTGTATGCTTTTCACAGGAGTCACTCCTTTGGCAGATACTCAAATTCTGCTTTCTCTCTTTAGCATCCTAAAACTATATCAAACCAAAAAACCAAGTCAATCCTGCACAAGTAGGATTTGTAAAAGGATAATTATCCTTTTATTTTTCGCAGAGAGGGCCAATATTATGTTCCTATCCCTGTATGAGACGCAAACAAAAAAGCTGAAGAGATCTTCAGCTTTTACATGTTGTTATGCTATTTATCCTACTTTTTCATAAGCAAATACATAAAATAGGGTGCGCCGATAAGCGCAATCATAATCCCCGCAGGTATACCCTCGGGTTCGATAATGTTCCGTCCAATCGTATCCGCTAATAGCAGGAGAAAGGCACCAATCAGAATGGCCACAGGCAGAAAGAGCTGATTTCGAGGTCCGACAAGAGCCCTTGCAATATGCGGAGCCATGAGCCCGACGAAAGCGATGCCGCCTGTAACCGAGACGGCTGATGCTGCCAATGCAATTGCTGTCAGCATCAGGATGATTCTTTCTTTTTCAATGGATACACCGAGGCCGATTGGCACAGCTTCACTCATGCCGAGAAGGTTCAGCCTGTTTGCTTTGTACAGGGCAAAGGGAATGAGGATGGCTGCCCACGGCAAAGTGGCCCAAATAAATGGCCAGTCTGCGCCCCATATATTTCCCGCAAGCCACTTGGCAATAAAATCAACTTTTTGACGTTCCGCAGATGAAATAAGGACGATCATTAATCCTGAGAGTGCCATAGAAAATCCCACACCGGTCAGAACAAGCTTAACAGGCTGCATGCCCTCAGAACGGCTATACGAAAAAGCATAGATAAGCACGGCAGTCAGTAAAGCTCCTGCAAATGCAACTAAAGGAAGCATATAGACAAATGACCCAGCATCAATCGGAAAATATAAGAAGAAGACTGCAATCGCAGCTCCTGCTCCAGAATTTATGCCGATAATGCCTGGATCTGCGAGGTCATTTCTTGTGATACCCTGTAAAATGGCACCTGAGAGAGCAAGTGCCATTCCTGCAAGAATCGTGATGATGATCCGCGGCAGGCGAATGGAATAGAGAATAAAGTCTTCTTTAAATGTCCCTTGCCCGAATAGCACCGGAAGCAGCCTGTCATAAGAGAGAGAGGCATAGCCGAGCCCCATTCCCGCAGCGATTGTTGTTAAAAGCAGGACAAGCAGGATGAATATAATAATGCGCTGTTTTTTAATTAGTGCAGTATGAATCATGTGAAATGACGGCCTCCTTTACGGACAATGAAGAGAAAGAAAGGCAGACCAAGAACGGCAACCACCGCAGCGACTGGTGTTTCATACGGGGCATTGACGGTACGGCCGACAGTATCTGCAAGCAGCATGAATGAAGCGCCCATGATGACGGACATCGGGATGATGTACCGGTAGTCCGTCCCGACGATTGCCCGCACGATATGAGGAACCATCAGTCCGACAAAGGCTAAATTGCCGGCAAGGGCAACGCCTGCACCTGCAAGCAAGACGATAACAACAAACAAAATCCCCTTAATGGCAACCGTTTTTTGCCCTAGTCCGACGGCTACCTCTTCACTTAAACTAAGAATGGTCAGCTGTCTGGAAAGCATCAGGGAAATGAGGATGCCACCTGCAATAAACGGAATAATGAACTGCAGCTGGCTCCAGGATGTTCCAGCCATACCGCCGGAAGTCCACATGGACACATCCTTTGAAAGCTTAAAGGTAATCCCGACTCCCTCAGAAACCGCAAAGAGAAAAGCAGACACGGCTGCTCCGGCCAGAACAATCCGCATAGGAGAGAAACCGCCCTTTTTCATAGAGCCTATGCCTAAAACCATCGCCGCTCCAACGGCACAGCCAATAAAACAGGCAATCATAATGCCGAAGTAGTTCACGCCTGGAATGAAAGCAAGGGTAATGGCAAGCGCAGCTGTACCGCCGGCTGTGAGCCCGATTAATCCAGGATCAGCCAGAGGGTTTCTCGTCAGCCCCTGCATGATGGCGCCAGATACGGCAAGAGCTGCCCCGACAGCAATAGCTGCAACCTCCCGCGGAAGGCGAATTTCACGGATCATGGTGGCTTTATCGCTAAGTTCTGCTCCCGTCATGGCGAGCCATACATCATTTAACGTTGTATCTGCTGCTCCGAAGATCATCGCTGCAGCGAAAGCACCAAGAAACACGAGAATTCCTGCAGCCATTTTCAATATAAACATGTACGTTTTCATCATCCATCATTCTCTTCTTTTTGGAATAAAGGAAAAGGAATTCTTAAAGTAAGAATCCCTCTTCTGAATATTAGTTTTCAAGGAAGCTTTTCTTAAAGAATTCAAGCTGGTAGTCCAATGAAATTGGATCGTTGAAATAGAATTCCTTTGCGTTTGCTTCGAATACTTGATTGTTTTTGACTGCAGGAATGTTTTTGTATGTTTCTGTCTCCTGGAAGGAAGTATCCCCGTCTGAGTTTTTGCTGAAAATCATATAATCTCCTGCATATTCAGGGAGAACCTCTGCAGAGATGGCATAAAATCCGTCTTTCAATGCCATTTCGGTCACTTTTTCAGGCATTTTCAATTTCATTTCCTGATAAAGAATTTCTGTGCCGCGAGCCCAGTTGTCGCCGAATACGTAGAGCTGTTTATCAAAGTTTTCAATAACTGATACCGTTGCATCTTCGCCGATTTTTGCTTTAATGTCTTCACCTGCAGTTTGTGCGCGGTTTTTGAAGTCATCAATCCAGGCTTGAGCTTCTTTTTCTTTGTTTAA
Organism: Metabacillus hrfriensis; assembly: GCF_030127205.1. Taxonomy (NCBI): domain Bacteria; kingdom Bacillati; phylum Bacillota; class Bacilli; order Caryophanales; family Bacillaceae; genus Metabacillus; species Metabacillus hrfriensis. Next base: position 299,260 of record NZ_CP126116.1, read on the forward strand.
AAGTTTTCCGATTTCAAGGTGCTGTGTTAAGTAATCAACTTTTCCGTAAGTATACGTAACAGTTGGAGCGATTTCTTTTAACTTATCAATATTTTTGATGTTTGAAAGGCCGATAATCAAATCCGGATTAAGTTCAATGATTTTCTCCAGATTATCATCTGTCACTTCTTCAACACCTTCTAAACCTTCATAGCGGGGATTCATTTTTGACCATGAATCAACTCCGACAAGCTTTGTATCTAACGCCATGACATTTCCTGCGAAAGAGGAAAGGACAATAACGCGCTTGGGATCTGCCGGCACTTCAACTGGACCAGATTCTGATTCATAAGTGATGGTGATTTTTTCTTCTTTTTTATCCGCACCTTTTTCTTCTGCTGCTTCATTGCCGCATGCACTAAGCAGGACTAAGAGCAACAGCAGAAATGGAATCATTAATTTCTTCATTTTCTTTTTCTCCCTTTATTAAGTTATAGGTCATGCACATTGGTTTATTTGTGCGCGGATCATTTCCAATCACCGCATCAATATGAAAAACTTCTTTTAGCACATCGCGGGAAATGACTTCTTCACATGTTCCGGCTTTGACAATTTCCCCGTCTTTTAGAGCAATGATATAGTCTGCAAAGCGGGCCGCCTGATTTAGATCGTGAAGAACCATGACAATGGTTCGTTCCTGCTCAGCATTTAATGTTTGCAGAAGCTCAAGCACTTCAAGCTGGTGAGCCATATCAAGATATGTAGTAGGCTCGTCAAGAAAGATAATTTCCGTTTCCTGTGCGAGGGCCATAGCAATCCATACGCGCTGGCGCTGACCGCCTGACAGCGAATCGACAGGACGGAATTTATAGTCGGCTGTACCCGTCACCTCAAGAGCCCATTGAATGATCTCATAATCCTTCTTAGTTAATCTGCCGAAGCCCTTTTGGTGGGGGAATCGGCCATATGAGACAAGCTCGCCAACTGTAAGGCCGGCGGCGCTTTCAGGTGTTTGGGGCAGAATCGCCATTTTTTTTGCAAGTTTTTTTGTTTGTTCTTTAGAAATGGATTTACCGTCGAGCACGACGTCTCCAGACTGAAGAGAAATAATGCGGGTAATCGCTTTCAACAAGGTGGATTTTCCGCAGCCATTTGGACCGATGATGGTTGTGATCTTTTTATCAGGAATACAGACGCTAAGATCTTTTACTATTAGACGTTCACCATAGCCAATGTTTACTGACTCGGTAAGTAGGCGAACCATTTTTCCCCCTCCATTTGCTGAAAAATTGGAAATAATTACTGATAATGATTATCAATATCGAACAAGAAAAGTCTATAATTCTTTTTAACTATTGTCAATAGCTGTTTGTCTTGTCAAAACCAAGAAAACACGATATATTTAATTGAGAATGATAATCAATGATGATTGGGTGGAAGTGGCATCCTATTATATAGAGTCTTACGCTAAGGGAGTGTTGAGTGTGGTGGGGAATGAAATATTTGATGTGACAGTTATAGGGGGCGGTCCTGCGGGGCTTTATTCGGCTTTTTACAGCGGACTGAGAGAAATGAAAACAAAGATAATTGAATATCAGCCGCAGCTCGGCGGAAAAGTTCATGTGTATCCTGAGAAAATGATCTGGGATATAGGAGGCCTTACTCCCATTTCCGGAGCACAATTAATTGAGCAGCTCGTTAAACAGGGGTTAACGTTTCATCCTGAAGTAGTGCTGAATGAAAAAGTAGAATCCATCTCAAAAAATGAAGAAGGCATTTTCGTGCTGAAGGCTGCATCCGGACGCGCACATTATTCTAAAACCGTTATTGCAGCAGTGGGCGGGGGGATCTTGAATCCTCAGAAGCTCGAAATTGAAGGGGCAGAGAGATTTGAAGTCTCAAACTTGAACTATACTATAAAATCATTAAAGCGTTTTAAGGATAAAACCGTCATCATATCAGGCGGGGGGAATTCAGCCATTGATTGGGCGCTTGAATTAGAGCCAGTTGCCAAAAAAGTATATGTCGTCTACCGGAAGGATGCATTAAAAGGACATGAAGCACAGGTGACGCAGCTGATGAACAGTACAGCTTCGTGTTTATTTCACACATCCATTACAAAGCTGATGGCCTCTGAAGATCATGAAAGAATTGAGCGTGTGGAACTGACGAATCATGAAACTGGAGAAAGTTCTTATTTATCTATTGATGAAGTCATCATTAATCATGGGTATGAACGTGATGCGGCGCTCCTTCAAAACAGCCAGCTGAACATTGCGCTTGCAGAAGAGTTCTATATTGCCGGCAATGAGTCGAGCGAATCATCTGTTGAAGGTCTTTTTGCTGCAGGTGACATCCTCATGCACAGCGGGAAGCTGCATTTAATCGCCGGAGCTTTTCAGGATGCGGCAAATGCCGTAAACAAAGCAAAGCAGTACATACAGCCGGATGCACACAAATCAGCAATGGTGTCCTCCCACAATGAAGTGTTTAAAGAGCGGAACAGGGAACTTGTAAAAGAAATGATGAAATAGAGGAATAGTAGAAAGGGCTTTCCGTTTGGGGAAGTCCTTTTTCTTTAAGCAAAAGCTCAACTGACATGCTTGAAAATTCTAAATATGGGGTATTTATACAATTGAATAGTGCGGATATCTTTAGCTTTACTAGTTAGAAAGTATTGGCCGCTCTCACTTACAGCTGTGAGCATAGACTTATTTCCTCTCTTCAGTCCAATCCTTCATGTAAAAACCTTCCTTATTCCTATAAAATAAAAGAAAATCATTGATTCGATGCCATCCAATAGGAGGACAACTGAGTGAACTATAAAAAGAAACTAATCATATCAAGCGTGGGTTTATCATTAATGCTCGGAGGGTGTTCTGACATGAATAACGCAGGGACTGAAAAAGAGACTGAAAAACAAACAGCAGCACAACATGAAAAGCAAACGGAAGATGTGTATGTAAGTGTCCAAGATTACAAGGGAGAAGGGTATGAGCTTGATAACGGCGAGAAGACCGACAAAATTGCCGAAGCAAATCGTGAAGAGATTGACCAGGCAGTGAAGGCGTTCTTTCAGGATACATATAAGACAGAGGTGAAAGTGCACAACGTGGTAGGAGCTGTAGACGGAGCAACGGTATTTGTGGAGTCCGTTGGTGAGCCGCATTTTTATACTTTTGCCATTGTGCCGATTGATGTAAATGAAGAGAAGATTCTAACTGATAAGGTTGAGTCTCAAGAAGGTCAGGTAGAAGATGCGATCATGACTGGCTTATTCGCTATGATTTTTGATGAGGAGATAGCTGTTCTTGATCAATACATGGAAAAAGCAGTAAGTGAACATCCGGTAACCGGTATTACTCGAGAGGCTTTACAGAAAGTACGTGCTGGAGGATTTAGCACCCCGTATTATTATATAAATACTGCAGGAGATAAGTTTGACGTTCTTTTTGATGAATATTTGAAAGATCCTCAAAAAAGTTCTGAGGAATGGAAGGCTTTTTACAGCAAAGATATGTATGAGCCAGAAGATATTATTACAACGGTTTATCTTTATATGGAAGATAAAAACGCTGAACCTAACAAAGCAGTATTTGACAAAATCGTTTCTGGTATTGAAAAGACAATAGGTCTGCCTAAAGGCTCCTATAGTGTTTATTTAAATGATAATCTCGTAGATAAGACAAATTCGCGTGGAGTCAAAGACAATTCATTAGAGAGATCATTTCCAAATGACATTATTAGAGAGTGAGAGGAGGGATTAGATGTCTCGCATTACAACAAACGTTTTTGCACCGCCAACAAGTGATAAAGACTTAATGGAATTAGCTGGCTATCATGCTTATATGAATTATGATGTTAGAACCAAACTAAAGATAAATGATTCCAATTATACAGTATTGAATACAAAGAATAATGAAGCAACGGGATTGAATGCATTAACAGTTGTAAACATGGAAAATAAAGAAGTCTCCGTCGTCTACGTCGGCACGAACCCGAGTCAAAAACAAGATCTCCTGACAGATCTCCAACTGATGAGCGATCTGACACCGGCACAGATTGCTGATGCCAGAGATTACTTCAATGAAATGGATCAGAAATATCAGAGTGCCGGCGGAATCAAGTCGATGTCAGGGAATTCCCTCGGCGGAGCTCTTGTTGGGTCAATCGCCATTGAACACCCTGATGTAAAAGCAGTTACTCTGAATCCTGCCCTCCTTCCTGCAGGCATGATGGAACCTGACATGGAATACAGCAATATTACAAATTACTTCAGCAGCTATGACCCTTTAACAAAAGGACTGTCTGGTCTTGACCTTCATTCCCGAATTCCCGGCCATCAGTATGAAATTTTCAATGGAATCCCAGTACCTTCGTTTGAACATTTAGGGACAAACCATACAGGGTACTTACGAAAAGAAGACGGTTCTCAATCTTATAAAATTGGTATGCCAGGGCAGACTGGAGAGGGAGAAATTTTTATAGATGCCGATACGCATATTGTGACGAGCCTCTGGACCGGAAGTCCTCTCTATGGAGGAAATACAGATTACATTGAGATCAATAAAGAAAATCTCATCGTGCTTGCTGAAAGGATAGACAGTCAGGTAAAGGCAAGGATTGCAACAGCAAAAGATTATCTCGCAAATTCTGTAGAAATTATTGAAGATGAGGGAAGCAGGCTGTATGAACGGATTTCCATGCTGCAGCATATTTTTGAGGAGTCATTTGAAAACTCGATTGGTGATCCTCTTTTTATTGGGATTACATCTGCAGGCAGCTGTTTAAAAGGAGAAATAGATAATCTGATTTCACTGCTGGAGCGCGCGGAAGCATATTGCAGATCTCTTAACTCTGTTTTAAATTCCCCACCGGCCGAACTTGTGGAGCACATGTTTAATGTTGATGTCAATGTAGAAGGATTATTCGGAAAAGCCAGGAATCAGCTTTATGAGATAAGAGATGAAGTAGAGGGACTCTCTCGAATGCTCGGGAATATGATATCTGATCTGATTCCGGATCTGTTCAAAGGTGGAACGGACCTTTGGTATGATGCAGTAGTAGGAGAACTTAGAGCTCATTTTGACATAATAAATGGAAACAAAGATAAACTCGTTGAACATATTGAACAATTCAGTGCTCAAGTAAATGGTACAGCTGATTCATTTGAGAGCAGAGATCAATCAATAGGAGGAAACATAAGAGCAGGGACAGAGGTAGCAGATGAAGCAGTTCCTGTCCAAAAAACAACTTCCTTTGTCTTAGAGGAGTCTCCTTATTTGAAAGTGGGCATGCGCATCAAAGAGGTGCAGCTTGATGTGGCGTTCACTGCATTTAAGAGTTTTGCATATATAAAGGTTTTTCCGTTCATCGTTGCTTTAAAAACGCTCGCAGAGTTTATTGAAATAACTCTTGAGGGTATTTCTGCAGCAATAAAAGGAGCAGCGAACCTTGGAATGAACCACACACTGCCTGGAAAACTAATCGGCATTTTTACGGATTTTGATGATAAGATTACTGCTTATGTCCATAACACGCTTAAACCATTGGATGAGATGGCTGCTACTGTTGAAGGGATCAGAGATGGGGCGGAAAGGCTCATGTTTCAATTTCCATCCCTTGTTTCAAATTTCCGCCCATACCTTGATCAAGCCATTTTCAATGCAACAAGTTATGCGAATGTCCAATTATATAATCTTGCGGCGTTCGCTATTCTCAGAGAAATGGAAATGACGTTTACTGATGTAGTTACACAGCTTGGACAAAACAAAGCAAACGCCATCGAGGCTCTTTGCGACGTTTCTCAAAAGGTGACTTCCAATATGGGTCAATTGGGTGAGCAGGTCGACCGCGGGACAATGAATTAAAAGCAAAGATATGAAAGCCGCTTATAGCAAGTTAAGCGGCTTTTTTCCCTGAATCAGCTCAAAAAGTTCTTAGATTTGTATTATGCAAAAGGTTTCGTGTTATTGTTAAGAAAAGATTAAATATGTAAAAAGAAACAGGAATTTGTCGCTTCGTTCCGAACTATATTAAAGTTAAGCAACTTATCGATAAATGGTTCTAGGAGGAATAGTATGGCTCAAAATGAAACGATGCATCCTAAACTAGGTAAAGTGATTGAAAATATAGAACGTGTCATGGTCGGAAAACGCGATGTAGCAGTGCTCAGCCTGGTTGCCATATTGGCTGAAGGCCACGTTTTGCTTGAAGATGTCCCTGGTGTCGGGAAAACCATGATGGTCAGATCTCTTGCCAAATCGGTAGGAGCAGATTTTAAACGAATTCAATTCACTCCTGATTTATTGCCGTCTGATGTAACAGGAGTTTCTATTTATAATCCGAAAACGCTGGAATTTGAATACCGCCCGGGTCCTATTATGGGAAATATCGTCCTTGCCGATGAAATTAACCGCACGTCGCCTAAAACACAATCCGCGTTATTAGAAGGAATGGAAGAAGCGAATGTTACGGTTGATGGTGTAACGAAATCCCTTGGGCGTCCATTCTTTGTCATGGCAACACAGAACCCGATTGAATACGAAGGCACTTATCCGCTCCCTGAGGCCCAGCTTGACCGTTTTCTTTTCAAAATCAGAATGGGCTATCCGACTCCAGGAGAAGAGCTTGAAATTCTGAACCTTGCTGAAAAAGAAAGACCGATTCACCATATACAGGCTGTCATCACAAAAGAAGAATTAGTAGAGCTTCAAAAAGAAATACAGTCAATCTATGTAGATGAGACAGTGAAACGATATATAGTCGAGCTTGTTACAAAGACGCGCAAACATCCTTCCGTCTACTTAGGTGCAAGTCCCCGCGGATCCATCGCACTTATGAAATCCGCACAAGCCTTTGCTTTCCTGTATGGCCGTGACTATGTCATTCCTGATGATATCCAATATCTGGCCCCTTATACACTTCCTCACCGGATGATCTTAAAATCAGAAGCGAAATATGAAGGAAAATCGTCTGAACAGCTGCTTTCTGAAATTATTTCAAGAACTTCTGTGCCGGTACAAAGGTCGATGAGCAATTAATGAAATCCTTTTTTCTTAAAATCCGCTATGTCTGGAAGCTTGTGAGTCTTTTGTTTTTTACGGCTGTCACATTTGCATATGCCATGTTTCAGGGAGGATTTGTGAGCTGGTTTTTGTTTTACAGCTTTCTGCCGATCTCCATTTATTCGCTTCTGATTGCCATATATCCAATCAGAACCTTTCAAGTCACACGATCCATCAATCAGGAGCAATTTTTAGTAGGGGAAAAGTTAATTGGGACAATCACAATCAAAAGGAACGTTCCTTTTCCATTGTTCTATTTAATAGTAGAAGACATTCTGCCAGAGAAACTGTCCGCGCAGAAATTAATGAGTGAACCGAAAAAGCTTTTGTTCCCATGGTTTAAGAAGACAATCACCATGCAATATGAATTGAAGCGAATGCCGAGGGGCGAGCACCGCTTTACAGAAGTCCGGGTCCGAACGGGAGATCTGTTTGGCCTCATCGATAAAGAGATGATATTTAAGTCGGAAAATTACTTCCTCGTTTATCCCCATTCTGTAGACTTGACCTATCGTCAACATGAGAAGCAGTTTGAACAGGGAGCAACAAATTCTAAAGCGAAATTCTGGCAGGATACCACAATGGCAATCGGGATAAGGGAATATCAGCCTGGAGACCGTTTTTCGTGGATTGACTGGAAGGCAACAGCAAGAAGAGACCGCATTATGACGAAAGAGTTTGAACAAATGCAAAGTCATGATGTCGTGCTCATGATGGACAGGGTAAAGTCTGATGCTTTTGAAGAAATCGTCACGTTTTCTGCCTCGCTTGCTAGGGCGATTATAAAAAGCGGGGCCAAAATGGGGTTTGTTTCATTTGGAAGGGAAAAAACAGTGTTCTCCCTGAAGGAAACAGAACAGCACCTACAGCAGATTTACTATCACCTGGCAAAAGTGGATTGTGACAGCGGGCGTTCTTTTGCGGATGTAACTGAAAGCGAACTGCCGGTTTGGCAATCAAAAAATGTGACGCCATTGCTCGTAACTGCAAGCCTGTCACTCGATTTAGTCAGAAAACTTGAACTTATTGGAAGCCGGAATCACTCTACGTTCGTGTTCCTCATTAAGAGAGAAGGAGAAAGGATTTCAAGCGAAGAAAAAGTGATGATAGAACGGCTGATGAAACGAAGGATTATGATAAAAGCAGTTAGTGCAGGCAGATTTGAAGATGCATTCAAAGAGGTGAGTACGCTGTGAGCGAAAACTTTGATAAACTGACATCCGCCTACATCTACTACGGATTTGCATTCCTGCTGCTGTGGGAATGGCTAAGGCCGCTGCAGGACTTCACGGAAACAGGGAATACCGTGGTGTTTGTCCTTTTTATTGGACTCAGCTTCTTGTTTATTTCGGTTAAGGCTCGCTGGTATATAGGAGCTCTAGTTAAAATCTTTTACATTTTATTTGTCCAGCATCTTTTGTTTTTTGAAGGATCTTTTTTCAGCCCTGCATGGATTGGATTATTTATAGGAGATATTAGTAATAATGCAGCCTTAATGATGGAAGCAAATTGGATGGAGATTTCCTCTCCTTTTCGTACACTGCTGTTCTTTGTTCTTTTATGGCTGCTTGTTTATCTGATTAATTACTGGATCATCTTTCAAAAACGCATCATGTTCTTTTTTATCATCACAATTGTCTATGTGACTGTGCTTGATACGTTTACAGAATATGATGCGAGCTTTGCCATTGTAAGAATTGTCGTCATTGGTTTTGTTTTAATCGGTCTGCTTTATCTGGAAAGGATCAAAATCCTTGAAAGAATTAAAAGAGAGCGCTATATGACGATAAAGTGGGTGCTGCCGCTTTCCGCTTTAATAGGCTGCGCCGTGCTAGTCGGTATTCTTTCTCCAAAAGCCGAACCGCAATGGCCTGATCCTGTTCCGTATTTGACGGCATATGGGGGCTCGGAGGGAGGGCCAAACGGCACTGTTAATAAGATTGGCTACGGTCCAAATGATGAACAGCTGGGCGGAGCTTTTGTCGCTGATGATACCCCTGTTTTTACTGCGGTTGCCGAAGACCGACATTACTGGAGAGTGGAAACAAAGGATTTATACACGGGTAAAGGATGGGATGTTTCAGATTCTGAAGCCGAATCTGTTCAAATGGATCCTGAAAACATCACTATTTCATCGACGGTAGAGGGGGTAGACACTGTTCCGCTTACAGCAAGTGTAGAGATTGATGATCAATACCGGTATGACCATGTCATATATCCTGCCGGAATTAAGTCTGTCACGCTTCCGCGGGATTCAGCATTAGACGTGAATCCACTAACGGAACTGATGACACCGCGTCTGGCAGAGAACAGAGGGAACTTTTCACCTGGATCCTACGTGGCAGCCTATGAGTTTCCGGACTTTAAAATTGATGAGCTCCGTAAGGTTTCATCAAATAATGGTGTACCGGAGGATATCCGTGCGCGTTTTACCCAGCTGCCTGAGGAGCTTCCGCAGCGGGTGCGGGATTTGGCTTTGGAATTAACGTCTGGTAACGATAATTATTATGATAAGGCGAAATCTATTGAAACCTACCTCGGAGGGTCGCAGTTTACGTATGAAACGACAGACGTTGCTGTACCAAGAGGTGAAGAGGATTACGTGGATCAATTTCTTTTTGAAACCTTCAAGGGGTATTGTGATAACTTTTCGACCTCGATGATTGTTTTGCTTCGTGCTGCAGATATTCCGGCACGATGGGTAAAAGGGTATTCAGACGGAGCGTTTATCCAAAACCTTGGCGGGAATCAGAAAGAGTACAAGATTACGAACAATAATGCTCATTCATGGGTAGAGGTTTACTTCAGCGGGATAGGCTGGGTGCCGTTTGAACCGACCAAAAGCTTTACAAATCCATATGATTTTACCTTTAATTTGGATTCTCAGGAACGTGCAGAAACGGAAACACCGGAACAATCTCAGCCTGAGAAAGAGCCTGTCACTGAGGAAAACAATACTCCGCAATCGAGCAGCTCAAACAGCAGTTCATGGCCATTTTCCATACAAATTGGAAGTACAGCCTTCTATCTTATCCTGATAGCGGCTGTGATGATTGCCTTTACTTTATATAAAACCAGGTTAAGATGGATGCCATATTTAATCTTGTACACTTATAAGCACCGCAAAGACGAAAAAGTGTACGGCGATGCATATGTCGCACTGTTAAAGCAGCTTGAGCGTTATGGATTAAAGCGACATGAGGGACAAACACTGCGGGACTATGCAAGGTATGTTGATTCCTTTTTTGACGTGCGCGATATGACCAAACTGACAGCCAGTTATGAAAAGTCTCTCTACCGAGGGGACAATTCGAAAGAAGAATGGATAAAATCAAAGGAATTGTGGGAAAATTTAATTAAAAAGATATCATCTTGACCGAATGACAGGACATTGTTAGAATAGGGAAAATTAATAGTACTTATCCTTCATATATCCTCGAAAATATGGTTCGAGAGTCTCTACCGGATTGCCGCAAATAATCTGACTATGAAGGCAGAATAGACGAGTGTAAAAGCTAGAATTCTGCCTTCTTTTCTTTTTGGATTGAAGGCATAGTTCTAGCTTTTTTTCTTAATTTTAGTAAAAGATGCATCAGTGTCTGACGCATGACCCCTCTTTATTCATAAAGGGGATATCTTTCGAATGAGGTGACCACCCGTGATAAACATGCAAGATGAAATGGTTGTAGTGTTGGATTTTGGAAGTCAATATAATCAATTAATCACCCGCAGGATTCGTGAGCTTGGTGTATACAGTGAGCTTCATCCGCATACACTTACGGCTGAAGAAATCAAGAAGATGAATCCTAAAGGAATCATTCTATCTGGAGGACCAAACAGTGTGTACGGCGAACAGGCTTTCCGCTGTGATGAAAAAATCTTCGACCTTGGAATCCCTGTCCTTGGCATCTGTTACGGAATGCAATTGATGACTCATTACTTGGGCGGAAAAGTAGAAGCTGCCAACCATCGTGAATATGGAAAAGCGACTTTGAACGTTCAAACAGAAACAGCATTGTTTGCGGATCTGCCAAAACAGCAGATCGTGTGGATGAGTCACGGTGATTTAGTGGCTGACATTCCTAGCGGCTTTATTGTCGACGCGACAAGCCCTGCATGTCCTTTTGCAGCGATCAGCAATGAAGAGCGCCGTCTTTATGGGGTACAGTTCCATCCGGAAGTACGCCATTCTGAGTTCGGGAATGATATGCTGAAAAACTTTGTATTTGGAGTTTGCGGCTGTTCAGAAGAATGGTCAATGGAAAACTTCATTGAAATGGAACTTCAGAAAATCCGTGAGCAGGTCGGCGAAAAGCAAGTTCTTTGCGCATTAAGCGGAGGGGTTGATTCTTCTGTAGTAGCAGTCCTGATTCATAAAGCTATCGGAGATCAGCTGACATGTATCTTTGTTGATCATGGTCTTCTTCGTAAAGACGAAGCAGAAGGCGTTATGAAAACATTCAGTGAAGGCTTCAACATGAATGTTATTAAAGTTGATGCAAAAGAGCGTTTCATGGATAAACTGCGCGGGGTCTCTGATCCTGAGCAAAAACGCAAAATCATCGGCAATGAGTTCATTTATGTATTTGATGACGAAGCTACAAAACTTAAAGGCATCGAGTTCCTTGCTCAAGGAACTCTTTATACAGATATTATTGAGAGCGGCACGGCAACAGCTCAAACGATTAAATCTCATCACAATGTAGGCGGACTTCCGGAGGACATGCAGTTTAAACTGATTGAGCCTTTGAATACCCTCTTTAAGGATGAAGTGCGTGCATTGGGATCTGAGCTTGGAATTCCTGATGAAATCGTTTGGCGTCAGCCTTTCCCTGGACCAGGACTTGGAATCCGTGTATTAGGAGCGATTTCTGAAGAAAAGCTTGAAATCGTTCGTGAATCGGATGCAATTTTACGTGAGGAAATTGCTAAAGCAGGACTTGAAAGAGATATCTGGCAATACTTCACAGTTCTTCCTGACATCCGCAGTGTAGGTGTTATGGGTGATGCAAGAACATATGATTATACAATTGGAATCCGTGCGGTTACTTCTATCGATGGGATGACGTCTGACTGGGCGCGCATTCCGTGGGAAGTGCTTGAGCTCATCTCAACCCGCATTGTGAATGAAGTAAAACATATTAATCGCGTTGTTTATGACATCACGAGCAAGCCACCAGCAACCATTGAGTGGGAATAGACGAACGAAAACGAACATTTTTAATTAAATGTTCGTTTTTTATTGACGACTTTATACCTACGCTGTTAATATGAGGGTACACAAAATTTGTCTAAATACGTCGTATAAAGTTGGGGATATGGCCCAAAAGTTTCTACCAAGCTGCCGTAAAGAGCTTGACTACGAGGTGTTATATAAGATTGGGATTCCGGGATCCGTTCTGGAACCAGTCCTATCTAATATCGTTGTCGTCAAGCGCTCCCGCAGCAAGCAGGAGCGCTTTTTTGAACTTATTCTATTTTTTGCGGGCATGCCCCATGCTTAAAACGACGTTTAAGATAGTAGGAGGATTTTAGATGAAGAAGTATTTTCAATTTGAGGAGCTGGGCACCAATTACCGCCGCGAGATTATTGGCGGGTTAACAACCTTCCTGTCCATGGCATATATCTTATTTGTCAATCCGCTGACATTATCCCTTGCGTCAGTGCCTGATTTTCCTAATGAGCTTAGAATGGATCAGGGTGCCGTATTTACAGCTACAGCTCTTGCAGCTGCAATTGGGTCTCTGCTGATGGGGCTCATAGCCAGATATCCGATTGCACTCGCGCCGGGTATGGGATTAAATGCTTTCTTTGCCTTCACTGTTGTACTTACGATGGGTATTCCTTGGCAGACTGCCCTATCAGGGGTGCTTGTTTCCGGGTTGATCTTTATTGTTTTAACAACTTCAGGTCTTCGTGAAAAAATTATCAACTCCATTCCGGAAGAATTGAAACACGCAGTTGGAGCGGGTATCGGATTATTCATCACTTTTGTCGGCTTTCAAAATGCAGGCATCATCACAAATAATGATGCGGTGTTAGTGGGTCTTGGGAATCTAAAAGACGGAAATGCACTTCTTGCTATTTTCGGGGTTTTCATCACAGTCATCTTTATGGTTAAACGCATTAATGGCGGAATCTTCTATGGAATGATCCTAACAGCTATTATGGGCATGATCTTTCAATTAATTGATGTGCCGACTCAAGTAGTAGGAGCTGTTCCGAGTCTTGAGCCAACGTTTGGCGCAGCTTTCCAAAATCTTGATCAGCTGCTAACGCTTCAAATGCTTGTGGTCATTCTGACATTCCTGTTTGCGGATTTCTTTGACACGGCTGGAACTCTTGTAGCTGTTGCCAATCAGGCTGGTCTTATTAAAGAAAACAAGCTGCCAAGAGCCAGCAAAGCATTATTTGCCGATTCAGCAGCAACAGTAATTGGCTCTATCTTAGGTACATCTACTACTACATCTTATATTGAATCTTCTGCGGGTGTAGCAGCAGGGGCGAGAACAGGATTTGCTTCTGTCGTAACAGCTGCTCTGTTCTTGCTTGCTCTGTTCTTCTCGCCGCTGCTGAGTGTCATCACAGCGCCAGTTACAGCTCCTGCATTAATTATAGTAGGTATTCTCATGGTTTCTTCCCTTGGGAAAATTGACTGGAACCGATTTGAAATGGCTGTTCCGGCTTTCTTGACAATAATCGCAATGCCGTTAACGTACAGCATCGCAACTGGAATTGCCATCGGGTTCATCTTCTATCCGGTTACAATGATTGTAAAAGGAAAAGCAAAAGAGATTCATCCAATTATGTATGGATTGTTCGTCATCTTCATTCTCTACTTCGTCTTTTTGGCAGGATAATAATAGATAAAAAAAAGAGGTGCTCCGGCATCTCTTTTTTTTTTGTTGACTTTAGCTTAATAGATTGGTATTCTATCTCTTGTGCCTTTTAAGAGCGCCTTGCAGATAAATAAATGGCCTTTTAAAAAAACGTTGACTCTCTTAAGTTATCGTGGTATATTAATAGCTGTTGTCGCAAACAAACGACAATGTGAAATGAAAAAAGTTGTTGACTTTATCAATCTAGTATATTATGATTGGAAAGTTACACTTGATGCAAATGATCTTTGAAAACTAAACAAAACCAAAAGCGTACCAAACGTTTTAAATTTTTGAAGTCAGCAACAAATTGAGTCACAAATTTTCTTCGGAGAGTTTGATCCTGGCTCAGGACGAACGCTGGCGGCGTGCCTAATACATGCAAGTCGAGCGGACCTCTTCGGAGGTTAGCGGCGGACGGGTGAGTAACACGTGGGCAACCTGCCTGTAAGACTGGGATAACTCCGGGAAACCGGAGCTAATACCGGATAGTATCTTGAACCGCATGGTTCAAGTTGGAAAGACGGTTTCGGCTGTCACTTACAGATGGGCCCGCGGCGCATTAGCTAGTTGGTGAGGTAATGGCTCACCAAGGCAACGATGCGTAGCCGACCTGAGAGGGTGATCGGCCACACTGGGACTGAGACACGGCCCAGACTCCTACGGGAGGCAGCAGTAGGGAATCTTCCGCAATGGACGAAAGTCTGACGGAGCAACGCCGCGTGAGTGATGAAGGTTTTCGGATCGTAAAACTCTGTTGTTAGGGAAGAACAAGTGCGAGAGTAACTGCTCGCACCTTGACGGTACCTAACCAGAAAGCCACGGCTAACTACGTGCCAGCAGCCGCGGTAATACGTAGGTGGCAAGCGTTGTCCGGAATTATTGGGCGTAAAGCGCGCGCAGGCGGTTTCTTAAGTCTGATGTGAAAGCCCCCGGCTCAACCGGGGAGGGTCATTGGAAACTGGGAAACTTGAGTGCAGAAGAGGAGAGTGGAATTCCACGTGTAGCGGTGAAATGCGTAGAGATGTGGAGGAACACCAGTGGCGAAGGCGACTCTCTGGTCTGTAACTGACGCTGAGGCGCGAAAGCGTGGGGAGCGAACAGGATTAGATACCCTGGTAGTCCACGCCGTAAACGATGAGTGCTAAGTGTTAGAGGGTTTCCGCCCTTTAGTGCTGCAGCTAACGCATTAAGCACTCCGCCTGGGGAGTACGGTCGCAAGACTGAAACTCAAAGGAATTGACGGGGGCCCGCACAAGCGGTGGAGCATGTGGTTTAATTCGAAGCAACGCGAAGAACCTTACCAGGTCTTGACATCCTTTGCCACTTCTAGAGATAGAAGGTTCCCCTTCGGGGGACAAAGTGACAGGTGGTGCATGGTTGTCGTCAGCTCGTGTCGTGAGATGTTGGGTTAAGTCCCGCAACGAGCGCAACCCTTGATCTTAGTTGCCAGCATTCAGTTGGGCACTCTAAGGTGACTGCCGGTGACAAACCGGAGGAAGGTGGGGATGACGTCAAATCATCATGCCCCTTATGACCTGGGCTACACACGTGCTACAATGGATGGTACAAAGGGCTGCGAGACCGCGAGGTTTAGCCAATCCCATAAAACCATTCTCAGTTCGGATTGCAGGCTGCAACTCGCCTGCATGAAGCTGGAATCGCTAGTAATCGCGGATCAGCATGCCGCGGTGAATACGTTCCCGGGCCTTGTACACACCGCCCGTCACACCACGAGAGTTTGCAACACCCGAAGTCGGTGGGGTAACCGCAAGGAGCCAGCCGCCTAAGGTGGGGTAGATGATTGGGGTGAAGTCGTAACAAGGTAGCCGTATCGGAAGGTGCGGCTGGATCACCTCCTTTCTAAGGAAGATATGAGGACGCTTTTGGTTTTTGTTTAGTTTTGAGAGATCATTCTCTCTATGATAGAAGACAAATCATCCGATTTGTCGGTTGTTCTTTGAAAACTAGATAACGTAATTGATAACAAGTAATTCACTGAGATTTACGCTTACCATAATTAGTGATTTTCTAGACATTTATGTCTAAACAAACAACGAAATGCGAAACGCATCTTATGATGCGGTTGACCATTTAGGTTAAGTTATGAAGGGCGCACGGTGGATGCCTTGGCACTAGGAGCCGATGAAGGACGGGACTAACACCGATATGCTTTGGGGAGCTGTAAGTAAGCTTTGATCCAGAGATTTCCGAATGGGGAAACCCACTGTTCGTAATGGAACAGTATCTTTATCTGAATACATAGGATAATGAAGGCAGACCCGGGGAACTGAAACATCTAAGTACCCGGAGGAAGAGAAAGCAAACGCGATTTCCCAAGTAGCGGCGAGCGAAACGGAATTAGCCCAAACCAAGAGGCTTGCCTCTTGGGGTTGTAGGACACTCTATACGGAGTTACAAAGGAACGGGGTAGATGAAGCGACCTGGAAAGGTCCGTCAGAGAAGGTAATAACCCTGTAGTCGAAACTTCGTTCCCTCCAGAGTGGATCCTGAGTACGGCGGGACACGAGAAATCCCGTCGGAAGCAGGGAGGACCATCTCCCAAGGCTAAATACTCCCTAGTGACCGATAGTGAACCAGTACCGTGAGGGAAAGGTGAAAAGCACCCCGGAAGGGGAGTGAAAAGATCCTGAAACCGTGTGCTTACAAGTAGTCAGAGCCCGTTAATGGGTGATGGCGTGCCTTTTGTAGAATGAACCGGCGAGTTACGATCCCGTGCAAGGTTAAGTTGATGAGACGGAGCCGCAGCGAAAGCGAGTCTGAATAGGGCGTTTTAGTACGTGGTCGTAGACCCGAAACCAGGTGATCTACCCATGTCCAGGGTGAAGTTCAGGTAACACTGAATGGAGGCCCGAACCCACGCACGTTGAAAAGTGCGGGGATGAGGTGTGGGTAGCGGAGAAATTCCAATCGAACCTGGAGATAGCTGGTTCTCTCCGAAATAGCTTTAGGGCTAGCCTCAAGTATGAGAGTCTTGGAGGTAGAGCACTGATTGGACTAGGGGCCCTCATCGGGTTACCGAATTCAGTCAAACTCCGAATGCCAAAGACTTGCTCCTTGGGAGTCAGACTGCGAGTGATAAGATCCGTAGTCAAGAGGGAAACAGCCCAGACCACCAGCTAAGGTCCCAAAGTATACGTTAAGTGGAAAAGGATGTGGAGTTGCTTAGACAACCAGGATGTTGGCTTAGAAGCAGCCACCATTTAAAGAGTGCGTAATAGCTCACTGGTCGAGTGACTCTGCGCCGAAAATGTACCGGGGCTAAACGTATCACCGAAGCTGTGGACTGTTCTTACGAACAGTGGTAGGAGAGCGTTCTAAGGGCGTTGAAGCTAGACCGTAAGGACTGGTGGAGCGCTTAGAAGTGAGAATGCCGGTATGAGTAGCGAAAGAGGGGTGAGAATCCCCTCCACCGAATGCCTAAGGTTTCCTGAGGAAGGCTCGTCCGCTCAGGGTTAGTCGGGACCTAAGCCGAGGCCGAAAGGCGTAGGCGATGGACAACAGGTTGATATTCCTGTACCACCTCCTCACCATTTGAGCAATGGGGGGACGCAGGAGGATAGGGCAAGCGCGCTGTTGGATATGCGCGTCCAAGCAGTTAGGCTGAGAAGTAGGCAAATCCGCTTCTCATATAAGGCTGAGCTGTGATGGCGAGGGAAATTTAGTACCGAAGTTCCTGATTCCACACTGCCAAGAAAAGCCTCTAGCGAGGTGAGAGGTGCCCGTACCGCAAACCGACACAGGTAGGCGAGGAGAGAATCCTAAGGTGAGCGAGAGAACTCTCGTTAAGGAACTCGGCAAAATGACCCCGTAACTTCGGGAGAAGGGGTGCTTTTTAGGGTTCATAGCCCTGAAAAGCCGCAGTGAATAGGCCCAGGCGACTGTTTAGCAAAAACACAGGTCTCTGCGAAGCCGCAAGGCGAAGTATAGGGGCTGACGCCTGCCCGGTGCTGGAAGGTTAAGAGGAGAGGTTAGCGCAAGCGAAGCTTTGAATTGAAGCCCCAGTAAACGGCGGCCGTAACTATAACGGTCCTAAGGTAGCGAAATTCCTTGTCGGGTAAGTTCCGACCCGCACGAAAGGCGTAACGATCTGGGCACTGTCTCAACGAGAGACTCGGTGAAATTATAGTACCTGTGAAGATGCAGGTTACCCGCGACAGGACGGAAAGACCCCGTGGAGCTTTACTGTAGCCTGATATTGAATTTTGGTACAGCTTGTACAGGATAGGTAGGAGCCTTGGAAGCCGGAGCGCCAGCTTCGGTGGAGGCATTGGTGGGATACTACCCTTGCTGTATTGAAATTCTAACCCACAGCCCTGATCGGGCTGGGAGACAGTGTCAGGTGGGCAGTTTGACTGGGGCGGTCGCCTCCTAAAATGTAACGGAGGCGCCCAAAGGTTCCCTCAGAATGGTTGGAAATCATTCGCAGAGTGTAAAGGCACAAGGGAGCTTGACTGCGAGACCTACAAGTCGAGCAGGGACGAAAGTCGGGCTTAGTGATCCGGTGGTTCCGCATGGAAGGGCCATCGCTCAACGGATAAAAGCTACCCCGGGGATAACAGGCTTATCTCCCCCAAGAGTCCACATCGACGGGGAGGTTTGGCACCTCGATGTCGGCTCATCGCATCCTGGGGCTGTAGTCGGTCCCAAGGGTTGGGCTGTTCGCCCATTAAAGCGGTACGCGAGCTGGGTTCAGAACGTCGTGAGACAGTTCGGTCCCTATCCGTCGTGGGCGCAGGAAATTTGAGAGGAGCTGTCCTTAGTACGAGAGGACCGGGATGGACGCACCGCTGGTGTACCAGTTGTCTTGCCAAAGGCATCGCTGGGTAGCTATGTGCGGAAGGGATAAGTGCTGAAAGCATCTAAGCATGAAGCCCCCCTCAAGATGAGATTTCCCATCACATTAGTGAGTAAGAACCCTGAAAGATGATCAGGTTGATAGGTCTGAGGTGGAAGCGCGGTGACGTGTGGAGCTGACAGATACTAATCGTTCGAGGACTTAACCACAGTCTAATAAAGTGTAAAACCTGAGTGAAACTTGTTATCATACGTTATTTAGTTTTGAAAGAATAACTCTTTCTAATTGCATATTGTCTGGTGATGATGGCAAAGAGGTCACACCCGTTCCCATGCCGAACACGGAAGTTAAGCTCTTTAGCGCCGATGGTAGTTGGGGGTTTCCCCCTGTGAGAGTAGGACGTTGCCAGGCTGTAGCAATGATTGTGAGCAGCCTCTGCTGTAAGTGATCTGCGGTTCAATCCGCTAAGCTATTTTTTAAAAAAGTTGTTGACTTTATCAATCTAGTATATTATGATTGAAAAGTTGCACTTGAAGCAAATGATCTTTGAAAACTAAACAAAACCAAAAGCGTACCAAACGTTTTAAATTTTTGAAGTCAGCAACAAATTGAGTCACAAATTTTCTTCGGAGAGTTTGATCCTGGCTCAGGACGAACGCTGGCGGCGTGCCTAATACATGCAAGTCGAGCGGACCTCTTCGGAGGTCAGCGGCGGACGGGTGAGTAACACGTGGGCAACCTGCCTGTAAGACTGGGATAACTCCGGGAAACCGGAGCTAATACCGGATAGTATCTTGAACCGCATGGTTCAAGTTGGAAAGACGGTTTCGGCTGTCACTTACAGATGGGCCCGCGGCGCATTAGCTAGTTGGTGAGGTAATGGCTCACCAAGGCAACGATGCGTAGCCGACCTGAGAGGGTGATCGGCCACACTGGGACTGAGACACGGCCCAGACTCCTACGGGAGGCAGCAGTAGGGAATCTTCCGCAATGGACGAAAGTCTGACGGAGCAACGCCGCGTGAGTGATGAAGGTTTTCGGATCGTAAAACTCTGTTGTTAGGGAAGAACAAGTGCGAGAGTAACTGCTCGCACCTTGACGGTACCTAACCAGAAAGCCACGGCTAACTACGTGCCAGCAGCCGCGGTAATACGTAGGTGGCAAGCGTTGTCCGGAATTATTGGGCGTAAAGCGCGCGCAGGCGGTTTCTTAAGTCTGATGTGAAAGCCCCCGGCTCAACCGGGGAGGGTCATTGGAAACTGGGAAACTTGAGTGCAGAAGAGGAGAGTGGAATTCCACGTGTAGCGGTGAAATGCGTAGAGATGTGGAGGAACACCAGTGGCGAAGGCGACTCTCTGGTCTGTAACTGACGCTGAGGCGCGAAAGCGTGGGGAGCGAACAGGATTAGATACCCTGGTAGTCCACGCCGTAAACGATGAGTGCTAAGTGTTAGAGGGTTTCCGCCCTTTAGTGCTGCAGCTAACGCATTAAGCACTCCGCCTGGGGAGTACGGTCGCAAGACTGAAACTCAAAGGAATTGACGGGGGCCCGCACAAGCGGTGGAGCATGTGGTTTAATTCGAAGCAACGCGAAGAACCTTACCAGGTCTTGACATCCTTTGCCACTTCTAGAGATAGAAGGTTCCCCTTCGGGGGACAAAGTGACAGGTGGTGCATGGTTGTCGTCAGCTCGTGTCGTGAGATGTTGGGTTAAGTCCCGCAACGAGCGCAACCCTTGATCTTAGTTGCCAGCATTCAGTTGGGCACTCTAAGGTGACTGCCGGTGACAAACCGGAGGAAGGTGGGGATGACGTCAAATCATCATGCCCCTTATGACCTGGGCTACACACGTGCTACAATGGATGGTACAAAGGGCTGCGAGACCGCGAGGTTTAGCCAATCCCATAAAACCATTCTCAGTTCGGATTGCAGGCTGCAACTCGCCTGCATGAAGCTGGAATCGCTAGTAATCGCGGATCAGCATGCCGCGGTGAATACGTTCCCGGGCCTTGTACACACCGCCCGTCACACCACGAGAGTTTGCAACACCCGAAGTCGGTGGGGTAACCGCAAGGAGCCAGCCGCCTAAGGTGGGGTAGATGATTGGGGTGAAGTCGTAACAAGGTAGCCGTATCGGAAGGTGCGGCTGGATCACCTCCTTTCTAAGGAAGATATGAGGACGCTTTTGGTTTTTGTTTAGTTTTGAGAGATCATTCTCTCTATGATAGAAGACAAATCATCCGATTTGTCGGTTGTTCTTTGAAAACTAGATAACGTAATTGATAACAAGTAATTCACTGAGATTTACGCTTACCATAATTAGTGATTTTCTAGACATTTATGTCTAAACAAACAACGAAATGCGAAACGCATCTTGTGATGCGATTGACCATTTAGGTTAAGTTATGAAGGGCGCACGGTGGATGCCTTGGCACTAGGAGCCGATGAAGGACGGGACTAACACCGATATGCTTTGGGGAGCTGTAAGTAAGCTTTGATCCAGAGATTTCCGAATGGGGAAACCCACTGTTCGTAATGGAACAGTATCTTTATCTGAATACATAGGATAATGAAGGCAGACCCGGGGAACTGAAACATCTAAGTACCCGGAGGAAGAGAAAGCAAACGCGATTTCCCAAGTAGCGGCGAGCGAAACGGAATTAGCCCAAACCAAGAGGCTTGCCTCTTGGGGTTGTAGGACACTCTATACGGAGTTACAAAGGAACGGGGTAGATGAAGCGACCTGGAAAGGTCCGTCAGAGAAGGTAATAACCCTGTAGTCGAAACTTCGTTCCCTCCAGAGTGGATCCTGAGTACGGCGGGACACGAGAAATCCCGTCGGAAGCAGGGAGGACCATCTCCCAAGGCTAAATACTCCCTAGTGACCGATAGTGAACCAGTACCGTGAGGGAAAGGTGAAAAGCACCCCGGAAGGGGAGTGAAAAGATCCTGAAACCGTGTGCTTACAAGTAGTCAGAGCCCGTTAATGGGTGATGGCGTGCCTTTTGTAGAATGAACCGGCGAGTTACGATCCCGTGCAAGGTTAAGTTGATGAGACGGAGCCGCAGCGAAAGCGAGTCTGAATAGGGCGTTTTAGTACGTGGTCGTAGACCCGAAACCAGGTGATCTACCCATGTCCAGGGTGAAGTTCAGGTAACACTGAATGGAGGCCCGAACCCACGCACGTTGAAAAGTGCGGGGATGAGGTGTGGGTAGCGGAGAAATTCCAATCGAACCTGGAGATAGCTGGTTCTCTCCGAAATAGCTTTAGGGCTAGCCTCAAGTATGAGAGTCTTGGAGGTAGAGCACTGATTGGACTAGGGGCCCTCATCGGGTTACCGAATTCAGTCAAACTCCGAATGCCAAAGACTTGCTCCTTGGGAGTCAGACTGCGAGTGATAAGATCCGTAGTCAAGAGGGAAACAGCCCAGACCACCAGCTAAGGTCCCAAAGTATACGTTAAGTGGAAAAGGATGTGGAGTTGCTTAGACAACCAGGATGTTGGCTTAGAAGCAGCCACCATTTAAAGAGTGCGTAATAGCTCACTGGTCGAGTGACTCTGCGCCGAAAATGTACCGGGGCTAAACGTATCACCGAAGCTGTGGACTGTTCTTACGAACAGTGGTAGGAGAGCGTTCTAAGGGCGTTGAAGCTAGACCGTAAGGACTGGTGGAGCGCTTAGAAGTGAGAATGCCGGTATGAGTAGCGAAAGAGGGGTGAGAATCCCCTCCACCGAATGCCTAAGGTTTCCTGAGGAAGGCTCGTCCGCTCAGGGTTAGTCGGGACCTAAGCCGAGGCCGAAAGGCGTAGGCGATGGACAACAGGTTGATATTCCTGTACCACCTCCTCACCATTTGAGCAATGGGGGGACGCAGGAGGATAGGGCAAGCGCGCTGTTGGATATGCGCGTCCAAGCAGTTAGGCTGAGAAGTAGGCAAATCCGCTTCTCATATAAGGCTGAGCTGTGATGGCGAGGGAAATTTAGTACCGAAGTTCCTGATTCCACACTGCCAAGAAAAGCCTCTAGCGAGGTGAGAGGTGCCCGTACCGCAAACCGACACAGGTAGGCGAGGAGAGAATCCTAAGGTGAGCGAGAGAACTCTCGTTAAGGAACTCGGCAAAATGACCCCGTAACTTCGGGAGAAGGGGTGCTTTTTAGGGTTCATAGCCCTGAAAAGCCGCAGTGAATAGGCCCAGGCGACTGTTTAGCAAAAACACAGGTCTCTGCGAAGCCGCAAGGCGAAGTATAGGGGCTGACGCCTGCCCGGTGCTGGAAGGTTAAGAGGAGAGGTTAGCGCAAGCGAAGCTTTGAATTGAAGCCCCAGTAAACGGCGGCCGTAACTATAACGGTCCTAAGGTAGCGAAATTCCTTGTCGGGTAAGTTCCGACCCGCACGAAAGGCGTAACGATCTGGGCACTGTCTCAACGAGAGACTCGGTGAAATTATAGTACCTGTGAAGATGCAGGTTACCCGCGACAGGACGGAAAGACCCCGTGGAGCTTTACTGTAGCCTGATATTGAATTTTGGTACAGCTTGTACAGGATAGGTAGGAGCCTTGGAAGCCGGAGCGCCAGCTTCGGTGGAGGCATTGGTGGGATACTACCCTTGCTGTATTGAAATTCTAACCCACAGCCCTGATCGGGCTGGGAGACAGTGTCAGGTGGGCAGTTTGACTGGGGCGGTCGCCTCCTAAAATGTAACGGAGGCGCCCAAAGGTTCCCTCAGAATGGTTGGAAATCATTCGCAGAGTGTAAAGGCACAAGGGAGCTTGACTGCGAGACCTACAAGTCGAGCAGGGACGAAAGTCGGGCTTAGTGATCCGGTGGTTCCGCATGGAAGGGCCATCGCTCAACGGATAAAAGCTACCCCGGGGATAACAGGCTTATCTCCCCCAAGAGTCCACATCGACGGGGAGGTTTGGCACCTCGATGTCGGCTCATCGCATCCTGGGGCTGTAGTCGGTCCCAAGGGTTGGGCTGTTCGCCCATTAAAGCGGTACGCGAGCTGGGTTCAGAACGTCGTGAGACAGTTCGGTCCCTATCCGTCGTGGGCGCAGGAAATTTGAGAGGAGCTGTCCTTAGTACGAGAGGACCGGGATGGACGCACCGCTGGTGTACCAGTTGTCTTGCCAAAGGCATCGCTGGGTAGCTATGTGCGGAAGGGATAAGTGCTGAAAGCATCTAAGCATGAAGCCCCCCTCAAGATGAGATTTCCCATCACATTAGTGAGTAAGAACCCTGAAAGATGATCAGGTTGATAGGTCTGAGGTGGAAGCGCGGTGACGTGTGGAGCTGACAGATACTAATCGTTCGAGGACTTAACCACAGTCTAATAAAGTGTAAAACCTGAGTGAAACTTGTTATCATACGTTATTTAGTTTTGAAAGAATAACATTCTTTCTTCAATTGCATATTGTCTGGTGACGATGGCAAAGAGGTCACACCCGTTCCCATGCCGAACACGGAAGTTAAGCTCTTTAGCGCCGATGGTAGTTGGGGGTTTCCCCCTGTGAGAGTAGGACGTTGCCAGGCTGTAGCAATGATTGTGAGCAGCCTCTGCTGTAAGTGATCTGCGGTTCAATCCGCTAAGCTATTTTTTAAAAAAAGTTGTTGACTTTATCAATCTAGTATATTATGATTGAAAAGTTGCACTTGAAGCAAATGATCTTTGAAAACTAAACAAAACCAAAAGCGTACCAAACGTTTTAAATTTTTGAAGTCAGCAACAAATTGAGTCACAAATTTTCTTCGGAGAGTTTGATCCTGGCTCAGGACGAACGCTGGCGGCGTGCCTAATACATGCAAGTCGAGCGGACCTCTTCGGAGGTCAGCGGCGGACGGGTGAGTAACACGTGGGCAACCTGCCTGTAAGACTGGGATAACTCCGGGAAACCGGAGCTAATACCGGATAGTATCTTGAACCGCATGGTTCAAGTTGGAAAGACGGTTTCGGCTGTCACTTACAGATGGGCCCGCGGCGCATTAGCTAGTTGGTGAGGTAATGGCTCACCAAGGCAACGATGCGTAGCCGACCTGAGAGGGTGATCGGCCACACTGGGACTGAGACACGGCCCAGACTCCTACGGGAGGCAGCAGTAGGGAATCTTCCGCAATGGACGAAAGTCTGACGGAGCAACGCCGCGTGAGTGATGAAGGTTTTCGGATCGTAAAACTCTGTTGTTAGGGAAGAACAAGTGCGAGAGTAACTGCTCGCACCTTGACGGTACCTAACCAGAAAGCCACGGCTAACTACGTGCCAGCAGCCGCGGTAATACGTAGGTGGCAAGCGTTGTCCGGAATTATTGGGCGTAAAGCGCGCGCAGGCGGTTTCTTAAGTCTGATGTGAAAGCCCCCGGCTCAACCGGGGAGGGTCATTGGAAACTGGGAAACTTGAGTGCAGAAGAGGAGAGTGGAATTCCACGTGTAGCGGTGAAATGCGTAGAGATGTGGAGGAACACCAGTGGCGAAGGCGACTCTCTGGTCTGTAACTGACGCTGAGGCGCGAAAGCGTGGGGAGCGAACAGGATTAGATACCCTGGTAGTCCACGCCGTAAACGATGAGTGCTAAGTGTTAGAGGGTTTCCGCCCTTTAGTGCTGCAGCTAACGCATTAAGCACTCCGCCTGGGGAGTACGGTCGCAAGACTGAAACTCAAAGGAATTGACGGGGGCCCGCACAAGCGGTGGAGCATGTGGTTTAATTCGAAGCAACGCGAAGAACCTTACCAGGTCTTGACATCCTTTGCCACTTCTAGAGATAGAAGGTTCCCCTTCGGGGGACAAAGTGACAGGTGGTGCATGGTTGTCGTCAGCTCGTGTCGTGAGATGTTGGGTTAAGTCCCGCAACGAGCGCAACCCTTGATCTTAGTTGCCAGCATTCAGTTGGGCACTCTAAGGTGACTGCCGGTGACAAACCGGAGGAAGGTGGGGATGACGTCAAATCATCATGCCCCTTATGACCTGGGCTACACACGTGCTACAATGGATGGTACAAAGGGC